>VGRE01000036.1 GCA_016875435.1 Deltaproteobacteria bacterium | reverse complement strand
GTACGCCCGGCTCGGCGACATGCTGCTCGACGCGGGCCGCCCCGACGCGGCGCTGGTCGAGTTCGGCAAGGCGGCGTCGGGTGCCGACGGTCCCTCGCCCACCCTCGCGGCCCGCACGTCAGATGCGCTCGTGGGCCTCGGCCGTCGCGACGAGGCCCTCGCTGGTCTCAGGGCGTCGATCGTCGACTACCCGGAGTACGCCGTCACTCGGCGCGCGCTAGGTCGCCTGCTCCTCGCCCGCGGCGACGTGCGCGGCGCGCTCGCCCAGTTCCGCGCCGCGGTCGACGTCGATCCCTTCGACCCCGACACCCAGGGCGCGCTCGCCGATCTCTACGCCGCCGGCGGACAGGCGACGCTCGCCGAGCGCCACGCCCGTTACCGCCGCATCCTCCAGAGCGCCGAGCCGCCTCCCGCGTCGCGATAGCTCCCTGCCCCCCGGACCATCCATGCCGCCGCACGACGACCTCGCCCTCTACGACCGCCTTGCCCGCATCCGCGCCGACGTCGAGGCCCAGATTGGCCGCCGCATCGTGGGGCAGCGCGACGTGGTGGAGCGCATGCTCATCGCGCTCTTCGCCGGCGGGCACTGCCTGTTCATCGGCGTTCCCGGCCTCGCCAAGACCCTGCTCGTGCAGTCCACGGCGCAGACGCTCGGCCTCGACTCCGGGCGCATCCAGTTCACGCCCGACCTCATGCCCGCCGACGTCACCGGCTCCGAGGTGCTCGACGAGGACCGCAGCACCGGTCACCGCGCCCTGCGCTTCGTGCCCGGGCCGATCTTCACCAACCTGCTGCTCGCCGACGAGATCAACCGCACCCCGCCACGCACGCAGGCGGCGTTGCTCCAGGCCATGCAGGAGCGGCAGGTGACGGTGGGGCGGCAGACCTACCGGCTGGACCGACCCTTCCAGGTGTTTGCTACGCAGAACCCCATCGAGCAGGAAGGGACGTACCCGCTGCCGGAGGCGCAACTCGACCGCTTCATGTTTAGTATCGAGGTCGACTACCCCTCCGAGGCCGAGGAGATCGAGATCGTCGAGCGGACGACCGGGGAGCTGGGGCCGGCGCCCGAGCCGGTGATCGACCGCGACACGCTGGTGGCGCTGCAAGACCTCGTGCGCAGCCACCTCGATCACGACGACGTGCCACGCTTCGCCGTCCGTCTCGCGCGTGCCACGCGCCCCGGCCCCGAGGCGGGCGAGGTGGTCAAGCGCTACGTGCAGTGGGGTGCCGGGCCACGGGCGAGCCAGTACCTGTTGATCGGCGCGCGGGTACGCGCCGCCCTGCACGGGCGTCGCAACGCGAACATCGACGACGTGCGCGCGGTGGCCACCAGCGTGCTCCAGCATCGCATCGTCCCGAGCTTTGCCGCCGAGGCCGAGGGGCTGCGCGCCTCGGAGATCGTGCGCCGCATCCTCAGCGCCGTCCCGGCGCCCTGATCGCCTTGTCTGCGCCGGTGCCATGGCGGGAAGACGTCGTCGCGCGCGTGGCGAGCCTGCACCTGCGGGCGCGCCAGGTGGTGGCGGGCCTGGGCGTGGGCCTGCGCCGCAGCGTGCGGGTGGGACAGGCGGTCGAGTTCGCCGACTACAAGCCCTACACCCCGGGGGATAGCCTCCGCGACCTCGACTGGCGCGTGCTCGGTCGTCGAGACCGGCTCGTGGTGCGACGTTACCGCGCCGAGACCGAGATGCGGGCCACCCTGGTGCTGGACGCCTCGGCCGACCTCGGCAGCACCGGCGAAAAGTGGGAATCGAGCGTTGCTATTGTCGCGACAATCGCCTACCTGCTGTTCCTCGAGAACGAGCCCATCGGCTTGCACGTCGCCGCCGGGAGCGGCGGGGTCGTCCTGCGCCCGCGTCGGGGCCGCGCCCAGCTCGCCCGCATCTTCGCCGCTCTCGCGGCGCTGCGCCCGGCTGGCCGCGCCGACCTCGCCACGACGCTGGCGGCCGTGGGCACCCGCGCGCACGACCGCAGCCTGCTCGTCCTCGTGGGCGACTTCATGGAGCCCACCGCCCACTGGGTCGGCGCGCTCGACGCCCTGGCCCGGCGCCGGGTCGACCTGCGCGCGATCCACGTCTTCGACCGCCGTGAGTTCGAGCTGGACTTCGCGCAGCCGCTGAAGCTCTACTCCCTCGAGGGGGGTGCCGACGAGACGCTCGACCCCGCCGCCATGCGCGAGTCGGTTCGCGAGGAGGCGGCGCGCTTCGTGGCCGAGGTGCGCGATGGCGTGCGCGCCCGCCGGGGCGTCCACCACCTCGTGGAGGCCCGCGCCGACCTGGTGCCGGTGATCGGCGAGTTCCTCCGCGGGCGCGAGGGACGATTCGGATGAGCCTGGCCCTGCTCGCCCCGCTCGCGCTCGCGACTGGCGTGGTGCTCCTGGGCCCGGTGCTCGCCCACCTCGTGCGCCGCGCCCCCACCGAGCGGGTGCCCTACGGCGCGATGCTGCTCCTGGAGCGGCTCCGCATCCGCCTCGAGCGCCGTCGCCGCCTGCACGATCGGCTCATCTTGCTCCTCCGGCTCCTGGGGCTGCTGGGGCTGGTGCTGGCGGCGGCGCGTCCCGAGCTGCGCCTGCCGGAGACACGCACGACGATCGGCGGCAGCGGCCGGGTGGTGATCGTGCTCGACACCTCGCTCTCGATGGACCAGCGGGTGGAGGGCGAGCCGGCCTTCGCCCGCGCCCAGCGCGAGGCGGTCTCGGTGTCCCGCGGACTCGGCGAGGGCGTGCAGCTCGCGGCGATCACCGCCGGAGCCCCGGCGGAGACGCTGGCGGGCTTCACCACCGATCACGCGCTGGTCGCCACGCTCCTGGAGGCCACGCGCCAGGGTTCGGGTGGCACTGACCTCGACGGCGCCCTCGCGCTGGCGCGGGGCCTTCTCCAGGGCCAGCCGGGGGAGGTGGTGGTGATCGGCGACGGGAGCGGTCCTGGGCGGCTCGCGACGGCGACCCATGGCATCGAGCGGCTCGTGGCGACCGGATCGGCGCTGCTACCCCGCACCTTCGCGCCTGCCCTCGCGGCCAACCTCGTCGTCACCGAGGCGCGCTACGGCGATGGCCTGGAGGGCGGCACCGTGTCGGTGACCGTCCGCAACTTCGGCCCCGCGGGCGAGGTGCCCGCCACGGTGCGCCTCCCCGACGGCGCGCAGATGACGGTTTTCGTGGAGGCACCCGGCGCCACCGGGGAGGGTCCCGCCGAGGTTTCGGTGTCGGTCACCGTTCCCCGGCAGGCCGAGGGCGGCGTGGCCTCGGTCTCACTCGCCGACCCGGCCCTGCCGCTCGACGACACCCGGTACTTCCACCTGCCGCGCGTCGGCAAGTCACGGGTGCTGGTGGTCGACGGCGACCCGGGCAGCACGCCCACGAAGTCGGAGGTGTACTTCCTCGAGCGAGCGCTCGCGCCCTTCGCCGGGAACGGCGCAGGCATCGACGTGGTGGCGCCCGGCGGCGTGTCGCGACTGGTGGAGGGCAAGTGGCAGGTGGCGGTGCTCGCCAACGTCGGGGATCCTTCCCCGATCGCCCCGGTCCTCGTCGACTTCGTTCGCGGGGGCGGCGCGCTCGTCCTCGCGGTCGGCGACAACGTGAGCGCGGAGGTCTGGAACCCCGTGCTGGGCGGCCTGTTGCCCTCCCGGCTCGGCCGCGTTCGCGATCTGGTGGCGCTGGACGCCGGCGAGGGCGTGCCGCTGGCCCTGCCCGGCGCCGATCTCGAGCTGTTCGAGCCCTTCGTGGGCGCCGGTCGCGAGGGCTTCGGGCGGGTGCGCAGCCGCCGCGTGTATTCCCTAGAGCCCTACGTCGAGTCGAGCGACGTTCGAACGCTCTTGCGATACGACACCGGCGTACCGGCGCTGGTGGAGCACCGCATCGGCCGCGGGCGAGTGTACCTGTGGACGAGCAGCGCCGACCTCGGCTGGACGAACTTCCCGTTGCAGGCCATCTACGCCCCCACCTGGCAGCGCCTCGTGTCCTGGCTCGGCGCCGAGTTGGGCAGCAGCGGCGCGCGGGTGAGCGGCACCGTCGGCGAGCCGGTGGAGGTGAGCGTGCCGATCGGCGTCGAGGTGGATGTGACCGGCCCCGACGGCGGCCGCGTGGAGGTGACTCGGGCCGCCGGGGTGGTGCGCTTCCTGCCCTCCGTCCCCGGCGCCTACGTGGTGGGTCGCGACGGGGAGCCGCGGCTCGCTGACGTGGCGGTCAACACGCCGCTGGCCGAGTCCGACGTGCGCCCCGACGAGCCCCTCGCCGAGGTGACGGCGCGCATCGACCCCGACCGTGCTCGCCGCAAGCTGGCGCTCGATCTCGCCGCCTGCTTGTTCGCCGCCACCGCGCTCGTCGCCGCGCAGGGGCTGGCCGCTCGCCAGCCCGCCGAGGAAGCGGCATGACACGGCGCGGCCTACTCGCCCTTGCCGCCCTGCTGGCCGCCCGCCGCGCGCTGGCCTTTGGCGAGGCTTCTCAGCTCGACGTGGCCGAGATCCAGCTCGAACGCGGCACGATCAGTAGGCCCAACGCCTGGACGCGGCTGCTGTTCGAGCTCATCCAGACCACCTCGGTGGAGTGCAACCCGCGCAGCGTGGCGGTGGCGCCCGACGACCCGGAGTTGTTCGCCCACCCCTTCGCCGTGCTGGTCGGCGACGGCGCGTTCCCCGCACTCTCCGAGCGCGCTCGCGCGCAACTGGTCCGCTACCTCAGCTACGGCGGCTTCCTGCTCGTCGACGACGCCAGCGGCGAGGCCCAGGGCCCCTTCGACCAGTCGGTCCGCGCCCTGCTCGCGAGCCTGTTCCCCACGCGCCCGCTCGCGGTGCTGAGCTCCGACCACTCGGTGTACCGCTCCTTCTTCCTGCTGAAGGAGCCGGTGGGTCGGCTCGCCGCGCGCGGGGTGCTCGAGGGCATCCAGCTCGGCTCGATGCACCCGGTGATCTACTCGGGCGACGATCTCTCGGGCGCGCTCGACCGGCGCGAGGACGGCCTCGACCGCTTCGCCTGCAACCCCGGCGGAGAGCTGCAACGCCGCGAGGCGATCAAGCTGGCGGTCAACGTGGTGATGTACGCGCTCACCAGCAACTACAAGCACGACCAGGCCCACGTGCGCGCGCTGATGGACCAGGGGCGAATCGAGTGACCTGGCTCCTTGGCGGCGCGTGGGGCGGGAAGCTCGTCTTCACAGGCGACGGCTTGGCCATCGGGCTCGCCGTGCTCGCGAGCGTAGCGACGCTCGGCCTGGCGTTCCGGCCGGCGCCCGTGGAGCGCCGCCGCGCGCCGGAGTGGGTGCTACTGGCCGCGGCGCTGGGGCTGATCGTGTGGATGGTGTCGCGACCGGTACTGGTCGCGGAGGGGGAGCGGGCCGAGGAGGGTCGCCTCGTCGTGCTCGTCGATGCCTCGCGCTCGATGGGGGTGGCCGAGCCCGAGGGGGGCACGCGTCTCGCGGTGGCCACGGCCCTTGCCTCGCGACTGGGGACGGCCGACATCTACCACTTCGGCGGCGATCTCCGCAGTGGCCAGCCTCTGGCTGCCGAACTTGGCGCCACCAACTTCCCCGCCGTGCTCCAGGCGCTCGCGCGTCGGTACGCGGGCGAGCGTCTCGCCGGGGTGGTGCTCGTCACCGACGGCATCGATCGCGGCGGGTTGGTGCGCGACGGGAAGATCGATGCCTCGCTCTTGCCCGACCTGCCGGGGCCGCTCACCATCTACCAGGTGGGTCGCGACCGAGACGTACCCGACCTCGCTGTCACCGACTTCCGCGCCGGCTCCTTCGCTTTCCTGCGCGCCCCCTTCACCCTCGCCGTCGACGTGGCGGCCACCGGCCTGGCGGTGGAGAACGTGGCGGTGAGCCTCACCCGCAACGGCCAGCCGGCGGGGGCCAAGTCGGTGCGCCTCGGCGCCGACGGCAAGGGCAGCGCCACCTTCACCCTCACGCCCGACAGCCCGGGTCGCTACATCTACGAGGCCAGCGTGGCGGTGCCCGAGGGCGACGCGGTGCCGACGAACAACGCGATGTCGCGCGCAATCCGCGTGGTGCGCGACCGGGTGCGCGTGTTGCAGGTGTGCGGCTCGCCGTCGATGGACCAGAAGTTCCTGCGGCTGTTCCTGAAGGAAGACCCGGGCGTCGACCTCGTCAGCTTCTTCATCCTCCGCACGCTGGAAGACTTCGGCTCGGGCTACCGCGGCTCCGAGCTGTCGCTCATCGAGTTTCCCTACCGGCGGCTCTTCGCCGACGACCTTGCCACCTTCGACCTGGTGATCCTGCAGAACTTCGACTACCAGCCCTACTTCGAGCACGACGCGCCCACGCTCCTGGCCAACCTCGGCGAGTACGTGGAGCGGGGCGGCGCGCTGGCGATGATCGGTGGCGATCGCAGCTTCGATCTCGGCGCCTACGGCGGCACGCCGGTGGCGGGGGTGCTCCCCGTGAAGCTCGGCCTCGAGGGCGAGGCGTCCGACGCCGCGCGCTTCCGTCCCGCGCTCACGGGGGCGGGGGCGCGTCACCCGGTCACCCGTCTCGCCGCCGACCCGGCGGAAAACGCGGCGCTCTGGTCCGGTCTCGGCGACATGGACGGGCTCAATCTCAACGACGGGGCCGTGCCCGGGGCCGCCGTCCTCCTCGAGCATCCAGCTCGCGACACGCCGGTGCTCGCGGTGCGGCAGGTGGGCAAGGGACGGACTCTCTCCCTCGCCGTTGACAGTTCCTGGCGCTGGGCCTTCGGCGAGGCGGGAAAGGGCGGCGGCAACCAGGCCTACCTGCGCTTCTGGAAGAACGCGATGCGATGGCTCGTGGGCGACCCCGACGACCAGGCGGTGACCATCGACGTGGCGCGCGAGAACGTGGAGCCGGGGGAGAAACTTCGCGTGACCGTGCGCGTGCGCGACGCGGGCTTCGCGCCGGTGGTCGGCGCCAACGTGGTGGGCGCGGTGGACGGTCCCGAGGGGCAGGTGCCGCTCTCAGGGCCGACGGGCGCCGACGGGCTGGCCAGCTTCGAGGTGCCGACGGTCGAGCGGGGCGCCCACCGCGTCAAGGTGAGCGCGCAGCTGGCCGATGGGAAGGACCTCGGGCAGGCGGAAAGCGTGTACGCGGTGGTGACGAGAGACGCGGAACTCGACCGGATCGACTCGGATGGCCAGCTCTTGCGGGCGCTCGCGGAGGCCACCGGCGGCCGGCACGTGGAACCCGGCAGCTTTGCCGAGCCCCTGCGCGACCCCGCCGCCTCGCGCGTGGTGCGTGACCGCGAGGAGACAGCGCTGTGGGCGGCGCCCCTGTGGCCGCTGCTCGCGGGAGCATTTGCGACGGCATCGTGGGTGATTCGCCGTCGCTTGGGACGGAGATAGGAGGAGAAAATGATGATCATGCTGCTCAGTGTCGCGACCGCGGGCGAGCCGAATCGGTGCTTGGCCGCGTGGTCTGGCACCGCCGAGGGCTGCAACGTGCGCGAGACCTTCGACATCGCGTCGGGCGGCTCCTCGGAGAAGTCAGCCGAGAAAGCCACCCGTGCTGCGCTGGAGGCCGCGCTTCGTGCGTACACCATCTACCGGAAGCTGCAGTCGCCGCTGGCCGACCCCGCCGAGACGGCTTCGTGCGATGCGCGCGCCGCCGATGCGCACGTGAACTGCTTCCCCGACGCCACGCTCGCCGACCCGAAGTATTGCTACGTGGCGCTGGACAGCGCCGAGTGCTGGACGGGCGAGGTGATCAAGTTCGAGCTGACTGGCTACAAGGCCTGGGACCGGGGGCGCAAGGACATGTGCGCCGCCGTCGACAAGCACCTCGTGGCCCAGAACTACACCGAACTGGAGCTGCGCCGCACGAAGTGCGCGGCGGAGTGTGCGGCTCATACCAAGGTGAATTGCCCGTGAGAGGCTGTAGGCTGTAGGAGTTGGGCGGTAGCGGCGGCCGTGGGCGGGCTCGGCCTCCCCGGTGACCACCCGTTGACCGACTCCCACGCCCTGGGTGGCTAGACGTCACCGGTGACCGGCCGCCAGCGTTTCCTCGGCACCCTGCATCGCGACCCCTCCGTCGAGGGGCGCCCTGTCTGGCTCATGCGGCAAGCTGGCCGCTTCCTGCCGGAGTACCGCGACCTCCGGTCGCGACACAGCTTCATGGACCTGGTCCACAGCCCGGCGCTCTGCACCGAGGCGGCGCTGCAGCCCCTGCGGCGCTTCGATCTCGACGCCACCATCGTGTTCTCCGACATCCTGGTCATCCCCGATGCCCTTGGCATGGGACTCACCTTCACGCCGGGCGACGGTCCCCGGCTGGCCAACCCCCTGCGCGAGCAGCGCCAGCTCGAGAGCCGGCTTGGCCCCCTCGATTACGTGTACGAGGCCGTGGCGCAGCTCCGCGCCGCAGCCCCGGGCCATGCGCTGCTCGGCTTTGCCGGCGCGCCCTGGACGCTCTACTGCTACATGGTCGACGGCGAAGGCGGGGAGTTTCCCCTGGCGCGGCAGTCCATCCGCGCCGACGAGCTGCGGGCGCGAGCGATGCTCGACCGCCTCGCCGACCTCGTGGCCGACCACCTGCTCGCCCAGCTCCGCGCCGGGGCCGACGCCGTGCAGGTGTTCGATACCTGGGCGGGCCGCCTCGACGCCGACGCCTACGCGCGGATCGTCACCCCTGGCCTCGAGCGCATCGCGGCCCGCCTCGCCGGGCACGACTCCATCTTGTTCCTCCGCGGCGCCGACCAGCTGTCGCGACGGGTGGGCAAGGCCCGATTCACGGCCGTGTCGGTCGACGCCGGCGCCGACCTGCGCGCGGTTCGCGGTGAAATGGCGGGCTGGGTTACCCAGGGCAACGTCGCCAGCGAGGTCTTGCTGGGCGGTGACATCGAGGGCGCCGTGCGCGGGGTGTTCGAGGCCACCGGCGGCGCGCGCGACCACGTCTACAACCTCGGCCATGGCGTGGTACCCGCCACGCCGCCCGAGTCGGTTGCCCGATTCGTCAACGCGGTGCGGGCCCTGCCGTGAGCGCGGTACCGTCGCCCGCGTTGGTCGATCGTTACCGCACCCGCGCGCCCCGCTACACGTCGTACCCCACCGCGCCGCAGTTCCGCGCCATCACCGAGGCGGAGCTGCGCGAGCCCCTGTCGCGTGGCGAGGGGCCGGTGTCGCTCTACGTTCACGTCCCCTTCTGCCAGCGGCTCTGCCACTACTGCGGCTGCCACGTGGAGATCCGGAAGAACCGCGATCTAGGTTTGGATTACGTCGACTCGGTGCTCCGGGAGGCCGCGCTCTGGCACGCCTGCCAGCGCCCCGGTCGGGCGCTGGGACAGCTCGCCCTCGGCGGGGGGACGCCCACCTTCCTGCGCAGCGAGGAGCTGTCGCGACTGGTCGACGGCCTCGCCGCGATCTGGCCCCGCGCCGACGGCGCCGAGCTGTCGATCGAGGTGGACCCTCGGACGGTCAGCCCCGAGGAACTCGAGGCCCTGCCCCGGATTGGCTTCACCCGGGTGAACCTCGGCGTGCAAGACGTCGACGAGCAGGTGCTCGCGGCGGTCAACCGTCCCCAGCCCTTCCCCCTCGTCGAGCAAGCATTCAGCGTGCTCCGCGGCGCGGGCCTGTCGCAAGTGGGCGTCGACCTGGTCTACGGTCTCCCGTCCCAGACCGAGGCGAGCTTCGAGGCCACGCTCGACGCGGTGGCCGGCCTGCGTCCCACGCGCATCGCCCTCTTCCAGTACGCGCACGTTCCCTGGCTCAAGCCACAGCAGAAGCTGATCGAGCGCTTCGCCCGGCCCGATAGCGACGGGCGCACCCGCATGTGGGCGCTCGCCCGCGAGAAACTGGGCGCCGAGGGCTACGTCGAGGTGGGAATGGACCACTTCGCGCTCCCGGGCGACGAGCTGGTGAGCGCGCTGGAAAACGGCAGCTTGCAACGTAACTTCGAGGGCTATACCACCCACGCCGGGCTCGACCTGCTCGGCCTCGGCGTGAGCGCCATTGGCGGCTTCGACGGCGCCTACGCCCAGAACACGAAGGACCGTGAACGCTACGCCCAGCTGCTGGCGGAGGGGAAGCTGGCGGTAGAACGCGGCGTGTTGCTCAGTGCCGACGACGTGGAGCGGCGCCGGGTGATCATGTCGCTCTTCTGCAACTTCACCGTCGACCTGGGCAACGGGGACTACGGCGAGGAGCGGGTGCGGCTTGGCCGCTTCGTGGACGATGGGCTGGTGACGGTCGACGGCACGAGGGTGAGCGTCACCCCCGCCGGTCGGTTCTTCATCCGCAACGTCTGCGCGGTCTTCGACCGTTACCTCGAGGCAGACGTCGCTTCGCGACGGTACTCAGAGACGGCCTAGCGCATGGACACCATCGTGGTGGGCGGGGGCATCGCCGGCATCGCTGCCGCCGCTCGCTTGTCGGCACAGGGGCACGCCGTCCGGGTGGTCGACCCGGGGCCCCTGGGCGGCCTGGCCCAGACGCTCGAGCCCTTGCCGGGCTGGCGGATCGAGGCCGGTCCCACCACCTTCCTCGGGCGCTCGCGCGCCGTGTTCGAGTTGCTCGGGCTCCTCGGCCTCTCGGAGGCGGTGGTGCCGCTCGCGGGCGGAGCTCGTTACTTGCGGCGAGGCGGTCGCCTACGGCGTTTCCCCTTCCGGCTCGCCGAGTTGCCGAGGCTCATCCTCGGGCTCTTCCGCCACCCGGAGAGTGGCCCCTCGGTGCGCGACTGGTTCGCGGCGCGCGTCGGCGACTCGGTGGCCGAGGAGGTGGTGGGCGGGCTGGTGACCGGCATCTGGGCCACGGGGCCGGAGTCGCTGGAGATGGAGAGCTGTTTCCCCTCCTTGTTCAGCGCGAGATCGCTGTGGGCGGCGATGCGGGCGCCCTCGGCGGGGAAGGGCACATTCACCCTACGCGACGGGCTCGGCGCCATCGGCGGAGCGGCGGCCGTCCGCCATGTCGCGACAACAGCGGATGTCGCGGAGCGGCGTGGGGATCGCTGGGTGGTCAACACGAGCGAGGGCGCGCTCGAGGCCGAGGCGCTGGTGGTCGCGGTGCCGGGCTGGAACCTGCGCGAGGTCTGTCCCTGGCTGGCTGTCCCCGAGTTTACCTACTCGCCCATCGTCGGCGCGCACTGGCTGAGCCCCGACGCGGCCTTCCCGCGCGGTTTCGGATACCTCGCCGGCCCACGCGAGGGCGCGGCCGTGCTCGGCACCCTGTTCACCTCGTCCCTCTTCCCCGGCCGCGCGCCCGCTGGACTCGTCGCTGGCGCCACCTTGCTCGGCGGCACGCGCGACCCGGCCGCAGTCGAACTCTCCGACGACGCCGTGCGCGATCGCATCGCCACCGAGCACCGGGCCCTGACCGGCCGCGGCATTACCCTCGACGCGCTCCACCTCGTGCGCCGCCCCCGCGCGGTGGCGATCCCGGGGCCCGGGCACGCGGCGCGCCTACGGGAGCTATCGGCCTTGCCAACACGCTTTGCGCTCGCCGGGGCCTGGTGCGGCGCCGGGTCGATGGACGACGCGGCCCGCTCGGGCTTCGCGGCGGCCCACCGGGTGACGGCATGAGGGCCCAGCGCAGCGTGGGCCTCGTCGGCCTCACCTGGCGGGAGGCGCCCACATCGCTGCGCGCGGTGGCGGCCGCGCCCCTGTCCGACGCGGAGTGGGGCGGGCTCGTGGCCCAGGGGGCTCGGGGGCTGGTGGAGATCCACACGTGCGCCCGCTCGCTGTGGGTCATTGACGCCGCCGACGCCGCGTGGACCGGCGCGCTCTTGCAGGCGCTGGTCGAGTCGCGACTGGAAGGCGCCGGCGCGGCGGTGGTACCCCAGGCGATCGCCGGCGACGAGGCGGTTCGGGCCCTGCTCTCCATCGCCATCGGCCTCGACAGTTTCGTGGAAGGCGAGGCCGACGTGGGCGGGCAGGTGCTCGATGGTTTCGCCGCCGCCGCCGAGAACGGTCGCGGCGCGGCCGATCTCGCCGCCCTGGCGCGCATCGTGTCGCGCCTGGGGGCGGAGGCGCGGCGCAGCGGCGTGGTCCGGCGCGGCCGGGGCATCGGGCAACTCGCCGCGGAGAACTTGCCGGGTCTCGGCGTCCAGCGCGGGGCGCGGGTCGGGGTGGTCGGCGCCGGTCGCATCGGCACCCAGGTGCGCGCAAGCCTGCAACGTGCGGGGTTCGAGCCGGTGGTCTTCAACCGGACCCCGCGCGAGGGCGCTCGCCCGCTCGGCGAGATCTCCGGCGCTGGCCTGCGCGCCCTGGTGGCCTGCACCTCTGCGCCGTCGGCGTGGCTGGTGGCCCCCGAGGGGTTGGCGGTTGTGGATCTCGGGCGACCGGCGCAGGTGAACGGCGCTGCCGTCGGGCTCGACGCCATCCTTCACGGCCCGGGGCTGCGTCTCGACGCGGAAACGCGAGGTCGTGCCCAGGCGCTAGTGGAGCGCGCGATGGGCGAGTGGCAGGCCCAGTGGCACGCGCACGTGGCGCGCGAGCGGCTCGCGCGCGTGCAGCAGCTCCGCGAGTTGTTCGTGGAGCGCGAGATCGAGGCCACCCTCGGCCCCGCGATGGAGGGGCTCGACGGCGCGACTCGCCGTCGCGTGCTCTCGGCCGCGAAGCAGGCGGTACGCCGCTACAGCCACGCCGTCATCGGCGCGCTGAAGGAGGACCGGTGAAACTTGGCACGCGCCGCAGCAAGCTCGCGCTCGCCCAGAGCGGCATGGTCGCTCGCGACCTCGGTCCCGACGTGGTCCTGGAGGGCATCGACACCGAGGGCGACCGTATCGTCGACGCGCCGCTCACCGGCCCGCTCGCCAAGGGCTTCTTCACCGAGGCGCTGGAGGCGGCGCTCCGGGAGGGCCGCATCGACCTCGCCGTGCACTCGCTCAAAGACCTGCCCGTGGGCGACAGCGAGGGCCTCGTGGTGGCCGCCGTCACGCGGCGCGAGCGTGCGAACGACGTGCTGATCGCGCGTCCCGAGGCGGTGATCGACGGGGGCTTTCCGCTGCGTCCCGGGTCGCGCGTGGGCTCGACGTCCACCCGGCGACAGGCCCTCTTCCGTCACCACGGTCGTCACCTTGAGGTGCTGCCCTTGCGCGGCAACGTCACCACCCGCGTGGAGAGGCTCCGCGAGGGCCGCTTCGACGCCATCGTGCTCGCCGAGGCGGGGCTGAATCGCCTCGGTGCCGAGGTGAGCCTGCGCGGCCTGCGCGCCTTCCGCCTCGGCCTCGGCGCCTGGCCCTGCGCACCGGGACAGGGGGCGCTCGCCATCCAGTGCCGCGCCGACGACGCCGCGGCCCGCGCGCGCATCGCGGCGCTTCACCACGAGCCCACCGCCCGCGCGGTCGCGACCGAACGACAGTGGCTCTCGGCTCTGGGGGGGGGCTGCACCATCCCCTTCGGCGCCCACGTCGACGGCGAACGCTGGAGCTGCGTGCTCGCGCTCGACGGCGTGGTGTTGCGGAGCGGGGAGGGGACCGGCGGCGCCTTGCCGTGGACGCGCGGGGCCGAAAAAGTATTTGATTTCGAGGTCATCCATGTCGATCCATGAGGAACTCTTCGACCGGGCCCGGGGGGTGCTTGCCGGGGGCGTGTCCAGCCCGGTTCGGGCGTTCAAGAGCGTTGGGGGAACGCCTCGCTACGTGGCGCGCGGTCGCGGCGCGACGATGTTCGGCGAGGGCGGCGAGCAGTGGACGGACTTCTGCCTCGCCTGGGGCCCGCTCATCCTCGGGCACGCCCACCCCGAGGTCATCGAGGCGGTGCAGCGCGCGGTGGCCGACGGTCTCGCCTTTGGTACGCCCACGCGCGCGGAGATCGAGCTGGGCGAGCGCATCCTCGCCGGCTACCCGGGTCGCGACCGTTGTCGCCTCATGTGCACCGGCAGCGAGGCGGTGATGACGGCGCTGCGCCTCGCCCGGGCGCACACCGGTCGCGACCGCATCCTCAAGTTCTCTGGCTGCTACCACGGCTGCGCCGACGCGATGCTGGTGAAGGGCGGCTCGGGGCTGGTGAGCTTCGGCATCGGCGACAGCGCCGGGGTGCCGGCCGCTGCCGCCGCCGACACCGTGGTGCTGCCGCTCGACGACGAGCAGGCGCTGGTCGATGCCTTCGCGCTGCACGGCGCTTCGCTGGCGGCGGCGATCGTCGAGCCGGTGCCGGCCAACAACGGGCTCCTGGTGCAGCGCCCGGAGTGGTTGCGTCGCCTACGTGACTTGTGTTCGAAGCATGGCGCGCTCCTCATCTTCGACGAGGTGATCACCGGCTTCCGCTTCCACTACGGCGGCTACGAGCGCGTGGTCGACGTGGCGCCCGATCTGATCACCCTTGGCAAGATCGTGGGCGGCGGGTTGCCGGTGTCGGCGGTGGTCGGGCCGTCGGCGATCCTCGACCGCCTCTCCCCAGCGGGCAGCGTGTACCAGGCCGGGACCATGGGAGGAAACCCCGTCGCGCTCGCGGCGGGCAACGCGACGCTCGACGTGCTCTCCCGCGGCGACGTGTACCGTCACCTCGCAATGCTCGGCGAGGCTTTCGACCGGTTGCCGAAGGGCAAGGTCCAGTGGGTGCGTCACGGTCCCATCGTGTGGCCCTGGCTCGGAGAGGGCGCCCCGCCGCGCACCGACGTGGGGCTCGATCCGGCAGTGAAACCTCGCTACAACGAGCTGTTTCACCGGTGGTTGGGCGCCGGGATCTACTTCCCGCCCAGCGCCTTCGAGGTGGGGTTCTTGTGCGGGGCGCACACGGCCGGGGACCTGGAGCGGCTGTTGGGCTAGGGGCGACACTCCGGCTCCTGGGGGGAGTGCGCGCCGTTACCTCCGGGACGCTCCCCCGCGCCGCTGGCGGGCCGGGCCGACCCCGGTCGAATCACCAGCCCTTCTCCTTTCTCCTCCCTACTTCCTCCTCCCTACTCTCTCCCATCACCGCCTACGATCGCGCGCAGCCCCTCGACCCACGCCGGGTGGCTGTTCACGCACGGCACCACGCGCAGTTCTTCCCCTCCCTCCGCCCGGAACTCGGCGGCGCCCTCCACGCCCAGCTCGTGCAGCGTCTCCAGGCAATCGGCCACGAAGCTCGGGGTGATCACCGCCAGGCGCTTGACCCCCTGCGCGGGCAAGCGGGCGAGCATCGACTGCGTGGACGGGCCGGTCCACGCGGCGGGGCCGAGGCGGCTCTGGAAGCTGGTAAGGGGTTCGACGCCCAGTCGCGCGGCGAGTAGTCGTGTTGTCGCGACACACTGGGCTCGGTAGCAGAAGGGGGGCGTTGACTGGTCGCAGCAGCCCTCGCGCGGGCCCCGGTCGCAGGCGGCGCGCACCTGCGACTCGGGCAGGCCGTGGTAGCTGAACAAGACCGCGTCGGGGCGGAACTCGTCGAGCACCGGCCGGGCGACGGTCGCGACCGCGTCGAGAAAGGCAGGGTGGCTCCAGAAGGGCGGTACCACCCGGATGGCTGGCACCCGCGCGCGTCGCGAAAGGGCCCGTCCCAGGGCGTCGAGGGTGGATCCGATGGTGGCGCCGGCGTACTGCGGGTACAGCGGCACCACCACGATCTCGTCGGCGTCGGCGTGCTCGTCGAGGGCGTCGTCGAGCGACGGTCGACCGTACCGGGTGCAGTAGGTCGCGCCGAGGGCACTGGCTAGCGCGCGGCCATGCACGGTGAGCGGCGAGCCCTCCGGCGTCCAGATCTCGGCATACTTCCGTGCCGAGGCGGGGGCGCGGAAGGGCGCGATGAGACCATTGACGAGGAGCCAGCGCGGGATTGCCGGCATGTCGATCACCCGAGGATCGCCAAGGAAGGCGCGCAGGTAGGGCCGCACCGCCGCCGCCGTGGGCGCCTCGGGCGAGCCGATGTTGACGAGGAGGGTGGCCCGCACGGCGCCGACCTATCCCCGCCGCGATAAGACCGTCGCATGAAGATTGCCGCCGGTTCCGACCACGCGGGCCTCGCCCTCAAGCGCCAACTGGTGGAGCGCCTGCGCACGCAGGGCCACGAGGTACACGACCTCGGCACCCACGACGCCCAGAGTTGCGACTACCCCGACTACGCCGCGCTGGTGGCTCGCGCGGTGGAGAGCGGCGAGGCCGACCGAGGCCTGCTGGTATGCGGCACCGGTCAAGGCATGGCGATGGCGGCCAACCGCGTGCCCGGCGTGCGCGCGGCGGTGTGCGCCGACACCTTCACCGCGAGGGCTACCCGCGCCCACAACGACGCCAACGTGCTGTGCATCGGCGAGCGGGTGGTGGGCCCCGGCCTCGCCGCCGACATCGTCGATGCCTTCGTGGCTGGCCCCTACGAGGGCGGACGCCACGCCAACCGGGTGGCCAAGATCGTGGCCTTGGAACGTCGGTAGGTGTCGAAGGGGCGGGGCAGGGCGCGCGTAGGGGTGGGCATGATCTTCCTGCTGTTGGCGCTCTTGTCCCCCGACGCCGAGGCTTTCGGCGGTCTCGGTGCCCGCCGCGGCATGGCGGCGGCCACGGTCCCCGCGAGCTTCGTCACCAGCCCCGCAACCGGCGAGAAGGTGGCGTACTTCGTCGTCACGCCCGGGGGTGCTGGGCCATGGCCGGTGGTGGTCGTCGTCCCCGGGCTGAACGCCGACGCCCGCCAGTCGCTGGTCCCCGGCCTCACCGGGGCCTTCACGCGGCAGGGCATGGCCTTGGTCGCTTTCGATCCGCCGGGCCTCGGGCAGAGCGGCGGCGCCAACGACAACGGCGGCAAACTCGCCCAGGCGGCCCTGCTCGCCACCCTCGACGCGGTGTCGAAGGACGGGCGCTTCTCGGCCGTGGGGGTAGTTTCGCGCTCGTTCGGCGTCACCGCCGCCACCGGGGCCCTGGCGCGCAACCCCCACCCGGCCAAGTTCCTCGTGGACTGGGAGGGGCCTCCCGATCGCGAGCGGAGCATTGGCTGTCGCGACAAGAACTCGCAGCCGCCCGAGCGGCTCCGACACCTCGGCTTCGGGGCCTGCAACGACGAGGCCTACTGGGCCGATCGCGAGGCCATCGAGTTCGTCGGCAAGCTGGGCGTGCCCTATCAGCGCGTGCAGACCGAGCGCGACCACGTGCACCCCGACAACCAGCACGCCGTCGACATGGTCCAGGCCGCACTCGCCGGGGGGGTGCCCTGGGTGAGGCTCGACGACGAGCCGGTGAACGCGAGCATCAAGTCGCCCTCGCAGGTGCGCTTTCTCCCGGAGGAGAGCAACTTCAACACAGACATCGCGCGCTACGCCCAGGAGCTCTTCGCCTACACCGCGAGGTAGCGGGATAGGCGCCGGCGCCTCCTGGAGCGCGCATGTCCCTCGCCGAAGTCGATTTCGAAGTGGCCGCCATCATCGAGCGCGAGCGCGCCCGGCAGCGCGACGACCTCGAGCTGATCGCGAGCGAGAACTACGTGTCGGCGGCGGTGATGGAGGCGCAGGGCTCCTGCCTCACCAACAAGTACGCCGAGGGACTGCCGGCCAAGCGCTACTACGGTGGTTGCGAGCACGTCGACGCGGTGGAGGACTTGGCTCGCGTGCGCGCCATGCAGCTGTTCCCCGGCTCCGAGGGCGTGAACGTGCAGCCCCACTCCGGCGCGCAGGCCAACGGCGCGGTGTACCTCGCCGCGCTCAAGCCGGGCGACACGCTCCTCGGTCTCGACCTGAGCAACGGCGGGCACCTCACCCACGGCAGCGCCGCCAATAGCAGCGGCAAGCTGTACCGCGCCGTGCACTACCGGGTGAACGCGCAGGGCCTCATCGACCTCGACAACGTGCGGGAGATCGCGCGCGCCGAGCGCCCGCGCATCATTGTCACCGGGGCCAGCGCCTACCCGCGCCACTGGGACTTCGCCGCCTTCCGGGCCATCGCCGACGAGGTGGGCGCCTTGCTGCTCGCCGACATCGCCCACGTGGCCGGCCTCGTGGCCGCGGGGCTCCACCCCTCGCCCTTCGGCCACTGCGACTACGTCACCACCACCACCCACAAGACGTTGCGCGGTCCCCGCGGCGGCCTGGCCTTCGCCAAGGCCGACCTGATGAAGGGGCTCAACAGCGCGGTGTTCCCCGGCTCGCAGGGCGGGCCGCTGATGCACGTGATCGCCGCGAAGGCCGTGGCCTTCGGCGAGGCCCTCCGGCCCGAGTTCCGTGACTACCAGCGCCAGGTTCTCGCCAACGCGCAGGCGATGGCCAGCGTGCTGCAGGAGCGCGGCTTTGCGCTGGTGTCGGGTGGCACCGACAACCACCTCATGCTCATCGACCTGTCCGAGAAGCCCTACAGCGGCAAGGATGCGGAGGCGTACCTCGGGGCAGCCGGCATCACGGTCAACAAGAACACCGTCCCCAACGAGAAGCGCAGCCCGTTCGTCACCAGCGGCATCCGCGTCGGCACGCCCGCCATGACGACGCGCGGTCTCGGCGTGGCCGAGTCGCGACAGGTCGCTCACTGGATCGCCGACGCTCTCGATCACGGCCAGGATGCCGACCACGTGGCCCGCATTCGCGCCGAGGTGCACGCGCTGACTACCCGCTTTCCCGTCCCCGGTTAGCCGCCGGCCACCATGGACTGCCCCGCCTGCCAGCACGCCGACACCCGCGTGATCGATAGCCGCGAGGCCCTCGACAGCATCCGCCGCCGTCGTGAGTGTCAGGAGTGCGAATTTCGCTTCACAACGTTCGAACGTGTCGAGTTCCGTCTTCCCGACGTGGTAAAGAAGGACGGGCGCCGCCAGGCCTTCAACCGCGACAAGCTGCTGAGCGGCCTCCGCCTTGCCTGCCGCAAGCGCCCGGTGACCGAGGAGCAGCTCGACGTCGCCTGCGGCCGCGTGGAGCGAGAGCTGGCCAAGCGATCCGAGGTGAGCACCCGCGAGGTGGGCGACCTCGCGCTGCTGGAACTGCGCAACCTCGACGACGTGGCCTACCTGCGCTTTGCCAGCGTGTACCACGAGATCACCTCGCCGGCCGACTTCCTCGAGGTGTTGCGGCCCCTGCTGGAGCGCGCCACCCCGCGCGAGTCGGCGTGAACCACGACCAGCGTTTCATGGGGCTCGCCCTCGACCTCGCCCGCCGGGCGATGGGGCGCACCGCACCCAACCCGCCGGTGGGCGCGGTGATCGTGCAGGACGGGGCCGTGGTGGCCGAGGGCTGGACGCAGCCGCCCGGCGACGCCCACGCCGAGTTGTATGCCCTCGCCCAGGCCGAGCGCGCCGGGGTCGGGGTTCGCGGGGCCACGATGTTCGTCACGCTCGAGCCCTGCTGTCACCACGGGCGCACCCCGCCGTGCACCGACGCGATCCTGCGCGCCGGCCTCGCGCGCGTCGTCGTTGGCACGGTCGATCCCTTCCCGCTGGTGTCGGGCAAGGGCATCCGGCAGCTACGCGAGGCCGGGGTCGAGGTGGAAGTGGGCGTGCGCGAGGCGGCGTGCCGCCGCGGGATGCTCGGGTTCATCCGGGCGCACACCACGGGGCTCCCGGAGGTGACCCTGAAGGCGGCGATCACGCTCGACGGTCGCATCGCCAGCGCCTACGGCGAGGCCCGCTGGATCACGGGGCCGGCCGCTCGCGAGGCGAGCCACCGCCTGCGCGACCAGCACGACGCCATCGTCGTGGGCGTGGGCACCGTGCTCGCCGACGACCCGGCGCTAACGACCCGCATCCCCGGCGGTCGCGACGCGGTGCCGGTGATCCTCGACAGCCACTTGCGCACCCCTCCGGGCGCGCTGGTGCTGCAACGGCGCACAGCCCTGGTCTATGCGCTGGACGAGGGCGAACTGCCTGGCGCCGAGGTGGTCCGGGTGCCGTCTCGCGGCGGGCGTGTCGACGTGCACGCCGTGTTGCGCGATCTGGCCGCGCGCGGCCTGCACCGCGTGCTCGTCGATGGTGGAGCGCACGTCCATCGGAGTTTCCTCGACGCCGGTCACGTCGACCGCATCGAGCTCTTCGTCAACGCGCGGGTGCTCGCGGGCGGGCCCGGCTTCGTGGCGGGCGAGGGCTACCGGCTCGCGACGGCGCCGGCCTTTGCCATCGACGTTGTCGAGCGCGTGGGCGACGACCTGCGCGTGGGCCTCGAGCGTGGGTAGGGAAAAAAATTGCAACCTGCTCTCTCGGCGGCGACAGTATGAGCGTGATGCTGTTTCTTCTCGGTTGCGTGCACCAGGTGAGCTGGACGGTCCAGCCGCCTGCCGCCTTGTCGCTGCAGCAGACCGAGGTCGCGGTGGTCGCGGCCGAGCCCGGTTGCCGGGCGCTCGCCGACTCGCTGGTCAATGCGCTGGGTTCTCGCCCCGGCATCGTGGTGCGGCCCGACGCGGCCCAGCGGCTCACCGTCCACCGCTGTGACGAGCAAGTCACCACCAGCATCGACATCGAGGGCAACTACCCGGGGCTTGACTACGGCAGCTCGGTTTACCAGGAGCGCCGCCGCTACTCGCTCAAGGGCTCGGCCTCCGGCGAGATGGTCGTCGACGGGCTTGGCAGCGCGCCTGTCCGCTTCGCGGAGCATGTCGATCGCGACGTTCGCAGCGCGTGGGTCAACGAGGGCAACCTCGACATTCCCGCCAGCATGCAACTGCGAGAGCGCCTCGCTGACGACCTCGCCACCGCCCTGGCCGACAAGATCGTGCCGCTGCCTGAAACCATTCGCCGCAGCATCTACGCCGACCCCGAGCCGGGCACGGCGCGGCAGTTGCACAACGACGCGGTGGCCGCCGAGCGTGCTGGCAACCTCGACGAGGCGATGCGGCTGGCGCGGCAGGCCTACGCGGCCCAGCCCTCGCCGGCGGCGATGGACTACATCGAGGACCTGTCGCAGCACGCGGCCCAGATGAACTATGCCTTCAAGACCCCGTAGGTTCTAGGCGCCGAGTTCTACGCCCACGGCGCGCGCCACCCGCACAAGTTCGCCCTCGGGGTCCACCGTGCGGTTGGCGCGGACGGCCTCCTCGATGGGCACCCCCACCACGCGACCGTCGCGCAGCGCGACGAGTTCGCCCCAGCGCCCCGCCTCGACCAGGTCGACGGCGCCCACGCCGAAGCGGGTGGCCAGCACGCGGTCGAAGGCGTCGGGACTGCCTCCGCGCTGCAGGTGGCCGAGCACGGTGGTGCGCACGTCGATTTCCGGCAGGGCGCCCTTGATGGCTTCGACCACGAGCTCGGCGGCCCGGCCCTTCGCGTCGTCAGTGCCGATGGGACGGGCCGACTCCGCAACGACCACGAGGGAGAAGGGTCGCCCGAGGCGCTTGCGCTGGTCGAGCTTGTGCGCGATCCGCGCGATGTCCCAGGGCAACTCGGGCAAGAGGATGACGTCGGCGCCGCCCGCGATGCCGCCGTGCAGGGCGATGAAGCCGGCGTCGCGACCCATCACCTCGACGACGATGCAGCGGTCATGCGACTCGGCGGTGGTGTGCAGGCGGTCGAGCGCGTCGGCCACGCAGTCGACGGCCGACTGGAAGCCGAAGGTGAGGTCGGTGGCGCCGAGGTCGTTGTCGATGGTCTTCGGCACGCCCACGACGGGCAGACCGTGCTCCCGCATGAGGCGGTTGGCGATGCGCATCGTGCCGTCGCCGCCCACCACGATGAGCCCGTCGATGCCGAGCCCCTCGAGGTTGCGGAGGACGTCGCGACCGTGGTCGTGCCCATCTTTCCAGCGGAAGGGGTCGCCGCGGTTGGTGGTGCCGAGCACGGTGCCGCCGCGCTGGAGGAGGCCGCCGCAGTTGCGCGGGACCAGGCGCCGCACGCGGAGCGGGTCGGACAGCAGGCCGTCGAAGGCGTCTTCCACGCCAGAGAGCAGCCAGCCCTTCTGGCCCACGCCGTACTTGACCACGGCGCGGATGACCGCGTTGAGGCCGGGGGCGTCGCCGCCGCCGGTGAGGATGCCCACGTGCCGCATGTGAAGCCCCGGGTAACGTGGAAGCTGGTATGCGTCCGATGTCGCTCCACCGCGTGTCGTGGGCCCGGGTGGAGCCGGCGCGAGGCGACTACGCCGCCAGCGAGCTGGCCCTGCTGGGTGGGCAGTTGCGCGCCGACCGGGCCGCGGGCGCGGAGCCGGTGCTCGTGCTCCACGGCGGGGCGCTGCCCGACTGGCAGCTGGCCCGGGGGGGATGGCTGGACCCCGGGGCACTCGCGGCCTGGAGCTGTCTCGTCGACCGGGTGGCGCAGGCCGTGGGCGTGCACGTGGGGCACTACCTCGTGAACGACGACCTGCTCCGCGAGGCGTGGTGGCACGACGACGAGGCGCCCGCGGCCGCGCGGGCGCTCATCGAGGCCCACGCGACGGCCTACCTACACTTGCGACGGAGTTCCGGGCCAGGTGGGCGCCCCCCGCTGGTGGGAACGTGGCTGCGTCGGGGTCCCGACCCGGGGTACCGACTCGAGGTACGCTTGCTCGAGGTTCTCGGGTCAGGCCGGTGGAAGGCGCCCTTCGGCCGCATGGGCGAGCTGCCGAACGGCACCGCTTGCCTCGATCTGGTGGCCACGGACGACCCCGGCCTGTTGCCCCGGCTGGTGCCTCTCGCACGGCCGGTGCTGCTCGTGGGGATCGACGCGGCGGAGGGCCGACGCGCGGGTGTCATCGTGGGGGGGGTCCTGGGGCGTCAAGAGCCAAGTCTTAACCCTTAACCTCCGGCACCTTTTTTACTTGGCGGCGGCGATCTCGCGCGCGCCGTGGTCGCCGCGGATGCTGGCGAAGTCCTTGATGTGTCCCCAGATGGCGGTGACGCCGCGGCGCATGTAGTCGAGGTCGTCGACGCTGTTGAGGTTCCGGAGCTGGTGCATCAGGAACTTCGGGTGGACGTAGAGCTTGTAGAACTGGCCGGCCATCTGCACCACCTGCTCCTGGTCCATGTCGGTGAGCACGCAGGCGGGCTCGGTCATGTCGTAGCGATCGTAGTCGCGCGGGTCGAAGCGGATCCAGCCCATGTCCTGGCAGAGCTTGAAGAGCGGGGTGCCCGGGTAGGGCATCACCACCGTGGCCTGGAGGTGGTGCGCGTAGCCCTCGTGCATGAGGTACTTCGCGAGGCGGAGCGTCTCGTAAGCATCTTCCTTGGTTTCCCAGGGGTAGCCCACCATCATCGTCAGGTGTGGCTGCAGGCCCGCGGCCGAGGCCATCTTGCAGCCCTCGATGATCACTTCCTTGGTGATCGACTTGTCGAGGATGTCGATCGTGCGCTCCGAGGCCGACTCGATGCCGAGGATGAGCTTGCGGAAGCCCGCCTTCTTCATGAGATGGACGTTCTTCTCGGTGAAGTAGTCGAAGCGGAAGTTGCAGTCGAAGACGACCTTCTCGTTGATCTTCCGGTCGATCATCTCGTTGCACAGGCGCGTGAGCCAGTTGCCGGTCGGCAGCGCGCCGGTGTCGTCGAAGATGTTCTTCGCGCCATGGCGCTGGATGAGCATCTCCATCTCGTCGGCGAGGTGCTCCGGCGAGACGGTGCTGAACTTCGGGTAGGTGACCGTCCACGAGCAGAAGGTACACTTGCCGTAGGGACAGTCGCGACCGGCCATCGTCCACAAGAACGGCAGTCGATACTTCCATTTCTCGAAGTACAGGTGCGCGTTGGTGAGGTCCCGGTCCCAGAAGGGCAGGGACTCGAGGCTGTACTGCGACTTGTACGGTGGCCCCTCGTTCACCGTGCCGTCGTCGTTTTTCCACCAGATGCCGCTCTCGAGCGCCTTTCCCTCGCTGAGGTACCACACGATGGACCGCAGCGAGAAGTCGTAGTCGCCTCCGGTGATGCAGAAGTCGACCTGAGACTCTTCCAGCGTTTCCCGTGGGTTACCGGCGATATGGTCGCCGAACATCACCACCTTGCTTCCCGGGACCATCGCCTTGATGCGGTCGACGATCTTCCAGTGCATGCGTACCACCGGCGACTTCGTTTCCATCGCCACCACGTCGGGCCTGAAGTCACGGACGATGCGGTCGAACTGGGCCCACGACTTCCGCTCGGCGATGCAGTCCACCCAGCACACCTCGTGGCCCATGCTCTGGACCAGAGTAGCGGCCGAGGCCGGGATGCACGGGTAGAGGTAGCTCGGCTCGGTGAACCACTGGAACTGGCGGTTCTGGGTGAGCATCGGCGACCCCTTTGCCGACTCGATGGGCGGGTAGCAAATCAGGACGCGCATCACGGACTCCGCAACGGCGCACATTGCCCCGGCAACCATGGGCCGTCAATGCGGATCGCCGTGCCCGTATGCCGGGTCGCGATAGCACGCCCGGATGCGTGACCGCGTCCACGGCAACGGTTTCTCCTTCGACGTTCGCATCGGCTTCCACGAGTACGAGCGCCACATCCGACAGCGCATCGTGATCGACTGGGAGGCGGAGACCGACTGGCGCGAGGCGGCCAAGCACGACCGCGCGCGCGATCTCGTGGATTACTACGAGGCGAACAAGGCGATGGCGGCGCTGGTGGAGGGCAAGGAGTATCGCCTCATCGAGACGGTGGCGGAAGACGTCGCGAAGCTCCTCGTGAGCGCCTTCCCGGTCGACCGCGCCCGCGTGAAGGTGACCAAGGCGCCCTTCGACATGCCCAACGTGGGCAACGTGGCCGTGGAGTGCTGGCGCTCGCGCGAGGACTTCGGGCTCGGGCCGCGATGAGGGTCGTCAGCAACACCGCGATCTCGCTGGACGGCCGCATCGCCACCGCCGACTACGATCACTTCGCGCTGGGGACGCCTACCGACCGTCGCTACATGAGCGTGCTGCGCGCGCGCGCCGACGCGGTGCTCGTCGGCGGCAAGACCTTCCGCAACTGGCCGCTGCCGCTGGTGCCCAGCGACGAGGATCTCGCCGCTTTGAAGGCGGATGGTTTCTTCGACGTCGAGCACCCGCCCGTGGAGGGTCGACGCTGGATCAACGCCGTCGTCACCCGCGGCGGGCCGATCCCGCCTCGTCGCGACGATCCCCGGGTAGAGAGGATCTTCTACACCCCGGCCCAGGGGGCTACCGAACCCGCCGCGGTGGCCGCCGACCTCGCGGGTCGCGGGGTGGCGACGCTGCTGCTCGAGTGCGGGGGCGACCTGCTCGCCCAGTGGCTGGCGGCTGGACTGGTGGACGAGGTCTACGTGACCACCTGTCCCTTGATCCTCGGGGGACGTGGCGCGCCCTCGCTCGCGGACGGCCCGGGCTTCGGCTACGCCACCGCCCCGCGCCTCGACCTGGTCCACGCCATGCCCGTGGGCAGCGAGCTGTACTGTCGCTACGCCGTGCGTGGCTAGGGCGCCGCTGCCGTCGGCACGCCGACCTGGTTGTGAACGCTCCCCTCGGCCCTGGCCTCGAGGCCGAGGCCCGTGAGCGTGGCGGCGAGCTCGTTCATGCGCGCCTGTGTCACGACGCCGACGCCGTCGGTGCCCTTGACGAAGGGGAGCTGGGCCTTGACGATGCAGGCAAGGCGCGCGGGCGTCATCTCGGGATTGAGCTTGGCGATCTCGACGTTGGCCGGCCCGGGGTCGGCCAGGTAGTCGCGCCAGCCCTGCATCGTGGCGGTGACGAAGTCGTGCATCCATGGGTCCTTGGCGTCGGCGGCCCGCACCACGGCGAGGGCCGCGTAGGGATTCCAGCCGATGTCGCGCGCGGCGAGGAAGCGCGTCTCGATGTTCTTGTCCTCGGCCTGGCAGGGCTCGCTGGTGATGTAGGCCTGCTGGGCGAGCGTGGGGTCGGCGGCAAAGGCGCCCAGGCTCCCGGTGGTCGGCACCATCTGCACCTTGCCTTCCCAGCCCATCTTCGCCCA
>VGRE01000035.1 GCA_016875435.1 Deltaproteobacteria bacterium | reverse complement strand
CTACTCCCCGCCGCCCTCGTCGTCACCCGGTGCGGGGGAGGGGACCGGCTTCACCGGGATCGCTGCTGGCACTGGCGCCTGGCCGAGCGGCTGGAGGGTGATCTTGTCCGCGCGCGGCACGCTCGTCCGCACCGGCGCGCCGGCGGCCCGGAAGAAGGGCATGTCCTGGAGCTCCAGGATCAGGCGCATCGCCTCGGTGGGCGCGGCCTTGGCGCTGGCCGGGAGGTTGGGGTCGACCATCGCCGCTTCCAGCCACTGCCACATCGCCGACTGCGCGTGGTACACGTAGTCGATTCGTACCTTCGGCTCGTTCAAGGCATACTTGATGCCGCCCTGCACCTCGTCGCCACGCGAGAAGTAGTGCGTGTCGAGCGCGTCGTGCTGGGTCTGCAAGCCGAAGCGCACCGTCTCGCGCGTGGCCATCTCGAAGAAGGCGGCCTCCTCGGGCTTCGCGCGCAGCGCCATGCCGTACGCGGCTGCCGTGCCCTCGCCGTAGCAGAAGGCCTGCATCGCGGGTAGCTCGCCCTCGAACTTGTAGTAGCCGCCGAGGTAGTCGGGGAAGGGCGTGCGCTCGGTGGTGTACTCGTAGGACTCCACCATCCAGCGGGCCACCTCGAGACCGAAGTCGACGATCTCCTTCTCTTGCGGCCGCGCGCGGGTGTACGCGTTGGCCGCCATCACCGTCCAGGGGCCGAACTGCACCAGCTCCAGGCGAGTGTCGTTGTCGTAGATGTAGGCGGGCCAGGGCGCGCTGGGGTTTTTCTTCGCGGCCCGCTCCCGGAACCACGGCTTGTAGTACTCGAAGAACTTTGGGAGGGCCTCGAGGTACTGCGGGTCGTTGAAGTACTCGTACAGGTACACCAGCGACAGCGCCGCCTCGCCGGGGACGATGTCGTTCGTCTGGTGCTCGTAGGGGTGTCCCGGCGGCACGTGGTAGGGGCGGAACTTGCCCTCCTTCGTCTGGGAGAACATCACGTAGCGGCCAAACTTGCGCATGAGCTCGTCGTTGCTGCGATCGCCCGTGCTGCGCGCCACGTCGATCATGCCGTAGAGGCCCACCACGACGCTGCCGAGCTTGGTGTTGTTGTCATATGTGAGGTAGGCCATGCCCTTGTCGAGGATCTCGTCTTTCAATGGCGAGTCGTCGACCAGCTTGCGCTCCCAGTCCTCGAGGTTCGACTTGTCCCTCTCGACGAGAGAGAGCAACGTCCAGTCCTGCGCTCGGATGGCGCCCTCGAGGAACTCCGGCCGGGGATCGAGCTTCCACGCCTGCCACAGGTTCCACGTGGCCAGCTCGTGGCGCACGTGGTTGTACTCGTTGCTGTAGCGGTTCTCCTCGGGCCACATCTTGTAGGTGACCTGCCCGTTGGGCTGGAGGTTGCGCAGGTACCACTCGCCCGCGTAGACGATGGAGGCCTTGACCGTGTCGATGTTGACCGACTCCAGCGGCACGGGGGTGCTGCCCCGGTACTGGGGGACGAGCCCGCGACCGGGCACCTCGCGGTAGTCGATGGTGCGGATCAGCTCCAAGGTGACGCCCTCTTCACGCCAGGGGCGGAGGCTGTCCCAGCGGAAGTCCTTCGCCACGCCGCGCAGGAACTCGTCGGCCTTGGTGATGCCGCGGCTCGCCGCCACCGCGCCGGGCCACACGCCGGACTTCTTTTTGTCGCGGTCGAGCAGGATCGCGCCATCGAGGCCCAGCTCCCAGAGCCCCTCGAGGAATTCCTCGTCGCGCGGCGCCACGACGGCGCGCTCCTTCACGCGGCGGATCTCGATGATCAACCCCGGCATGTGACGGGCCAGCGCCGGGAATCCCCAGATCTCCCGCTGGCGGCGGTGCATGGTCTCCAGGTCGTCGACTGTCTCGCGCAGCGCCACGTCGAGGGTGTCGCCCTCGGCCAGCGAGATGGCCAACTCCTGCCCCGCCGGGCGGACCGAGGTGACCAGAGTCCAGGTGCTGCGCTCCGGCTTCACCGCGGGGAAGGGCGCGGGTTTCTTGCCCTCGAGGCTCTCGCGGATCCAGCGGGCGGCGGCGTCGGCCACGCTGGGCTCGAAACGCAGGGCCGAGTCGACCACGAGGTAGATGAACAGGCCCTTCTCCACCCGCGCCAGTTGGAACCGGTCGAGGAAGTCGTGGTGGTAGAGCCTCGACAACACGTGGCGGTCGCGGTCGAAAGACGGAGCCAGCGGGCGGTGTACGACGAGCACCTTCGCGCCCGCCTCGCGGATCGCGTCGGCGAGCTTGCTTTCCTCGGTGCCCATGAGCACGTCTTCGGGGAACTCGGTGAGGTCGACCGTCTCGAGGTCGGCCGGCAGGCCGCGCAGCTCGCCGTCGATGGCCACCTTGGTGCCCACCTTCTGGATGTACGCCACCGCTGCCGAGGAAATGTCGGTCCTCGGCGCCTCCTTCCACGCGGCGCGGGCACGGTCGGCGTAGGTGGCGCCGTTGACCACCACCTCGCCGCCAGAAACGGTGTTGCCGCCACCGGGGGCGCAAGCGAGGAGGGCGATGGCGAGGGCGAGCAGGCGCATGGGAGCGTCTCCGGGCGCGCCGGATAATCGGGCGAACCGATGCCGTCCTACATCACCCCCCAGGGCCACCAGAAGATCGTCGACGAGTACGACTTCCTCGTCAACCGCGAGCGGCCGCGCATCACCGCCGAGGTGGGCTGGGCGGCCTCGCTCGGCGACCGCAGCGAGAACAGCGAGTACATCTACGGAAAGCAGCGGCTGCGGGAGATCGACCGTCGCCTGCGCTTCCTGAAGTCGCGACTTGATGTCATTCAGGTGGTCGATCCCGCGTCGTTCTCGGGCCGCACGGTGATGTTCGGCGCCACCGTCGACATCGAGGACGAGGACGGCGCGAAGCAAACCTGGACGATCCGCGGGGAAGACGAGGTCGACACCAACAACGGCGTGATCTCCTACGTGTCGCACCTCGGGCGAGCGCTGCTCGGCAAGGCGGTCGACGACACCGTGGCCTTCGACACTCCCGGCGGGCGTCGCGAGGTGACGATCCTCGCCGTGCGCTTCCCGCCCCGGTGACCGCCGCTGACGGGCGCGCGGCCCTGTTGCTCGCAGTGGTCTTCTTCAACACGGTGGAGGCGCTCCCCTTGCCCCGCAGCGCCAAGCGGGAGAACTACGACAAGCCCTCCGCGCAGGACGAGATCGCGCGCTGGCAACGGGGCCTCGCGGGCCTCGGCATCCACCGCTCCCAGGCCCAGCTCACCGAGGCGGCCTTCGCGCTGGCCGAGTTGGGCGTGCGCGCCCGAGCGTGGCTCACCGCCCCGGCGCGACCCCTCTTCGAGCTCACCCAGACCGGCCAGAACTGGGCCTTGTTCACCCACCCCGACCGCTGGCCAGCGCGGCTGGTGATCGAGGTGCAACAGGGCGACGAGTGGAGTCGCGTGTACGCCTCGCTCGATCCCGAGCACGAGTTCCGAGCCGACGCGCTGGTGTACCGCCGCGTGCGTGCCGTGTACGACGGCCAGAGCGAGAAGGCTGGTCGAACCTGGAACCGTTTCGCGTCCTGGGCGGCGGCCGAGGTGTTTGCCGCCTACCCGGAGGTACACACCGTGCGGGTGAAGTTCATCCGCCTGCACACCTACGAGCCCGGCGAGTCGGCGACCGTCCTGGAGGAGGTGGGCGACCGTTTCCCCGAGATCCGGCGGCGCCCGTGACTGCGACGTGGGCCTGGTGGCGCGCGCTCTGGGAGGGCGACGACGACCCGCTCCCGCTGGTGCTGGTGCGCGTGGTGCTGCCGCTGGTCTTCCTCTGGGACTTCTGGCAGGTCCACCAGTTGCACCTCGTGATCCCGCTCTGGGGGCCGGGCGACGCGGGCGGCATGGGCGACCCCGAGCACCGCACCGCCGTCCCCCTGCTCTACCAGTGGTTCGCGCCCACCGTCGCCACCACCCGCGGGGCCTTCTGGGTGCTGTGCGCGTCGACCATGGCGGTGTCGCTCGGCCTGTTGTTGCCGCTGTCGAGCCTCGCGACGGTCCTGGTGT
This sequence comes from Deltaproteobacteria bacterium, assembly GCA_016875435.1. Taxonomy (GTDB): domain Bacteria; phylum Myxococcota_A; class UBA796; order UBA796; family SXON01; genus SXON01. Next base: position 21,839 of record VGRE01000035.1, on the reverse strand, counting down.
ACGCCCAGTTCGCCGAGGTGTTGCCCGCCGCCGATCGCGGCATCGACACCTTCTTCCGCGACGTGCTGCTCATCCTCGCCTTCTCTGGCGCCTCGCGACGCTGGGGCATCGACGCGATGCTGTTCGGTCGTCGCGAGCGCATCGCAGCCTGGCCGCGGCGCCTATTGATCTTGCAGGTGGTGGGCCTCTATTTCATGGCGGGGGTGCAGAAGGCGGGCGTGGCCTGGTGGCCCTGGGGCGGCTTCTCGGCCCTGTTCATCGTGTTGCAGGACATGGCGGTGGCGCGGCACGCCTTCGATTGGCTGCAACGCTACTACCCGCTCACGCAGTTGCTCACCGGGGCGACGATGGCCTTCGAGCTGGGGGCCTGTCTCGTTCCATACGCCTACTGGTCGCGACACACCCGCGAGCGGCCGGGCTGGTTGCGGGCGCAGTTCAACCGGCTCGACATCGTCCCCGGGTGGCTGTTGCTGGGCGTGGGGATGCACCTCGGGATCGCGGCCACGATGCGCCTCGGGGTCTTCCCCTTCGCGATGTTGGCCACCTACCCGGCCTTCTTCCACGGCCAGGAGATCCGCCGGGTCCTCGGTCGATTGACCGTCGCCGACGCGCGGCCCTGGGGGTAAGAATGCCCCATGCTCGTGCTCCTGGTCGCCTGTACTGACGCCCCCGACTCCGCCGACTCCGCCGGCGCCGCCGACACCGGCGACAGCGCCGAGGTGACCGTCTGTGGCGACCTCGAGACCGACACCTGGTCGGCGGGGATCTCCCGTGCGGGTGCCACCTACGACTTCGTGCTCGTGGCCAGCGAGCCCGACCCGCCCGACAAGGGCGACAACGTGCTGACGGTGCGCGTGGAGCAGGGCGGCGCCGGGGTTGGCGACCTCACCGTCACCCTGGAGCCGGTGATGCCGGAGCACGGCCACGGGACGAACCCCGCCGTGGTCGCGACCGCCGGCAGCGGCGACGGCAGCTACGTGTCGGAGAGCTTCAACCTGTTCATGGGCGGGGCCTGGCAGTACACCGTGAACGCCGCTGGCAGCAGCGGCAGCGACTCGGTCGACTTCCTGTTCTGCATCGAGGGCTAGTGTTCCTCCTCGCATGCGCGCCCGACCCCGAACCGGAGCCGCCGCTCACCGAGGAACAAGCGCTCGACCCTGTCACCTGCGCGGGCTGCCACCCCGACCACTACGACCAGTGGCAGGGCTCGATGCATGCCTACTCTTCCTACGACCCGGTGTTCATCGCGCTCAACGCGGCGGGGCAGGAGGCCACCGGCGGTGCCCTCGGCACCTTCTGCGTGGACTGTCACGCGCCCACCGCCGCGCAGATGGAGCTCACCGCCGACGGCCTCGACATCGACTCGCTGCCTGCCTCGGTACGCGGCATCGGCTGTACCTACTGTCACACGGTCGACCGCGTGGGCGACATGTTCAACAACGGGCTGGGCCACGCGAGCGATCTCGTGCAACGCGGCAGCGTCTCCGACCCTGTCCCCACGGCGGCCCACGAGTCGGCCTACTCGCCCCTGCACGACCGCACCGAGCTCCAGAGCTCCGACCTGTGCGGGAGCTGTCACGACGTGGTGGTGCCGTCGGGCATGCAACTGGAGCGCACCTGGGTGGAGTGGAACGCCACCCAGTACGCCACCGCCACCTCGGGGATCCAGCAGACGTGCGGCAACTGTCACATGGACGGCTACGACGGCCGCGCCGCGATCAGCGACGGCGCCCCCGAGCGACGGGTCCACGACCACAGCTTCCCCGCCGTCGACACCGCGCTCATCGAGTTCCCCGGGCGCGAGGCGCAGGCGGAGATGATCCAGGAGCGCCTCGACCCCACGGTGCTCGCCGACCTCCTGGTGTGCGCCAGCGAGAACGGCGTGGAGATGCGCCTGCGACTGGAGAACGTGGCCGCCGGCCACAGCTGGCCGAGCGGCGCGGCCCAGCATCGCCGGGGCTGGGTGGAGATCGCGGCCTACCAGGGCGACACGCTGCTCTTCGAGTCGGGAAACGTCCCCGAGGGCGAGGCGGTGCTCTCGGGCGACACCGACGAGCTCTGGTGGTTTGGAGACCGCATCTTCGACGCCGACGGCAACGAGACACACGCGGCCTGGGACGCGGTGAGCTACGAGTCGAACTTGCTCCTCGGCCTCGATGGACAGGACTACAACCACGTGACGCGCACCTGGTACCTGGGCGAGGCGGTCCCCACGCGCGCCGAGGCGATCGTGCACCTGCGCGCGCTCGACGTGGACTTCTTGCAGTGGCTGGTGGACCGCGGCCACCTCGACCCAGGCTATCTCACGGCGGTGCCCACCTGGGATCTGGCCGCCTCGGCGGTGACGTGGAGCGACATCATCGGGCGGTGCCCGGAGTGAGGGAGGGGGGCGGGCGCGCCGGGGAGGGACAGCATCAACGCGCGCAGGCCATGCCCACGGCCACGGCGGCGCCGCACGGCTCGCCCTGCTGCACCTGGGGCCCCCCCGTGCCGCGGACGCCATCCCCGGAACAGCGGCGGATTCTCACCGGCTCGGGCGCGAGCCCCCGGGAATCCGCCGCTCGCGAGCGTGTCGCGACACTGGTTATGCGCGTACCTTCCGAGATAACCAAGCTTCCTCCGTGTCTCGGCGCGTCGCCACGGCGGACCAGGCGCGAGAGAGGCGGCCAAGGCGGCGGATTCTCCCGGGCTCGGGCGCGAGCCCCAGCGAATCCGCCGCTCGCGGGCATGTCGCGACCGCCCCGGCCGCCACCCCCCGGGAATCCGCCGCTCGCGGGCATGTCGCGACCGCCCTGGCCGCCACCCCCAGCGAGTCCGCTGCTCGCGGCCATGTCCTCATCGCCCCGGCCGCCACCCCTCGCGATACGCCCCCCGCATGCTTCTTGCACTCGCCCTCGCCCACGCCGACGGGATCCTCGACGCGGGCGGCATCGGCGCGGCCGGGGCCACCAACCAGGACGGGGCCCTCGCCGGCGGCCTCGCGCTCAGCCACCTGGCGGGCGACTTCGACGCGTGGGTGCTGTTCGGCAGTCCCGACGCCAACGAGAACGTGGTCCGGGCGTGGAACGTCAGCGTGGGTGGGTGGACGCCCACCTTCATCACCGAGCGCAAGGCGCTGTCCAGGGGCGAGCAGAACCAGCAGTCCGACCTGGGTGTCCCCGCCGACCCCGGGGCGCGGAAGCTCCTGCTCGGCACGCCGCTGCTGCGGCTGGCCGGCAGCACCTGGGCCGGCGAGCGTTTCCGCGCCGACATGGGCGGCGAAAGCTTGCTGAACTTCCTCGACCTCGCCGGCGTGGCCCCGCCGAGCGCCTACGCCGGCCTGACTTTCGGCGGCCGTGCCGAGGTGGTGTACTCCAGCGTCAACCGCGACACTGCTGCCACGGGTGCGCTGGTGCTCGACGCGGGCGTGGCCATGGGCGGCACCGTGGCCAGCGCCGCCGCGGGGCGGCTCAAGGGGCGCGTGGAGGTCGATCCCTTCCTCGGCGAAGTGGTGCTAAATAGCGGCGCGTTGCTTGCCGGGAGCCTCGCACGCGCCGACGTGCCGCTTGCCCTGCGCGCCGACCTGGAGGCCTGGACCCGCCCCGCGCGCGCGATGGCCACCGACTGGCGGGCGATGCTCTACGTGCTGGCGTCGTCCGACTAGGCACGGTTTTTCCTCGCCCGCCCCGCGCCGAGGTGTTCCCCGTGCTGGCACGGAGTTGCGCCGCCTCCACCTGCCACGGCGTGGGGCCGGGCCACCAGTGGGTGCTCGCCCTGCTCGTGGTGAGCGCCGACGCCACCCGCGGCATGCCCATCACGCGGCGGCGCTGAATAGGGGCCCTGCATGGCCACCCCGACCTACTGGGACTACCTCCGCCTCCCCGACCTCCTCGAGCTGCAAGGGGGCCTCGACGGCCAGCCGAGCCCCGACGAGTTGCACTTCATCGTGGTGCACCAGAGCTTCGAGCTCTGGTTCAAGCTGGTGCTCTCGCAACTGCGCCTGGCGCGCGACCACCTCGCCGCGCCGAAGTTGCCGGAAGAACGCGTGCCGTTCGTGGTTCACCACCTCGGGCGGGTGAACGCGATCCTGCGGCTGTGCGTGGAGCAGTTCGCGGTGATGGAAACCCTGCCCCCGCAGGACTTCCTCGACTTCCGCGACAAGCTCGTCCCCTCCTCGGGCTTCCAGAGCTTCCAGATGCGGGAGCTGGAGCTGGTGCTCGGGCTCCGGCAGGATCAACGCATCAAGTACGCGGGCACCGACCCCCTGGCCCACATCAAGGCCCAGTCTCACTCCCCGGCGGCCGCGAAGGTGGTGGGCAAGCTCGAGGCGGCGATGGCGGAGACCACGGTCCACACCGCCGTGATGGCCTGGCTGCGCCGCACTCCGATCATGGGGTCGGCCCCTGGCGACGCCGGCGACGACGCCGTGGTCGATGCCTTCCTCGCCGACTACCTCGCCCACACCGAGACGCACCAGCGCGAGGGCATCGAGACGCTGGTGCGGGCGCTCTCGGAGAACGATCGCCCGGCGATCACCGCCCGCGTGGAGGCTGGCCTCGGCGCGACCCGCGCGTTTCTCACCCCCGACGACCGCGAGGCGCGACGCGCCCGGGCGGGGCTATTGTTCATCGAGAGTTATCGCGAGTTGCCGCTGCTCGCCTGGCCCCGGCTGTTGCTCGACACGGTGTGCGAACTGGAGGAACAACTCTTGTTGTTCCGCAACCGCCACGCCCGGATGGTGGAGCGGACCATCGGTCGCCGCGTGGGCACCGGCGGCAGCTCCGGCGTGGACTACCTCGACCAGACGGCGGCCTACCGCGTGTTTCCCGAGCTCTGGGCGGTGCGTAGCTGCCTGCTCCCCCGCGATCGCCTCCCGAGGCTGATCGGCGGCGAACGTTACGGCTTCGCGGCGCAGTAGTCCCGGATCGCCAGCACCTCGCGGAGCAGGGCCTCGAGGTCGCCGAGTCGCAGCATGTTCGCGGCGTCGGACGGGCTGTTGTCGGGGTCGTCGTGTACCTCGGCGAAGAGCGCGTCGATGCCCACGGCTGCCGCCGCCCGGGCGAGCGCAGGCACGTACTGCCGGTCGCCCACGGTCTTGTCGCCGCCGCCCCCGGGCGACTGCACCGAGTGGGTGGCGTCGAAGCACACCGGCACGCCGAGGGCCCGCATGCGGGGGAGCGAGCGGTAGTCCACCACGAGGTCGTGGTAGCCGAAGCTGGCGCCGCGCTCGGTGAGCATGACACGGTCGCGACCCACTTTCTCGACCGCGCCCGCCATCTGGCCCGGGGCCATGAACTGGCCCTTCTTGACGTTGACGGGCTTGCCGGTGGCGGCACAGGCCACCAGGAGATCCGTCTGGCGACAGAGGAAGGCTGGCACCTGGAGCAGGTCGACCACCTGCGCGGCGGCGGCGGCCTGCTCCGGCAGGTGCACGTCGGTGGTGACGGGCACGCCCAGTCGCGACCTGATTTTCTCAAGTCGCGAGAGTCCCTCGTCGATGCCTGCGCCCCGACCGGCCGAGGCCGAGCTGCGGTTGGCCTTGTCGAAGCTCGCCTTGAACACCCAGCGCACGCCCACGCGGGCACAGGCCTCGGCGATCCCGTCGGCCACGCGCTCGGTGACGCCCGGCCCCTCGATCACGCAGGGCCCGAGGATGAAGAAGAAGTCGCGACCGGCGACGATGTTGCCGACGGCAAAGCTCACGCGCCCATCCCGGCCCGCACGAGGTCGTGCAGGCGCACCAGCCCCACGTAGGCGCCCTGGTCGCCGACCACCGGCAGCACGCTGAGCTGCGAGGCGCGCCGCTCCATGCGGTCGAGGGCCACGCTGGCGGGATCGTCGGCGTGGACCGTCACCGGGTGGCGGGTGCAGAGTTCGCCCACCGGTCGCGACAGGGCGGCAGGGTCCTGGCCCACGACCCTGCGGAGGTCGCCGTCGGTGAAGATCCCGCCCCCAGCAACCAGCACCGCGCCGTGTGCGAGGCGAGGGATGCAGTCCAGGAGCGGCGTGGCGGGCTCGACCAGCGGCGGGGGCAACATCAGGCTGCGCACCGGCCGGCGCGCCAGCGCGATGAGGCCCCCCGGGTGGTGCAGCGAGTCGCCCTCGCGCAGCGCCAGCGCGAGGCTATCGACCAGGGCGCAGGCCACGGCGAAGCTGGTGGCTGGCGCGTCGCCGCCGGCCTCCTCGTCCACGGAGCAGTCAAGTGTCGCGATAGACATCTCGGCCAGGGGCGAGGCCGCCGAGCACACCGACACCACCGGCACCGTCACGCTGCCGGCGAGGCGGAGCACCTCCGCCGTGCGGCCGGAGTGGCTGGCCGCCACCAGGGCGTCGCTCGCCCCGATGGCGCCCAGGTCGCCGTGCAGCGCGTCGACGGGGTGAACGTAGACGGCTCGCCGACCGAAACTGCACAGCGTCGCCGCCAGCTTCTGGGCCACGAGCGCGCTCTTGCCAAGCCCGGTGGTCCACACCGTGGCGGCTGGCGCCAGCGCCGCGATCGCCGCCTCCCAGCGCCCCTCGTTGCGCGCGTGGGCGCGGCCGAGGGCCTCGGCGGCGAGCAGGAGCGGGCGTCCCGGGTCGTTCACCCCGCCGGGCTATCGCGAGCGCCGCTACTTGGCCGAGGCCGCCTGCCGAGCGACGAGGGGCGGGTCCTGCTTGCGACCTGCCGGGTCGTTGTCGGCGCGCGGCTTCCGGGTGGGCAGGCGGAGCAGCACGGCGCAGGTGGTGACGAGCCAGCCGAGCCACGTCGGCCCGGCGACCAGGAGAAAATCGGCGGCCACGGGCGTCCAGGCCTGGCCGACCACGCCCATGCTCATCACCCCGGCCACCAGCCCCCAGCCGGACAGCCACATCGGCAGGTGCGTGGCGCGGGCCATCGCCAGCGAGAGCAACACCATCGACACGCCCCAGAGCAGGTTGAACAGCGCGTCGGCGGTGAGCGCGACGGCGAGCAGGGTCTGGCCCAGCGCGTCCTCGCCGTGGGGCAGGTGGGTGACGGCCACGAAGGGGAGCAGCGAGCCCCCGGCGTTGATGATCGCCGCCATCATCGTCAGCGCCGCGCCCGGCCAGGCGTAGGGGCCAATGGCCCTGGCGAGGCCGGCCGCCCAGGGCACCATGAGGGCCATGGACAGCGTGAAGGACCAGGCGCTCCACGCCGCCGCGCCGCTGTGTTGCTGGGCCGCGTAGAACCAGCGGTCGAGGGTTCCGGGGCGGTAGGCGCCCTCGATGTCGAAGCTCAGGGCCACGCCGAGCAGGCTCAGCAGGGCCGACAGCACGCCGCAACCGGCGGCCACGCGATGGGGCTCGGCGTTCACCTGCACGGTCCTAGGGTACACCAGTCCATCGGCTCGCTACCCGCCGGTTTGAGTGTCCCGCGCAACGATCTCGGCCAGGGCGCAGCCGAGCCGGGCGCCCACGTCGCTCCCCTCGCCCACGGAGGCCCCGTCGATCATCGTTATGGGCGCGAGCTCCTTGAGGGTGCTGAGCGCGTAGAGCGCGTCGTAGCGGCCGACAGGGAGGGGCGCCTCGCGCAGATCCACTCCGGCGTGCCGGGCCGCCTCGACGACGGCGGCGCGCGTGATCCCCGGCAGGATGCGGCCATCGAGCGGGGGCGTGATCGCGACGCCGTCGCGGACCGCGAGCAGGTTGCTGCGGCTGCACTCCGTCCAGTGGCCGTCGGGGTCGAGGAAGATGAGCTCGTCGGCGCCTGCCCGCGCGGCCGCCAGCGCCCAGCCGGCGCGGTTGGTGTGCTTCACCCAGCCGGGGAGCCAGGGCGGCGGCTCGAACGGCGCGGTGGCCACGGCAATGGCCCGGCCCACGCGGCGCTGGTCGAGCGGTCGCGAGATCACGACGCGATGCCTCGGCGTGAGGAACACGTTGACGGCTTGGTCGTCGACGATGTCGAGCCTCGCGATGTCGCGACGCAGCTCGTCGAGCGGGCAGGGGACGTCCATGAACGCTGCGCTCCGGGCGAGGCGCTCCAGGTGCGCCTCCAGCCGGAAGATTCGCGGCCCGTAGCTGCGCAGCGTCTCGAAGGCCGCCAGTCCCTGGGTGAACCCGGCGTCGTCTGCGGGCAGTCGGGCGTCGGCATGGCCGTCGACCAGCACCATGTCCCATGCTTACCCCACTGGGACGCCCCGCGACTGGGGCACGTATGCCCCGCTCGCGCGGCAATTGTGTCGCGGGAACCGTTGGCACGGGGTTTGCGATCGCCCGGCGCCGCCCTGGGAGGTCTCTTGCTGCTGCTCGTCCTCGCCTGCACCACCGACGAGGCCCCGTTGCTCGTCGACACCGAGCCCTACCTCGACGGCGAGGTGCTGGTGAAGCTCAGGGGCGACGAGGTCGACGCGATGAAGCTCGAGGACGAGAACGAGCTCGCCGAGGTGGACGCCATCGCGGGCATCGAGGTGCGGCGGATGGGCTTCGAGCGCGACCGGCGGGTCCGCGACGTGATCGCGAAGCTCGAGCACGACCACCGCGTGGAGTTCGTGGAGCCGAACCACCTGGTCCGGGCTGCGGGCACCGACCCCTACCGCCGCTACCAGTGGAACCTCGACGCCATCGGCACCGACAAGGCCTGGGCCACCACCACCGGCGGGGGGGTGGTCGTGGCGGTGCTCGACACCGGCGTGCGCACGGGCGGTCCCGACGGCTTCGCCAACCTGCTCGCCGGTTACGACTTCTACAACAACGACAACGATCCTACCGACGGCAACGGTCACGGCACTTTCGTGGCCGGCACCATCGCGCAGAACACGGGCAACGACGTGGGGGTGAGCGGCGTGGCGCCCGGCGCGAAGATCCTGCCGGTGAAGGTGCTCGGTGACGGCGGCATCGGCGACATGAACGCCATCGCCAACGGGCTGGTGTGGGCCACCGACCAGGGCGCGAAGGTGGCAAACCTGAGCCTCGGCTCGGCGTACCCCTCGGCCACTCTGGAAAGCGCGTGCCGCTACGCCTACGACCGTGGCGTGACCGTGGTGGCCGCCACCGGCAACGAGTACGCCAGCAGCGTGGGCTACCCGGCCCGCTACGACACGGTCATCGCCGTGGGCGCCACGGGGCAGGGCGGCGCCCTGGCTGGCTACAGCAACCGCGGCACCGGCCTCGACCTCGTGGCGCCTGGCGGCGACCAGAGCAAGGACGTCGATGGCGACGGCTACGCCGACGGCATCCTGCAAGAAACCATCGAGAACGGCCGGTGGACCTACACCTTCTGGGAGGGCACCTCGATGGCGACGCCACACGTCGCGGCGGCGGCGGCCCTGCTCTACGCGTCGGGCGAGACCAGCCCCCAGGGCGTGTACCGGGTGCTCACCGATACCGCCCGCGACCTCGGGAGCGCCGGCTACGACACGAGCTACGGCTACGGCCAGCTAGACCTCGCGGCGGCCGTGGCCGGGGTCGACAGCGCCGCGCCGCCTCCCGAGGAGGAGACCACCCCCAGCGCCGAGCCGGACACGACGGCGCCCACGATCTCGGCGGTGAGTGGCTACACGCAGGATACCAAGTTCACGTTGCAGTGGACCACCGACGAGCCGGCCACCTCCCACGTCAACTTCACCGGCTATGGCGAGTACGGCAACGCCACGCTGACCACCGTCCACGCGCTGAGCTTCACCGGGACCCTCGGCTCCAGATACTATTTCACCCTGGTTTCGAAGGACGCCGCAGGGTACCGCGCCGAGACCAGCGAGTACTACATCCAGCTGTGATAGCTCAGCCGACATGTTGATCCTCCTGCTTGCCTGCAACAGCGACAGCCCCGTGTGGGCGCTGCAGCAGGCCTCGGTGTTCCCCAGCGACAACGGCATCACCGGCACCCAGGCATGGGCCTTTTTCGCCGAGGGCTGGACGCCCGATGCCGGCGACGACGGCTACCTCTGCACGCGAGCCCAGACCATCGCCGGCGCCACCACCACCGTGGCCGACTGCGCCGACTGCCGCGTGGCGTACACGCTGGAGGTGGAGGAGCTGGGCACCGACTGTGCGGGCGACATCGCCACCGCCGCCGCCTACGCCGGCCCCGCGATCTACGCGATCGCCGAGGTGCCCGAGGCGCTCGCCGATGGCGATCCCCACCCCGGCGACAGCTTCGGCTGGTACGTGGCCTGGGGCGTGGGGGAAGAGCTCTCGGCGCTGGGCTGGGCCTACCCGGAAGAGCTCGACCTCACCGGCGAGAAGGGCCTGCCCGGCTGGTCGGCCGACCGGGTGTACACGCTCTACCCGGCGCTGGCCTGGGACATCCAGTAGGAGAGGGGGGCCTTCCCCAGTTCGCTGCCGGAGGGGGGAGAGCGGCAGGTCGGGCGCGGTAGGGGTGCCCCCCTCAACAAAGAATCGGGCGGAGCGACCCTGGAACCCTTTACGAGCCCCATCCCTGGGAGCTACGGCCACCGGAGGGGGCCGGGCCGCTCCGCCCGTTACTAGTGTGACCCCGGAATCGCCCGCTCACTCCGTCTTAGAAAGTCTCAAAAGCAGCAGGGGCTCGAGGGTGTAGCTTCCATCCGGCGGGGGCCCGTCGGCCGTCACCCCGCCGACACCCTGGGCGTAACCAAAGGGAAAAGGCTCGTTATCGTCGGCCACGAGCCACGCGCCCCACAGCTCGTCGGCCTGGTCTTCCAGGTCGACCGAGCCGAGCCGGGCGCGAACCTCGGGGTCGAGCACGCCGAGGCCGACGCCCACGCGGGCCGGCGTGCCGCTCACGCCTTCGCAGCCGTTGTCGCTCGGGACGGAGAAGGTCCAGTACGTGTAGATGCTCTCGCTGGCTGGCGCGGTGGCGGCGAGATCGGCGGGCTCCATCACCTCGCAGTCGCGTCGCTCCAGTTCGGTGCTGCCGAGCACGAAGCGCGCGTCGAGCGTGGCGGCCGCGCTGGCATCGACGGTGGCGGTGGCCGCGAGACTGTACCACTCGGCCACGTAGTCGCTGTCGGCATCCGCGTCGGCGTCGGCGTCGGCGTCGGCGTCTGCCTCTGCGTTGGTGTCGTTGTCGCTCGCCTTGCCGGCGGTGCCCTCGGAGTTGAGCGCCATCTCGGAGCAGGCGCAGGCAATGATGATGGGGAATGTGCGCATGGTTTTCCCGTGAGCGTCGTCCGACGCCCCGACCCGTTTCCAGTGTAGCCGCCCCGCGAGCCGCCTACCACCGCGACAATCGCGTCGCGGTCGGCGCTAGGCTCGGCGCGTGGCCAGGATCACGCCGCCCATGGTCAAGAGCCCCGCCACGAGGGTGAAGGGGCCGAGCGACTCGCCCAGCCAGAGCCGAGCGAAGAGAGCAGCCACCAGCGGCTGCAGGCACACGAACACCGCCACCACGCTGGCCGGCACGTCGCGCAGCGCGAACAGGTTGAGGAAGTAGGTGCCGATGGTGGGGCCCAGCACCACGAAGCCGAGCGCCAGCCAGGCGGGGGCGTCGTCGACGGCCGCCGGCGGGAGGCCGGTGACGAGCAACACCACGGGCGCGCCCCAGGTGAACACCCACGCCGCCAGCGACAGCGGCGACACCTGGGTGAGCAAGTCGCGACTCATCACGAGATACGCCCCGTAGGCTGCCGCGTTGGCCACGATCATCAAGTCGCCGACGATGTTGCCGCCCGAGACTGAACCCTGGTCGCTCACGACGAGCGCCGCGCCGAGGAAGGCGATGGCGATGCCGAGCACGCGGTGACGCGACGCCACCTCGCGACCGGCGGCGATGGCGATGGACAGGGTCGCGACCGGGACGGTGACGATGATCAGGGTCGCGTGGATCGCGGTGGTGCGCTCGAGGCCGTAGATGAACAGGAGCTGGTTCGACACCACGCCCAGCATCGAGGCCGCGAGGATGCGGGGCTGCAAGGACCAGGGGATGGGCGGCGAGCGCGAGGCCTTCGCGGCGAGCTGGAAGGCGACCGCGGCGGCCACCGCGCGCCACGCGCTCACCCCGCCCGGGCCAAACGCCGGGAAGGCGAGCTTCGACACCACCGGGTGCAGGCCAAACAACAGCTGCACGGCGAGGAGCGCGAGGAGCGAGCGCGGGGGCACGGGGGGCGCGGGCTATCCTCCGGCGGTGCGCCGCGTTGCCCTCGGCCTGCTCGCCCTCGCCCTGGCGCTCGCGCCGGTGGAGGGGCTCGCGCGGCGCCACGAGGGGGGCACCGAGCTGCTCGGGAGCGAGCGGAGGTACCGCACGCGCCCCCACGCCTACGGCGCGAACCACGAGGGTTTCTTCGAGCGGGGGCTGCCCCGCGAGAAGGCCCCCGGCACCCGGCGGATCGCCGTGCTCGGCGACTCGATGACCTGGGGCACCACCACCCCGGCGGAGGCCTGGCCTCGTGCCGTGGAAGGGGCGCTCGGCGGGGAGGTGCTCAACTTCTCCACCTACGGCTACGACATCCGGCAGTCGCGAGCCACCTTGCCGGAGGCACTGGCCTACGACCCCGACCTCGTGCTGTACGGCGCCTACTGGAACGACCACGTGCCCACCCGCGCGATCACCGTGGGCACCACGCCCCTGGTGGTGTGGCTCGAGGAGCGGGGGCCCCTCTGGCGCGCGTCGGCGGCGTGGCGGGCCCTCGATGGCTACCTCCACCGCCACCGGTGGACGTTTGAGCCCGAGCCCGTCTTCTTCGAGCGCGAGTTGCGACTCCTCGCGGAGGAGGTGGGCGCGCGGCCGCTCGGGGTGGTGGTGCTCGCCCCGCATGCCCTGTCGCCCGGGGTAGAGGCTTGCGTGGCCTATGGGGTGGCGAGAGCACAGTGCGAAACAGCATCGCGACTCACGGCGGAGTTGCTCGCGACGTCGCGCGCGCTCGGCCTGCTCACGATCGACGCCACCGGCGCGCTCGCGGCGCCCTCGCCGTCGGCCAACGCCGCCGACTGGGAGCATCCCGGTCCCGAGGGGCAGCGCGCCATCGGCCGCCTCGTGGCGGAGGCGCTGTCGCCATGAGGCTCCGTCGCTGCCGCGCCGACTGTGGTCGCGACACGCCTGAACACGAGTATCGCGACGCCTCGTACGCGCGGCAAATCTCGCCCGACCAGGCGGAGCTCGACGCGGCGCTCGGGCCGCTGTTGTTCCCCGCTGCCCGGCTGCTCCACGTGGGCCTCGGCTGCTCGTCGGTCGCCCGCGCCTACGCCGCCCGCGTGGCCGCCATCGATGGCATCACCGTGCTGCCCGAGGAGCTCCACGCGGCGCCTGCGTTGCCCAACTACCGCACCTGGCTCCTCAACAAGCACGCCCCCGGCCTGCGGGCGCTGCCCGGTCCCTACGACTTCATCGTCGACAACAACCCCGGCACTTTCGCCTGCTGCCGTCGCCACTTCGAGGCGATGTTCGACGCCTACGCGGCGCTGCTCGCCCCGGGCGGCCGCATCCTCACCCACGCGCGCGGCGCCGGCTGGGGCGGCGCGATCCGGCTGGCCTACCGTCACTGGGCGGCGCTGGGTCGAGCGCGAGGCCTCCAGGCGGCGCAGGTGTCGCCCTCGGTCTGGGAGCTCCTAGCGGCGGGGTCTGCTCCCCGATAGACGCCGTCCCTCACCGGGAGCCCCCTTGTCGCGCCGTCCAACCCTGCGCACCGAGCTTCCCGGCCCGCTCGCCCGCGCTCTCATCGATCGCAGCAACGCGGCCGTGTCGCCGAGCTACACCCGCGACCACCCGCTGGTGGCCGAGCGCGCCGAGGGCGTGTGGATCACCGACCCCGACGGCAACGAGTTCCTCGACATGTCGGCCGGCATCGCGGTCACCTCGACCGGCCACTGCCACCCCCGCGTGGTGGCCGCGATCCAGGAGCAGGCCGCCAAGCTCATCCACATGAGCGGCACCGACTTTTTCTACCCGGTGCAGGGGCGCCTGGCTGACCGGCTGGTGAAGATGCAGCCGGTGGTGGGTGACAAGTGCCGAGTGTACTTTGGCAACTCGGGCACGGAGGCCAACGAGGCGGCGATGAAGCTCGCGCGCTTCTACACCGGCCGCAAGCAGTTCGTGGCCTTCCTCGATGCCTTCCACGGGCGCACGCTCGGGGCGCTGTCGCTCACCGCGAGCAAGGCCCGGCAGCGCGAGGGCTTCGGCCCCTTCTTTCCCGTCACCCACGGCATCTACCCCGACCCCTACCGCATGGGCGCGAACGCCACCCAGATGGCGCTCGACCACCTCGACAACCTCTTCCGCACCACCTGTCCCCCGGAGGACGTGGCGGCGCTCTTCGTGGAGCCGGTGCAGGGCGAGGGCGGCTACATCATCCCGCCCAGCGACTGGCTGGCCGCCCTGCGCGCGCTCTGCGACAGGCACGGCATCCTGCTGGTGTTCGACGAGGTGCAGTGCGGCATGGGTCGCACCGGCAAGATGTTCGCCTTCGAGCACTGGGGCGTGAAGCCCGACATCATCACCCTCGCCAAGGGCATCGCCAGCGGCATGCCGCTCTCGGCCACGATCGCCAGCGAGCGTCTCATGCAGTGGAAACCAGGGGCCCACGCGAGCACCTTCGGTGGCAACCCCATCGCCTGCGCCGCCGCGCACGCCACCCTCGACCTGCTCGAGGAGAGCTTGGTCGACAACAGCGCCCGGGTGGGCGAGCAGATGATGGGCATGCTGCGCGACGCGTTGGGTGCACACCCCTACGTGGGCGACATCCGCGGCAAGGGCCTGATGATCGGCGTGGAGCTGGTGAGGGACCGCGCGAGCAAGGAACGCGCCTCCGACTTCCGCAACGCGCTGGTGATGGACTGTTTCTACCGCTCCGGCATGGTGGTCCTCGGCGCCGGCCGCAACGCCGTGCGATTCTGCCCGGCCCTGACCCTCTCGGTCGAGGAAGCCCAGACCGCCGTCGACCTTTTCGCCACGTCCCTCCACGCCCTCACCCAGGTGTAGCCATGCGAAAGTTCTCGGGAATCGACTTCTACAACCTCGATGCGCTCCTCTCCGACGAGGAGAAGGCCGTGCGCGAGGTGGTGCGCGGCTGGGTGGAAGACAACGTGATCCCCATCATCGAGGGGCACTGTCGCAACGGCACCTTCCCCTTCAACCTCGTCAAGCCCATGGGCGAGATGGGATTGCTCGGCGTGAACCTCCATGGCTACGGCTGCGCCGGGATGAGCAACGTGGCCTATGGCCTCGTGTGCCAGGAGCTCGAGCGCGGCGACAGCGGCATCCGCAGCTTCGCTAGCGTGCAGGGATCGCTGGTGATGTTCCCCATCTGGAAACACGGCACCGAGGAGCAGAAGCAGAAGTACCTGCCCAAGATGGCGGCCGGCGAGTTGATTGGCTGCTTCGGCCTCACCGAGCCCGACTTCGGCAGCAATCCCGGCGGCATGGTGACCAAGGCGGTGGACGACGGCGGCAGCTACGTGCTCAACGGCGCCAAGATGTGGATCACCAACGGGACGATCGCCGACCTCGCGGTGGTGTGGGCCAAGCTCGACGGGGAGATCCGCGGCTTCGTGGTGGAGAAGGGCGACCCGGGCTTCTCGGCGCCGGAGATGCACGGCAAACACTCGCTCAAGGCGAGTGTCACGAGCGAGCTGGTGTTCCAGGACTGTCGTATTCCCAAGGACCGGATCCTGCCCCACGTGCGCGGGCTCAAGGGCCCCTTCAGTTGCCTCAACAACGCGCGTTACGGCATCGCGTGGGGGACGCTCGGCGCGGCGATGGCCTGTTTCCACAGCGCCCGGGAGTACAGCCTCAGCCGCATCCAGTTCGGCAAGCCCATCGCGAGCTACCAGCTCGTGCAGAACAAGCTCGCGTGGATGCTGCGCGAGATCACCAAGGGGCAGCTCCTCGCGCTCCAGCTCGGGCGCATGAAGGACAATGGGACGATGATCCCCGAGCAGGTGTCGCTCGCCAAGATGAACAACGTCGACATTGCGCTGGAGATCGCGCGCGTGGCGCGCGACATTCACGGTGCCAACGGCATCCTCGACGAGTACCCGGTGATGCGCCACATGGCCAACCTCGAGTCGGTGAAGACCTACGAGGGCACCCACGACATCCACAACCTCATCATCGGGCGGTGGATCACGGGGATCCAGAGCTTCGAGTAGGCGGGTCGAGCCGGCGCTACTCCGCGCAAGAGTCGACCCACACCTCGTCCGGCCGGTCAGGCGGGCGCGCAGGTAGAAACGCCCGCGCCCACGACATTGAGCCCCGAGTCGCTGACGATCCGGGTCATGGTGCCGTCGCGCTCCACCTCGTACACGCTGGTGCTCTCCCCCATGCCGTGCTCGCGGACGAAGAGGTAGAAGGCGCCGTCCCAGGTGGCGAAGGCGAAGGTGTCGATGCCCGAGGGATCGGGGAAGCCGGGCAGGGAGATGCGGCCGAGCTCGGCGCCGGTCGACTTGTCGAGCTGCACCAGCCGGGCCGTGCGCTCCAGCGGCAGGATGGCCCACAGCTCGCCGTCGGCGTTGCCCGTGAGCTCCGACTGGCTCGGCATCGAGCCGAGCACGCCCAGCGTCCAGCTGGCGGGATCGAGCACCGCGAGGGTGTCGTCGTTGGCCACGTAGAGCTGGTCCTGCCAGCCTCCCTTGCTGTCGGTGGCGTAGCCCATGCCGAAGCTGCCGAAGCCGTTTCGCCGGCTGTCGTAGGTGGTCGCGTCGCACCGGAACGTGGTGAGGTTGACTTCCCACACCGAGTCGTCGCCGAAGCGCACCCACGCGGTCCCGGTACGGTCCACCGCCATGGATGCGGGGTCTTGCGAGGTGGGGCAGTCGATCTCCCCGAGCTCGGCGAAGGCGCGGCTCGCAGGATCGAAGGTGTAGAGCTTGCGATCGTCGCGAGAGAGGGCGTACACGAGGTCGCTGGTGTGGTCGCAGTCGTCCTCGGGCGCCGGTTCCTCGACTGCGCCGGTGTCGACGGGCGGCGAGGTGTCCTCGGGCGGCACCTCCTCCGGCTCGCTGTCCAGCGGCTCGGCGGTGTCGGCGGGCGCGGCCGTGTCGTCGCCCGCGGCCTCGGCGTCGGGGTCACGGCCCTCGCCGGTGTCTCCCGCGGGCACGAAGCCCTGGACGCGCTCGAGGCCGAAGTCGTTGGAGCAGGCGAGGAGGAGGCTGGCAATCACGGGGTCTCCGGGTGTGCCGCCGTTGTACGTGAGCCAGTAAATCAATGAAAGCGAATCATTCTGTGTGAGTCATTCAGATTGACTGAATGAGTTACCACGCTCGGGTGCCGACGCCGCGCCACACCCTCGACCAGCTCCAGGTGCTGGCGTGCATCGCGCGCACCGGCTCGTTCGCGGCCGCGTCGCGCGAGCTGCACCGGGTTCCGAGCGCCGTCAGCTACACCGTCCACGCCCTGGAGGAGGCCGTGGGCGTGCCGCTGTTCGACCGGTCGGGGCACCGGGCCGGCCTCACCGCGGCGGGGCGACAGATCCTGGCCGAGGCCCAGGCCTCGCTCGCGCAGGCCGCGCGCTTCGACCAGGTGGCCACCCACCTCGCGGGGGGCTGGGAGGCGGAGTTGCAGGTGGTCATCGACGGCGCGGTGCCGATGGGTCCGGTGCTGGCCGCGATCAAGGCGCTGGTCGACGAGGGCGTGCCTACGCAGGTGCGGCTCGACGTGGAGTACCAGGACGGCGTGCTGCACCGGTTCGCCGAGGCGCAGGCCGACCTGATGATCGCCCTTGGGCTGGAGGACGGTGGCCGGCTCGTGGGCGAGGCGCTGGCGCCCTTGCCGATGGTGCTGGTGGCCAGCCGCGCGCACCCGCTGGCGAGCGCCGCCGGGCTCACGCGGGCCGACCTCGCCGCGCACGTCGATCTCGTCGTTCGCGACTCCTCCCCGGCATGGGCACGCTCGCCCCGGCCGAGTTTCCTCGGCACCCGTCACGTGGTGCGCTTCAGCGACTTCCAGAGCAAGCTCGCCGCGCTCCGCGAGGCGGTCGGCTTCGGCTGGATGCCGCGACACCTCGTGGAGGCCGACCTCGCGGGGGGTGGGCTGGTGGTGCTCGACCTCCCCGGCGGCAACGAGTGGACCTACACCCCCCAGCTCGTGCGGCGACGCGACGAGCGCCTGGGCCGGGCGGCCCAGCGGGTGCGGGAGCGGGTCTTGCAGGGCTCCGCCCAGCCGTAGGCTGTGGCGCTCCGCGCCGGGGCACGGCCGCCCGGTCGCGTCGCAGGTCAAACGCACATTCCGCCGTGCCGAGCTGCCGCAGATCGCGAGGCTACCGACGCAGTCTCGTGGCCGACGGCATGCCCGTGATTATGCGGAGGCCGTGCTATCCCTGTGGCTCTCTTCGGCTCTCGCCGCCTCTCCCCCGTCCGTGCCCGCCTCCCCCACCGCTGCGGAGGCCCCCGTGCCCGCGGCCCCTCCACCCGTGGTCGGCGCCACTCTCCCCCAGCCGATCTCGGTGCCCAGCGCGCCCTACCCGGAGGCGGCGCTGGCCGGTGGCCTGGAGGCCAGCGTGCTCCTCGAGGTGGCCGTCTCCACGACCGGCGAGGTCACGCGGGTGGGCGTGGTGGAGTCCGCCGGCCCGGACTTCGACGCCGGCGCCATGGCTGCGCTCCGCGGCGCCCGCTTCAAGCCCGGCACCGACGACGCCGGCGCGCCCGTCGCCACCGTGATCCTCTATCGGTACCGCTACACCCTTGCCCGCGTGGCCAGCGTTTCCGTGCAGGGGCACGTGCGCCTCGCGGACGACTCCCCGGTATCCGGAGTCCCGCTCAAGATCGTCGGCGCCACCGGCGAGGTGCGCTTCGCCACCACGAGCGACGCGGGCCAGTTTCGTTTCGCCGACCTCGCCGACGGGGTGTGGACGCTCGTCCTCGAGGCCCCTCCCCTCGCCACGGTCACCACGGCGCTGAACGTCACGGCGGGCACGGTGACCGAGGCCGAGCTGCGCACCCAGATCATCACCGCCGAGAGCGGCGACGTGCCGGGCGAGGTGGTGGTGATCGAGGGGCGCGCCATTTCGAGCGAGTTGTCGGAACGCACGCTCCGCGCGGAGGATATCGCCTTCCTGCCGGGCACCAACGGCGACGTGGTGAAGGTCGTGCAGAACCTCCCCGGGGTGGCCCGGCCGCCCCTCGGCACTGGCAACCTCATCATCCGCGGCAGCGCCCCCGAGGACAGCGCCGCCTTCCTCGACGGCAGCCGCATCCCAGTGGTGTTCCACTTCGGCGGCCTGACCACGGTCATCAACGGCGGATTGCTCGACGAGGTGAGCTTCGTGCCCGGGAACGCCTCGGCCCGCTACGGCCGCTTCCTCGGCGGCATGGTGGAGCTCGGCACCCGAGACGAGGCACCCGTGGGCCAGCACGGCAACGTGCAGGTCGATCTTTACCAGGCCACGCTCTTCGCCGAGAGCGCCATCGCGCCCGACGCCGGGCTCACCCTCTCGCTGCGTCGCTCCTATGCCGACGCCGTGCTCGTTCCCGTCTTCGCGGCCATCCCCGACTTCGACATCCAGGCGCCGCGCTTCTTCGACATTCAAACCCGCGGGCAGGCCCGCGCCGGCGCCACGCGCCTCGAAGCCATGCTCATGCTGAGCGACGACACCTTCGCCCTCATCGGCGAGGAGGATGGCGCGGTGGAGGTGGGCCTCTCGACCAACTTCTGGCGCGGTCGGGTCAGCGCGCTGACCGACCTCTCGGCGGGCTGGACCAACGAGCTGCGCTTGAGCACCGGCTACGACGCGCAGGAGTTCCTCTTCGACACCACGGGCACGGCGCGGGAGACGACCATCGCCATCGCCCTGCGCGAGGAGCTGGCCCTGCCCGTGGCCGATGGACGCCAGTGGGGCTGGCGTCTCGGCCTCGACATCGACTCCGGCCCCCAGGAGTTCCTCTACGACGTGCCCGCCTTCGGCCCCCGCGAGGAGGGCGGCGCCTTCCGCTTTGCGCCGGCTGCCTATGCCGAGGCCACCGCGCAGCTGGGCCCGGTGCGGCTCATCCCCGGCCTCCGTGCCGATGCGCTCGTGCTGGACAGCGACTACGCCAAGGTCGCGGTCGACCCGCGCTTGAGCGCCCGATGGTCCGTTTCCGACATCACCGCCGTGCGTATCGGCGTGGGCCGCTACAGCCAGTTCCCAACGGTGCGCCAGCTCCTGCCCGATGGGGACGGCAACCCGGACCTGCACGCCGCCAGCGCGCTCCAGACCAGCGTGGGGCTCGACCAGGATCTCTTCGGGGTGGTGCGCGTCGAACTGACCGGCTTCTACAACGACTTGAGCGATCTCGTCGTGGGCCGGGAGGACCGAATCGCCTTCTTCACCGGCCCGCCCGTGGCCGGTCCGCAGGACACGGGCGAGTACGCCAACGACGGCACCGGCCGGGTCTACGGCGGTGAGCTGCTCGTCCGCCTCGACACGCCCACTACCCTCGCGCTGTTGAGCTTCACCGCTTCCCGCTCCACCCGGGTGAAGCGCCCCGGTGACGAGGAGGTACTCTTCCCCTACGATCAGCCCGTCGTGCTCAGCGCCATCGCGAGCCAGAAGCTGCCGAAGGACTGGCGCATCGGCGCGCGGGTCCGCTACGGCTTGGGCAACCCCTACACCCCGGTCACCAACCGGGTGTACGACATGGCTTCGCGCACCTTCATCCCCCTCTACGACGATACCGTGTCGGACCGGCTGCCCGACTTCTTCAGCCTCGACGTGCGGGTAGACAAGCGCTGGGTGCAGACCTGGGGGGAGTTCTCACTCTACCTCGACGTGCAGAACGCCACGAACGCGCAGAACGTGGAAGTGCAGTCGTGGTCCTACGACTACGTGGAGGCCGACCCGGTCACCGGCCTGCCGATCTTCCCGACCTTCGGACTGGAGGCCAAGTGGTGATCCTACTCCTCGCGTGCAGCGGACCCAATGAGGAGACGATCCTCGAAGAACTGCGCGTGCTCTCCATGCTTCCGCAGGCGCCCGAAGTCTCGCCCGGAGAAACGACGACGGTGGACGTGCGCATCGTCGACCCGGCGGACGCGGGCTACCGCGCCCTCGTCTGGACCTGCACCCTCCTCGGCGAGGACTGCCTCGAGGACGACGAGGGGCGCGCACCGGCCCTCGCCACCGTGGAGGATGGCCGGAGCGCCGTGTCCGTGCTCGCCTCGCCCGCGCTCGCCGCCGTGGTCGACGAGACGCCGCTGCCCCTCGTGAGCATCTGGGCGCTCGCCTGTGCGGGGGATGCCTGCCCTCTCCTCGACGACGTCGAAGAGGGCGTCGAGATCGACCGAGACATTTGGTCCGACCCCACCGACTGGATGGCCAGCCTTCCCAAGGAGGGCACCAGTCTCGCGTTCACCTCCCTGTACGTGAGCACCCGCGCCGCCGACGCGCGCCACGTGAACCCGCAGATCAGCATCTCGCCGGAGGCCCCCACCGCCGCCACCAGTGAGGAGGTCGACATCGAGGTGCAGATCACCGGAGACCTCGGGACCGAGGCCCGCGCGTGGGGCTATGCCACCGAAGGGGGCTTCATGCGCCCCTCCGATCGACCCGACTCGCGTCAACTGGCCCGGCTCGTCTGGGTGGCTCCCGAGACGGCGGGAAGCTCCGATGGCTTCATCGTGGTGGTGGACGGTCAAGGCGGCGGCGCGCTCTGGGAGGGCACGCTCACCGCCGACTAGAGCCACTCGGCGCGGGGCGCGTCATCGGCCCCGCGTCATCGAGCGACGCGGTCCCGAGGGGCCGGCTGCGGTGTCGCCTCCTCCCGCCGGAGATGTGGGAGAACTCGGAGAACTTAGCCTTTGCGCCGAGTTGCGCGACGGGGGGACGCGCGCTCACCCCCCGCCAAGGTAAGCCTTCAACGGCGCCGCACGGTCGCCGGGGGCAATCGCGTCGAGCCGCGCGGCGAAGGGGGTCGTCACCGGCTGGCGGACGAGCTTGTCGACGAGGAAGGGCGCGAGCTTCGGGTTGGCCACCGGGTGGCCCACGTTCTTCGCGACCGCGTCCCACAGCCGCGCCTCGGTCATGTAGGCGTAGAGGTAG
>VGRE01000034.1 GCA_016875435.1 Deltaproteobacteria bacterium | reverse complement strand
AGGGAGAAGATCGCAGTGAGAAGAGTCAGAGTCATCAGAATCCTCCATCAGCCGCTTGATCGCGGCGGGGTCACATTAGTTCACGGCCGCAGGATGGCAAGGTCTTTTAGGCCCTGCCAGCGGACGCGCGCTAGCTAACCGAGTCGGCGTCGGGGGCAAGCGCTGCCGGTGCGCTTTTCAGGGCGTGAGCCGAGGCCGCACGCTCGCGGAAGATGGCCCGCTCGATGCGGTGCAGTAGCTCGGTGGTTCCCTCGCCGGTAACGGCGCTGGCGCAGGAGGCGTCCCAGTCGCGGGCGAGCGCGGCGAGGCGCTCGGGGTCGGCGCGATCCACCTGGTTGAGCACCACCAGCCTGGGTACCTCGCCTGCACCAAGTTCTTCCAGTGTTTTTTCGACCGTGGCCTTGTGGAAGGGGGCCTCGTCGTCGGCGGCGTTGACCACGAGGAGCAGCAGGTCGGCCTCCACCGACTCGTCCAGCGTGGAGCGGAATGCGTGAACCAGGTCGCTCGGCAGGTTGCGGATGAAGCCCACGGTGTCGGTGAGCACGATCTCCCGCTCGGCGGGGAAACGCAGGCGACGGCTGGTGGGATCCAGCGTGGCGAAGAGCTTGTCCTCCGCGTCGACGGCGGCGTTGGTCATGCGGTTGAGCAGGGTGCTCTTGCCCGCATTGGTGTAGCCGACGATCGCCACCAGCGGGAGCCCCACGCGCTTACGACGGTCGCGGCGCATGGCGCGCTGGTCGGCAATGTCGCGGAGCTGTCGCTCGATGCGGTGCTCGCGCTCGTCGGCCCGGCGGCGGTTGATCTCGAGCTTGGTCTCGCCCGGTCCTCGGCCACCGATGCCGCCGGTGAGCCGCGACATCGCGGTGGGCATCAGCGCCAGCCGCGGGCGACGGTAGCGTAACTGCGCGAGTTCAACCTGCAACTTGCCCTCTCGCGTGGTGGCACGCTGGGCGAAGATGTCGAGGATGAGCTGCGTGCGGTCGAGCACCTTCAGGTCGGTCTCGGTGGCGATGTTGCGCAGTTGCGAAGGCGAGAGCTCCTGGTCGAAGATCAGGTGCTCGGCGCCGTTGTGCATGCAGCGGACGACGAGATCCTTGAGCTTGCCCTGGCCCACGAGGGTGCGCCCATCGAGCTCGCGCCGCACCTGCAGTACGCTGTCGACCACGCGCAGGCCGGCGGTGTCGGCGAGGCGCGCCAGCTCTTCGAGCGAGCGCTTGGCCCCCTGCGGGTGTGCCGTCGTTACCGAGATGCACACGGCCGCGTCGCGAGCGTCCACCGCGCGCGTGGACGGGCGGAACTGGGCCTCCAGCCCCTTGATGAAGGCGGTGAAGTCGTCGTCCCAGAGGTGGATGCTGTCGACCGGCTCTAGCTTCCAGACGTCGCCGCCGCCCGGCGGTAGCAGGTGCGCGTACTCGGCGGCGCCGGGCAAGCCGTCGGGCCTGGCCTGCACCACCACCACGCCGTCCAGTCGTAGGAGCGCGAGGTCGGTGAGGTCGTCCTTGCTCAGGCCCTCGCCCCGGAGGTGGGTGTGCAACAGGCGGACGCCGCGGAAACGGCCGCCGCCTGCGCGCTCTCGACCGAGGTCGGGGATGAAGAGCTGGTGCGCGTCGCCGACGATGACCTTGTCCACCACGCCGAGACGGTCGACCAGCACGCCCACCTGTCGACCGGTGTCGCGACTGATCTCGGTCATGCGGCGCGCAAACTCGGGCGACAGCCAGCGGTCGGCGGGGAGCCGCCGGTGGTACAGGCTTTGGAGCGCCTTGTTCTGGGAGGGCTTGAGGCCCTCCTTGTTGCCGAAGAGTTCTTCCATCTAGCCCTTGCTGACGAGCCCCTCGACGAGCCGTGGCACGTCGATCCCGGTGGCGCCCTTGAGTTCCTCGGACAGCGCCACCGCCTTGCGCGCCGACACGCCGGTATCGGACGGGAGCACGGTGATGCGGTCGATGCGTGCCGATCGGATGGTGCCCACGAGGTCGCCGAGCAGCACCTGGAGCTTCTGGACGAGGAAGATGTCCCTCGCGCTGCCCCCGCCCTTTCGCCACGCGTCGATCATCTGCTGGAGCACGGTGGCCGTGGCCCGGCCGTCTTCCAGCGCCTTCGAGGCGTTGCCCTTCGCCTCGGATTGCGAGGCGCGGCAGGCGGCCTCGGCGGGAGCGATCACGTCGGCCTCGAGCTGCCGGCGCACCTGTTCCACGCGCGCCGACTGCACGGCGAGGTCGGCCTGCGCGCGAGCGACCAGCGCCTTCACGCGGCCCGACTCCTCGGCGACGACGGCCTCGCGTCGCGACACGGCGTCGGCGATGCGCTTGTTGTTCTCCGCGGTGGCCACCGCCATCTCGGACTCGATGGAGGTGAGTCGCGCGTTGCGGCGGTTCTCGGCGTCGCGCTGGATGGCCTCGGTACGGGCCCTCGCCTCCGCGATCTTGCTGCGGGTCACCAGCTCCGCGGACTGCTTGCGGCCGATCGACTTGAGGTAGCCCTTCTCGTCGGCGACGTTCTGGATCTTCAACGTGTCGAGCACCAGGCCGAGGCGCGTGAGGTCGTGCTCCGCCTCCTCGAGCAGCTTCTCGGCGAAGGTGATCTTGTCCTCGTTCACCTGCTCGGGGGTGAGCTGGCTGAGCACGCCGCGGAGATTGCCCTCCAGCGTGTCCTTGGCCACCTGCATGATCGCGTCGCGATTCCAGCCGAGGAAACGCTCGATGGCATTGTTGAGCACCGGCTCGTGGCCGGCCACCTTGACGTTGGCCACCCCCGCCACCGTGAGCGGGATGCCGCCCTTGCTGTAGGCGTTGGTGACGTTGACCTCGATGATCATGTTGGTGAGGTCGAGCCGATCGACCGTCTCGATGAGCGGCCGCCGGATGGAGCTACCGCCCTTGATCACGCGGTAGCCCACGTCGCGACCCTCGACGACGCGGTTGCCGCCCGAGAAGATGAGGACCTCGTTGGGGCCGCAGATGTAGAGCAGGTTGCGGAAGACGAGGACCGCCATCATCGCGAAGAACGCGAGGACGAAGAGCAGGGCCCCGAGGGTGCCGAAGACTTCGAGCATGGACTGGGACTCCTACTTCTGGCTGAGGGCGCCGACCACGTCGACGCCGGTTGAGCGCTTGATCTCCTCGAGCACCTGCGCCACGGCGGCGGGGTAGCCCGAGAGGTAGTTGGCCAGCGCGCGGCCGTCGCCACTGTCGACGAGCACCACCTCGCCCACTTCCACACCCTGTACCTGCGCCACCACCGTGCGGATGACGCTCTCGATCTGCTGGATGAGGAACACGTCTTTCGCGTCGGAGCCCGCGGCGAGCCAGGTGTCGGTGAGCATGCGCAGCACCTCGGCGGCAGCGGCGCCGTTCTCGGCGATCACGGCGGCGTCGCCACGCGCCTTGAGCTCCTCGGCGCGCTGGGCGGCGGCGGCGGGGAGCACCACGTCGGCCTGGAGGCGCAACTCCTCCAGACGCTTGCGGATCTCCTGGAGTTCCTGCTCGGCTTCGGCGCGAGCCTGGGCGGCCATGGCCGAGGTCTTCTCCTCCTCCGACTTGGCCTTGGCCTCGAGGTCGGCCTTCAGCGTGCGCATCTCGTTCTCCTTGCGCACCACCGTCGTTTCCGCTTCCTGCACGGCCACCTGCGCGTCGCGCCGGGCGTTGGCCTCGAAGCGCTCGGCCTCGGCCTTGGCGTTGCTCTCGGCGATGTCGGCCACCTTGAGCACGTTGGCGATGCGCTCGCGGCCGATGCTGTCGAGGTACTTGGAGTCGTCCCACACGTTCTGAACCTTCAAGGTGTCGAGTTGCAGGCCGAGCTTGTGCAGGTCGTCGTCGGCCTCGTCCAGCAAGGCCTGAGCGAACTTCAGGCGATCCTCGTTGACTTCCTCGGGCGTGAGCCGCGCGAGCACGCCGCGGAGGTGGCCCTCGAGCGACTCCTTCGCCACTCGCTTGATCTCGTCGCGCTCGCGACCGAGGAAACGCTCGATGGCGTTCATCATCGCCGAGGGGTCGCTGGCGATCTTCACGTTGGCGATGGCGTGCACGTTGAGCGCGATGCCGCCCTTGGAGAAGGCGTTCTGCACGTGAAGGTCGAGCGGGATGAGGCCGAGGTCCATCTGGTCGACCTTCTCGATGAAGGGCACGCGCCAGGCCCGCCCCCCGACGATCACCCGGTAGCCGCGGGTGCCCCCGTCGACGGTGGCGTGGGTGCGCCCCGAGAAGATGAGCACCTCGTTGGGGCGGCAGATGAACAAGAAGTTGCGGAGCAGCACGATCAGGAAGATCAGCCCGAAGGCGGCTGCCCCGAAGAAACACACGGATGAGGCGAGGATCTCCATCGAGAGCTCCGGGGGTGATGGCTAGGCGGAAACGGGCGAGGCGGGCGCGACGGGCGTGACGGTGGCTTCGCCGCCTTTCATCTCGGCGACGATCACGCGCTCCCCGCGCTCGAGGCGCCGGTCGGTGGTGTGGGCGAGGAACTCGACGGTCTGGCCGTCGTGCTCGATCTTGATCTTGCCGGCCTTGCCGGGCTCGATGGCGATGACCACGACGCCTTCCTTGCCAAGCAGTGACTTGGTGTCGGCGATGGTGCCGACGCTGCGCTTGCTGGCCAGGCGGAACAGGTGGGCCACGGTCACGCCGATGCCGACGCCCATGGCGAGCGCGAGCGGCAGGGAGAGGTACCAGGCAAGGCCCACGAGGTGGAGCAGCACGCCGGTGAGGCCGAAGCTCGCGAGGAAGAAGGTCCAGAAGCGCATCGAGAGCAGCGTGGCGGCGAGCGCCCCGATCTCGCCGCTGTCGCCCAAGCCGTCGTGCCTGGCGCCGTCGAAGTGGGCGCCGGGCTCGGCCTTCATGTCGAGGTGGCCGTCGGCATGCACCTCGGCCTCGTGCGACTTGTCAAAGCCGACGGCGCTCGCGCCGATGAGCACAAGCCCGAAGACGCCGACACCTGCATAGAGCGAAAGAAGGCTCACCGCTTACTCCAACCTAGGCTTATCCAGCCCGTTATGAAAGCCACCCCGCCGAGGGGCGTGACCGCGCCGAGCCGAGGCTCGTCGAGAAGCACCAGGGCGTAGAGGCTGCCCGAGAAGATCGTGATGCCCCCTGCGAAGCACCATCGCGTCATGACCGACAAGCCGGGGAGGGCGAGCGCGATGGCGTGGCACAGGTGGTAGAGCGCCGCAGTCCTCCACGTGTCCAGGCGGGGGTGGCTCCCAAGGGCATGGGCACCGAAGGCCCCGGCGGCAACTGCCGTTGCACCGAAGATGGCCGTCGCCCGTCGCCAACCGATGTCACTCGGCACGTAAGATCTCCACGGCATCGACCAGCTCCTGGGCGTGGCGAAACTTGGTGAAGATGCCGTCGATCCGGGCCAGCAGGAATCGCTCGCAGAGGTCGCACTTGTCGAAACACTCGACGGCCTCGGCGCGGGCGCCCACCTCGAGCAAGTGGTCGGCGATGTCGGGCGCGTGGCGCTGCACGCCGGTCTTGCAGAGATCCACGGTCACTGTCGCGGCGTCTTGCCAGAGACCGCGCACCTCCTGGTGAAGCCGGTGGGCGAGCGGGTGGTCCCACCCGTCAGCCAGCGCCCGAGCGACCTCGCGGTAGTACCACAGTGTTCCGTCGCGACCGCCGGTGAAACGGCCCCAGACTGCCTCGCGATGCACGGCGTAGTCGCGACGGATGCTGGTGCAGTTGTGAAGCTTATCCGCTGCAGAGATCAGCTTCAGCTCGGGCGGCTTCAGCGCGAGCTTGGCGATGTAGGCGAGCTTCCGCTCCTTCCAGGGCGGCTTCGGATGGGTGAAGCTGTCGGAGAGGCCCTCCACCAGCGCGCGCACCCGGCTGCCGAAGCGGACCTCCAGGTGGGCTGGCTCGGCGCCCTTGATGTCCTCCAGCCAGTCGTGGAGGATGGCGGCGATCATCTGGTCCTCGTCGCCGCCGTGCTCGCCCACCATGCTCGCCACCGCGAACAGGTGCGTGACGTAGGGGATCTGCGTGTCCTTGCGGACCTTGTGGCGGAAGTCCCGCACGGCGAGGGCCACCGCCTCGTCGAAGCGTTCGCTGTACATGAAGCCCCACTAACGGCCGGCGGCCGCGTTATCCGGCGGGGCATGGCAGCATCGGAGCGATGGCGGGTGAGCACGGGTTCCAACGAGGTGGAGGTCGCGGCGGAGAACTGGCTCGGAGCCCTCGCGCAGGGCATCCAGACCCTGGGGATGGACCCCAGCGCCTTCGGTCGGCTGGTTTGCGCCACCGACGCCAACGGCGGCGCCGTTGCCCGCGACCCAAACACCGGCGGCGAGATCCGCGTGGATCGCGTGGCGGAGAACGAGCCCCCATCGCTGTCGATGCCTACCTCGACCTTCGCGGCGCTGTACGCTCCACAGTTGCGGGCGCCTCGCCCGGTCACGGTCCCGGTAGAGATCGAGTCCTCCGCCGACGAACTCACCCCCATCGACGCGACCATCCCGGCGCAACTGCCGGTCCCGGCCCCCGAGATCCCGGTCCCGGCCCCCGAGATCGAGGTACAGCCGGTTCGGGCCGAGGAGACGGAGCCACCGATTCCGCCGCCGCCGACGCCCCTCGACACCCGCCTCGAGGAGCTTTTCATGGAGCTCGGCGAGATCGCGTCGTCGCGCGGGGCCAACGACGCCTGCCTCGTGGCTCTGAAGATCGCGGCGCGACACGTGCCGGCCGACGCGGGCGCCGTGCTGATCCGCACGCGGCAAGGCGACGGCCTGCGTTTCCGCGCCGCGATGGGCCCGGCGGCGCGGGAGGTGATCGACACCGTGATCCCGCTCGACAAGGGCATCGCAGGCTTCGCCTATCAGCTCGGGCTGGCGCTCGCGATCGACGACGCCAAGCGCGACTCCCGTCACTATGGCCAGGTTGATCGCTCCTCGGGCTACACCACGCGCGGCGTGCTCGCCGCGCCAGTGCGTGGCGACCGCGGCGGCACATTCGGTTGCGTGGAGTTGCTCAACCCGAGGCGACCCTTCACCGCCGACGACATCGAGATCGTCTCGCGCGTGGGCGCCGCGCTCGGGGAGTACATGCTCGCTGGCTACATGAGCTAGAGCGAACTGGCCGTGAAGTGGCCGGTGGCGTCCACCGCCGCGATCAGCGTGTCGACCTTGGTCTTGGCGGCGTCGTAGCCCACCTCGGCGGTGCCGGCGGTGACGTCGAGGTTGGTGGCGGTGACGCCGCCCACGCCGTTGAGCGCCGCCCTCACCTTCTCCGCGCAGGCCCCGCACTTCATCCCGCTCACCTTGAGCTTTGCCACCGTCGATCCCGCAGGGTTCGCCGCAGACTCGGTGCTGCCCGGCACCTGGCAGGCGGCCTCGCTGCACGGCTTGTCGCCGCACGCGAGCGCGGAGTTGATCACGGCGCTGAGAACGAAGGCGAGCATGGGCACTCCCGTGTGGCCGCGACGCTATCCGCCGTTGCAGGAGGCCCGCGGCTTCCCGCCGCCACGGGAAGTTGTATTCCCATCATTCACCACGGTATAACCTTTATTAATCTGAATTAGATGAGAATATTCGTCTTAGCATGGGAATGTGACTTCCCAATTGACAATGAAAAAGTCTGCTTTGTCCCGTACCAGAAACTTGGCACGGCTCTTGCTCTAAGGAGCGCGGCACCCGGGAAACCGGAGCGCTCGGACCGAGAGCCGTTCTTCTCGAACGTTCTTTGACGTCATCCTGCCAACCGCTTCAAACACGGTGGGCAGGCAAGCCCAGGGGAGCAATGGTCCCGCCGACCCAGCAATGGGAAAGCGGCGACACGGCTCCGGCGATGGAGCAAGGCCTCGAGGCCGCGCGACGACGATCCCGCAAGGGAACGGCGGCGCAAGCGGCGGGGGGGCAAGGACCGCGGTGAAGGCGAAGGCTGGCAACAGCTCGACCCCTGACGCGGACCCGCGAGCGCAAGCTCGCTGCTGTCGCCGGGGAGAAAAGCTTCGAAGGGCAGGAGCGCGGCGCGAGGATTCGCGAGGCCAGGCGACGACGGTGCAAACCGGAGTCGAGCAACCCCGCGACGAAACACGCCGAACCCCATGACCGGAGCCGGGTGCAACACCCCGGCAACCCCCGGAGGAGAAAGCCGACGAGGCCGCGAAAACGGCGAGGTCGGAACGCGGGAAACACCTGGCTGGTGTCTCCCCGAAGGACGCGGCGACGCGTCCGGGAGTGGACTCCGAGGGCTATCCCGGTGGAGGGGCGATCTTTGGACAACCCCAGGAGAGAAAAGGTGAGTGGAAAGCCCGCGTGAAGCGTGCGCAGCCGCTCGACGGTGGCAACACCGGCGGGAGGCACGCGGCGCCGAACGGGGCAAGAGATTGGAGGTGCTGGGAGCACGGGGAAGGTGGCAAGAACGCCACGAGGGCGAGCGGAAGCGAGAGCTTCCCTGCGGGACACACACGGAGCAACCCGGGTGAACCGCCCCCACGACGACGACGGTCCGAGAGGTCGGAGCCGCCGCCACGATGTCGCGTGCGCAGGTGCATAGCCTGCGAGCCCACGCCACTTCGTCGCGACGAGCCAAACGACACGTCGGATCCGCGCGGTGAACGGCCAGGGAGCCGGCACGTCGTCGCGGTGCGTGCCCTGGAGGTCGCTTGAACCCCAGGCCCGTCGGTCGCGTTCGCGGGAGCGAGCGCAGCCAACCAACATCTCCGCCGTCATCGCGGTTCGCCGCGGTAACGGTCCCCCCGAGGCACGGGTTCGCCCGCGCCGAGGATTCCGCCGAGCCAAGCCGAGCGACGGTTGCCCTTCCCGGGCGTGACCGGCGCGAGGCCCACGCGCGGTGCCACTTGCCCCCTCTGCAGGGGATCCACGTTCCGCCAAGAACGGGTGCCAACCACGAGCCCTCTGGACCATCGCAAGATGGCCTAGGGGGCTCGGCGGTTTTTTGCCTTTCACCCACGCGACCTAGCTAGGTCGCGCTCACTGCTGCGGCGCCCGCGCGCGAGGGGGCGGAGGGGCTCCGGAGCGCGAAGCGGGGACGGTCCGTGCCGAAGCTCGATGCCGGCGCCCGGGACGATCTCGCCGCGGTGCTGGGCGCCGGAGGGGGCGGAGTCGAGTGTCGGGCGTCGAGGCTCGACACCCGAGACTCGAGGGTCGGCCCTCGATGTTCGACCTACGACCCTCGCCACCCATCATCGCCGCGATGCGCGGCGTTCCTGTCTAGTGGATGGGCTTCCCCTGGAGCGCCTGCGACACGCGCTCCACCGCGGTCCACGCCCGCATGAAGTTCTCCCCCCGGGCGCCCGCGAGCTCGGCGTCGGTCCAGCCTCGCCTGCGAAGCTCCCCCCACAACGCGGCGAGTTTGCCGGCGTGCTCGAGGCCGGTCACCGGCTTTATGAGACCGTCGTAGTCGGAGCCCAGCGCCACGACGCCGGCCCCGCCCACGCTCCGCAAGTGGTCGAAGTGGTCGGCCACCGCCGCAACGTCACGCGATCCGCCCACGAAATCGCCGTGGACGTTCACGCCGATCACGCCGCCACCCCGCGCGATGCACCGGATGGCCGCGTCGGACAGGTTGCGGCCGTGCTCGCGACGGCCATCGGTGTTGGAGTGCGAGGCAACTACCGGCGCGTGCGACCAACCGCAGGCCTCCATCGTCGCCCGGTCGCTCGCGTGGGAGACGTCGACCATCACCCCGAGACGGTTGGCCTCGGTCAACAGCGCCCAGCCGTCGGCGCTGAGCCCGCCGCCCCCGTCGCCAGAACTACCGGCGAAGCGGTTGGAGAAGCTCCAGGTCAGCCCGAGCATGCGCAGGCCGCGGGCATGGAGCCGTCGCAGACCCTCGACGCCGGACCTGTCGATCCCGTGCGCACCTTCCATCGACACGACGAGGGCCACGCCGCCGGTCTCGATCGCCGACCGGGCCTCCGCGGGCGACCGGGCGAGCGACACCGCGTCGAGCCGCCGATCCTCCGCCTCGATGATGTCGAACAGCTTCGAGGCGTGAGCCTCCCAGTCGGCGTCGCGTGGGGGCCAGAGCACCTCGACGGCGAGGTTTGTCCCGCCCTCGCGTAGCTGCGGTAGCGCCGCCTCCATGCCCTCGCCATCGAGCAACGCCTTGCGACGGTACAACTGCGTGGGCGTGTCGAGGTGAAGGTCGGCCTGGACGTCGGCACCAAGCCCGGGTGTCGCAAGGAGGAGGAGGAGCGGTTGCACGCGATTGGCCTATCTTTGTCAGCGGGTGACTTGTCGCGCGCGCGACGCACACGCTACGCGGGGCGGTCGGAGGTCGCCCGCGTGCTTCTCGCCCTCGCCGCCCTGGTTCCCGGCATCGCCCACGCCGCCAGCACCGCCGCGTCGTCCACCCTGCAAGACGCCGACGGCAAACACACCGCCGACCTCGCCTTCGACGGTCTGCTCGGCACCGGCTGGGCCGAGGCGGAGATGGGCCACGGCAACTCCAGCTGGATCGAGGTCGACCTCGGCAGCGCCACCCGGCTCGAGTCGGTGTCGCTGTGGCCCGGCAACCTCGCCAAGGGCGAGCGCACCTACAAGGAATACGCCAAGCCGAAGCTGGTCCAGGTGTGGGTGGACGGCGCCAAGGTGGGCGAACCGCTGCGGGTGCAGAAGGAGATGGCCCGCGTCGACATCCCCGTCGTGGCCGAGGGACGCAAGGTGCGACTGGAGTTCGTCGAGACTTTCGAGGGCGGCGTCTACGCCGACATGTTCGTGGCCGAGGTGGCAGTCAACTTCACCGAGGGCGAGCGCGCCCGGCAGGTCGAGAAGGTCGATGCCTGGCGCGCCTCGCGCGAGGGCGAGGCGCTGCAGAAGAATTACGAGGAACAGGCGCTGAAGGCCTACGAGGCCCACAAGGCCGACCCGAACGACCGCGCCTCGCTCGAGTTCCTCATGGACGCGGCGGGCGAGGGACCCGAGTATCTCCGTCGCAAGGTAACGTCACTTGTCCCCCTCGGCTATCGGGCTGCCGCCTTGGTGCCCGACGACATGGCCATGTCGGCGCTCCGCAAGTTGAAGGACCCTACCGGCATCCCCGGCCTGGAGTTCGCCTCGATGCGCGCCGTCGGCAAGCAGCAACGTGAGATCGAGGACACCATCGAGTATTTCTACGCCTGGCGCGACCTGCAGGGCGGCGGGCGTCGCAACATCCAGGCGTGGGGCGAGGAGGGCTGGGAGGTCGGCGCCCTGCGCGGCTTCGGCGAGCCGCTCCCCATCGAGATCGACCAGTTCGGCAACGCGCTGGTGTGCGACACCGCCAACAACCGGCTTCAGCGCTTCACGCCCCAGGGCATCACCGACCGCCAGTGGGGCGCCCCGCGCGACGTGAGCGAGTACTGGTTCGGAGCCCGCCGCCCCTGGTACGCCGCCGGGAGCCTCGCCAGCGAAGATGCGGGCGCGTTCATGAACCCGGTCGACGTCGAGATCGTCCCCGGCAAGGAGAGCGATGGCTTCATCGTGTTCGACGCCGCGGCGCGGCTGCAGATCTTCGACGGCGAGGGCAACGGGCAGATCGGCTGGACCGTTCGCCTCGACGACCAGGTGCAGCCGAAGGTGGGCGGTGAGGGCTACGTCGCCTACATCGAGAAGAAGAAGACCATCGTCACCATCATCGGCAACGACGCGATCGCCTTCGACACCGCGTCGGAGGAGCTCGGTCGATGGGTGATCAAGGATGGCACGCCCAACGCCGTGGAGGTGGGGACCGACGGCAAGATCTACATGGCCTTCGGCGACAAGGTCATTAGCTACAACGCTGATGGTTTTCGATACGGGACGGTGATCGACGCCAGCATCCTCGGCGAGGGCTTCGAAGACGTCGACATCACCCTCGACGAGTCCGGCGCCATGTGGGCGCTCACCGACACCGGCTGGGTGCTCAAGTTCAAGAAGCCGGGCAAGCTCGACTGGAAGGTCAAGGCCGTCGACCACGAGCTGATTCACCCGCGCTTCGCGGTCTACCAGGGGCAGTTGCTCATCACCGACCGCGACCGGATCATCCCCGTCGACGCGCTCCAGATGCACACCGACGAGGTGGCCGCGGCCGAGGAGGCCGCGAAGGCCGCGAAGCAGAAGTGAAGCCGAGGCAGGTGGCCGGCCTCGTCGCCACCGTGACCATGGTCACGCTCGGGGCGCTCTACTACTACGGCAACGACGACCTCCTCGAGGAGGAGAGCGCGCCGCCGCAGCCGGAGCGAGCCGAGCCCGCCCCCGCCGCCCCCGCCGCCTGGTCGGCGGCCAACATCCGCGAGCTCGTGCCCGTAGCGCCCGCTCGGGTAGGGAGTGTGTCGCGACCCGTACCCGAGCTACCCGACTATGATCGCGCGCTGTCCACGCTGTCGGCGGTGGTGGAGCGCTACGCCGGCGACCCCGACAATCCCTGGGCCATCATGCACGGGGTGCTCGCCCGGGGCCCGGAGTTCCGCCTCGCCGACGGGCGCGGGGGCCTCGCGCACGTGTTTGCCGCCTACGCCGAGCCGCGCGCCTTCGGCGCCCTCACCCTGCTCGCCTTCCCCAGGTCACGTGAGGAAAAGCCGGTGGAGCCCCACGCCGACCTCGTGTTGAAGAACCTCGCCGAGGTGGGGGTCGATCCCGCCGCGAGCTTCCCGGTCGGTGCCGGCGTGGCCACCGCTGCCGACCTCTACCGCGCCACGCTCCTCAAGACGTGGATCCGGATCAGCGAGAACAAGCTCAGCTTCGACGGGTTCAATGACATGCCCTGGGGCTTGCAGGCCCTCGCCACATGGGCGCCCTCCGACGAACTGCGCTGGGTGGCGGAGGACGGCTCCTCCATGGACCTCGACGACTTCACCGACTTCACCGTCGCCGTGCTCCACAAGGAGTCGAAGTTCATGTTCCAGGCCATGGCGGCCGGGCAGGAGTTCGAGCGCAAGGGACAGCCGCTCTTCTCCTACGCCTGCGGCGGCGCGCACATGGTCCAGGGCGCCTCCTTCGCCGTGGCCCGGGGCTTCGGCCGTCCCGAGTCAAGAAAGGCGGTCGCGGCCCAGGCTGGCCTCCTGCTCTACCGGCTCCCGATCGAGCTGCGCATCTACGACGACGCCATGAAGAAAATGCGCCAGCATCGCCAGAAGCTACTGGTGCAACGCCTGAAGTTCCTTGGCCATTGGCTCGAGACCATGTCGAAGCTCGAGATCCTTGGCCTCTTCACGCCCGACGACGTGCAGAGGGCCACCATCGAGGGCGCCGCGCAGAACCTCGTGATCACCGTGAAGGCCATCGAGGACGAGGGACTCTTCGGCGACATGGCCGGGGTCCGCTCGCGCGACGAGCAGCTCTACCTCGACCTCGTGGGCGACTCGGCACACGCCATCCGCGGGCTGGAACTCGCCCTCGGCCGGCAGTCGCTCGCCTGGTAACTACCCTCTCCCGGTCCACTCGGCGGGGACCACCAGCACCGGCGCGGAACTACTCGCCCTGGCGACCCACCATGCGCATGATGCCGTCCATGTCGGCCTTGTGCTCGGCCTCGCGACGGCGAATGTCGTCGAAGCAGGCAAGCAGCACCGCCTGGCGCACCTGGGCGAAGTTGCGCCCGGGCTCGCCCGCCTCGATGCGACGCTTCACCTCCCGGGCCTCGGCAGCGGCGCGGGGGCGGCCGGCGAGGGTGAACGCGAGCGCCACGTGCTCGCAGGCGGCCGCGAACTCGTCGCGCGAAAGGCGCAGCGCCCGGTCGAGCCCCTCGTCGAGCCAGCCGTCGGGGCTGCCGGGCTCGTGGGCACCGAAGCCGTTCTCGGCGAGGTCTTCCACCAGCTTGCCGTCGACCAGCCAGGCGGGGAGGGGCCAGTCCGCCGGGTCGCCGTCGTCGTTGCGAGCGGCCGGCGCGTGGCGCGCGGGGTCGAGCAAGCGAGCGGCGGTCAGCGTGGCGGGATCGACCTTCTCGATCAGCTGATCCCAGCTGCGGGCGTGACGACCCTGCACCAGCGCGTCGCCCAGGTGCAGCGCCGTCACGAAGGGGATCTCGTGCATCCCCGCGTCGTGCTCGAGCTCCCGCCAGAACTGGCGCAGCTCCGAGCGCGTGGCGTGACCGTGCTCGTCCTGCAGCTTCGAGCCGCCGTACACCAGCTCCATGATGCAACTCCCCTCCCGGTCGGTCGCCGTGAGCACGAGGTGGATGTTGCCGAGGGTGTTGGGGGTGGAGATGAACGCGCGAGGCGGCACGTGGACCTCCTCGGTGCCGAGCGAGAACGCGCGGGGCGCGGCCGCCTCGGCCACCCTCACGCCGCGAGACTTGAGCTTATGGAGCCCCGCCGCGGCGAGTTTCCGCAGGTTCTTGGGCGCCTGGACCGCCTGCAGCACGGCGGCGTTGCCGAGAGCCACGGCGGCGTCGATGGCCAGGTCGGCGTCGGGGAGGGCGGCGAGGTTGCCCTCGCCATCGTGCGCCCAGGCCACGGTGGCCGCGTGACCGGTGCGGTCGAGGATGGAGGCGAGCTGGGGGTGGGCCATGGGCTACTCTCCGGCGGCAAGTGCTTGCGCCTGGTGCACGGTGATCGCGGCGATGTGGACGATGTCGTTGACGGAAGCCCCGAGGGCTAGCACGTTCACTGGCTTGCGCAGCCCCATGATCACCGGCCCCACCGCCGTGGCGCCGCCAAGTTCGCGAAGGAGCTTGTAGGCGATGTTGCCCGAGGCCAGGCCGGGGAAGACGAGCACGTTGGCGTCGCCCTGGATGCGCGAGAAGGAGAAGTCGCGCGCGGCCATCTCGGCGTTGACCGCCGAGTCGGCCTGCATCTCGCCGTCGATCACCAGCTGCGGCCAGGCCTCGCGCACGATCTCGATGGCGCGCGGGATCTTCGTCACCTCGGGGTTGTCGCGATGCTCGCCGAAGTCCGAGTACGACAACATCGCCACGCGAGGCGTGTAGCCGAGCGACTGCGCCAGCCTGGCGGTGTTGAGGGCGATCTGGGCGAGCTCCGCGGCGGGCGGCAGGATGTTCACCGTGCAGTCGCCCAGGAAGAACACGCGGTTCTTGAAGAGCATGACGTACACGCCGCTCACCACGCTCACCCCCGGGTCATGCCCGATCAGCTGCAGCGCGGGCCGCACGGTCTCGGCATAGGGGGCCTCGATGCCGCCCACCATGCCGTCGGCGTCGCCGGTCTCCACCATCATCGCGCCGTAGTACACGGGCCGCCTCAGCCACTGCCGCGCGCTGTGGCGAGTCATGCCCTTGCGCTGTCGCGACGCATAGAGGCGCTCGGCGTAACTGTCGAGGCGCTCGCCGTCCCCGGGCGAGACGATCTCGATGCCTTCGAGGCTGAGCTTCGTCTCCTCGGCGCGCTTGAGGATGCGCCACTCGTCGCCCACGAGGATGGGCTTGCAGATGCCTTGCTCCACGAGGATCTGGGCGGCGCGGAGCACGCGCGGGTGGGTACCGTCGGGGAAGACGACGCGTCGCGGCGACCGCTGGGCGCGCGCGATCACCGGCCGCAGCACCTCCTTGCTGCGCTCGATCTTCCGCTCCAGGCGGGCCCGGTAGGCCTCGATGTCGGCGATGGGCTCGCGCGCCACGCCGCTCTCCGCCGCTGCCCTGGCCACGGCGGGCGCCACCCACAAGAGCACCCGCGGGTCGAAGGGCTTGGGAATGATGTAGTCGGGACCGAAGTTCATCGCGCCCACCTTGTAGGCGTCGAGCACCTCGTCGGGCACGTCCTCGCGCGCGAGCTCGGCGAGTGCGTACACGGCGGCCCGCTTCATCGACTCGTTGATGGCACGGGCGCGGCAGTCGAGCGCGCCACGAAACACGAAGGGAAAGCCGAGGACATTGTTGACCTGGTTGGGGTAGTCGCTGCGCCCGGTGGCGACGATCGCGTCGGGCACGGCGGCCTTGGCCTCGTGGTAGTGGATCTCCGGCTCGGGGTTGGCCATCGCGAAGATGATGGGACGAGGCGCCATCTTCTGCAGCATCTCCGGCTTGAGCACGCCGCCCACCGAGAGGCCGATGAACACGTCCTTGCCCACCAGCACCTCGGCCAGCCGCGCGGACTCCGCGCCCTGCGCAAAGCGCATCTTCTCCGGGAAAACATGGTCCTTTCGCCCTTTGTAGAGCAGTCCCTCGCTATCGGTCATCCAGATGTGTTCCCGCCTGACGCCCAGCGATTCCAGCAATAGCGCCGTCGCGACCGCCGCAGCCCCGGCGCCGCTGAACACGACCTTGATGTCTTCGAGCTTGCGCCCGGTGATGAGGCAGGCGTTGATGAGCCCGGCGGCGGCGATGATGGCCGTGCCATGCTGGTCGTCGTGGAACACGGGGATGTCGAGCATCGCCTGGAGCTCTTTCTCCACCACGAAGCAGTCGGGCGACTTGATGTCTTCCAGGTTGATGCCGCCGAAGGTGGGGGCGATCGCCTTCACCGCCGCGATCACCTCCTGGGGCGTGCGCGCGTCGAGCTCGATGTCGATGGCGTCGATGTCCGCGAACTTCTTGAAGAGGTTGCACTTCCCCTCCATCACCGGCTTCCCCGCCATGGGCCCGATGTTGCCGAGGCCGAGCACGGCGGTGCCGTTGGTGACCACCGCCACGCAGTTGCCCTTGGTGGTGTAGCGGTACACGTCGTCGGGGCGCTTGTGGATGGCAAGGCAGGGCTCGGCCACGCCAGGGGTGTAGGCCAGCGACAGGTCGCGCTGGGTGTGCAGCGGCTTGATCGGGACGATCTCCAGCTTCCCCGCCCGGCCTTCCGAGTGGTAGTCGAGCGCGTCGCGTTTGAAACCCATGGTGGCCCCGCGGAGAGCGGCGGCTTTATCCCGGGCGCCCCCAGGCCCGGGCGACCCCCAGTTCCGTGCCATGCGCCAGCTCGGCGCGGTTGCTGCCGCAGGCGGGGCAAGGATGTTCCTCGCTCGGGTACTCCGCGCCGCAGTCGAGGCAGTGCAGCACGCCCTCGACTCGCTTGATGCTCACCTCCACGCCGGGGCAGAGGTGGGCGAGCGCAGCTTGCAGCTCGACGGCGTCGAGATCGAGCAGCACGCCGACGTCCACTTCGAAGCCGCCTAGTTCCACCTCGGCGGGCCACTGCGCCCGCAGCCCGTCCACCAGTTGCGCCGCGATGCCCTCGACCTCGGTCATGCGCTAGCGGTTATCGCGCCGGCCGTGAGCGACAGCCTCGGCCCGGGCCAGCGTGCCATCCGCGTCCGCGCCGCCCTGCTCGATGGCGACATCACCTGGGCCTTGCACTGGGCCGAGGGCCTGGACGAGGCCCACATCTACGAGGTGATCGCGGGGGCGTGTATCCGCGACGGTCGCGATGGTTTCGCCGCGGCGCGCGCCTTCCCCGCCGCCCTGGCCGCGCTCGACTGGCGACCGGTGTTCGAGCGGCTCCTCGGCGATCCCGACACCGCGCTCGACGACGACGCCGCCTCGCTCGTCGCGGCGCGGATCGTCCCCGATCGCTGGCGGCCAGGTGGACTCCCGGTGGGCGTCCCCGTCCACACCATGGACGACGCGGCCAGCCTCTACGCGGCGGGCGCCGCGGGCCTCGGCCTCGTCGACGCGTGCCGGTCGCGACCGATCTACGAGGTGGTGTCCCTGTACTACCGGCGGGGCAGCTTGCATGCGCTCGGACCTCGCCCGATGCTGGTACTTTCCGCGAGCGGGTAGCGCGCGCGTTGGCTAGGCTACACTCTGGGCACGCGGAGGTTTAATGTCACCCTTCCGTCTAGCCCTGGCTCTGCTCGCCCTCGCCCCCACCTCCGCGCAGGCCTTCTGCGGGGCCTTCGTGGGCGACCCCAGCGACACCATGTCCAACGAGTCGAGCCAGGTGATCCTCGCCCGGCACGGCACCACCACCACCCTCACCGTGGTGATGGACTACACCGGATCGGCGAGCGAGTTCGCGATCCTCCTGCCGGTGCCCGAGGTGATGACCCGGCAGAGCGTGCGCTCCCTCGACCGCTCGCTGGTGGAGTGGATCGGCGCCTACACCACGCCCCGGCAAGTGCAGTACACCTGCGACGACGTGTACGCGGTGAGCGAGGTGCTGCCCAGCAGTGGCTGCGCGCTCGGCTTCGGGTGTTCCGCCGCCGACAGCTCGCTGTTCGCGGGCGACTTCGGCGACACCGGCGTACACGTCGAGAACAGCTTCACCGAGTACGGCTACGAGTTCGTGGTGCTCAGCGCCGAACAGTCGAGCTCGCTCTACACCTGGCTCGACGAGAACGGCTACGCCGTGCCCGAGGGCGGCGAGACCATCCTCCAGGACTACATCGACGCGGGCACCTATTTTCTCGCCGCCAAGGTGGCGATGGACAAGGTGGAGCTGGTCGACGGCTGGCTCCCGCCCATCCAGCTCACCTACGAGTCGGAGAGCTTCGGCCTGCCCATCAAGATCGGCACCATCTCGGCGGCGGGGCCCCAGGACGTGGTGATCTACACGCTCACCCCGGTAGAAGAGGGCGGCGGGCAGGTGACGATCACCAACTACCCCGAGCTCACGATGCCGAACGAGTGCACGTGGAGCGGCGATGACTTCGGTAGCTTCTACACCGAGCACTTCGCGGCGGCGCACGAGGTGCAGGGCGCGGGCTGGGTGAAGGAATACGGCTGGGACCTCGAGCCGACCGCCGCCACCGGCTACCACTGCGACCCCTGCACCGCGACGCCGGCCACGCCCACCGACGACGGCACCTTCGAGGACTTCGGCCTGCCCTCGGCAAGCGCCTACATCACCCGCCTGCACGCGCGCTACACCCCCGAGCAAGCCACCAGCGACCTCGTGTTCTCGGTGTCGGGCATCGTGCGCGACCGGTACCAGCTCAAGTACATCGACCCGCTAACGGAGCTGGAGTCGCTCTTTCCCGACTGCGACGCGGGCTGGAAGGAGAACCCGGGCACCTGTCCCGAGGATCCCGCCGCGCGCGACACCGGGGCGATGGTGCTCGTCGGCCTCGGCGCCCTCGGCACGCTCCTGTCGCTGCGGCGACGCCGCGCATGATCCCGGTGGACCTCTGGCTCGGGGGGCAG
This sequence comes from Deltaproteobacteria bacterium, assembly GCA_016875435.1. Classification (GTDB taxonomy): domain Bacteria; phylum Myxococcota_A; class UBA796; order UBA796; family SXON01; genus SXON01. The sequence goes on along the minus strand of VGRE01000034.1, from coordinate 7,067 downwards.
TTCCTCGGCAAGCCGTCGCTGGAGCTGAGCGACGACCAGGGCGTGGTGGCGCCGTCCCCCGACCTGCCGCGGGTACGCCTCGGGGTCGACCTCGGCCTGCAAGGCGGCGACCCCAACGCCACCGTCCACGTCGGTCTCAGCGGCGCCCTGTGGTCGGGCAACTACGCGCTCGGCATCCCCTACGATGCCACCGCCTACGAGCTCGGCGCCGACTTGGTCATCCGGCCGTGGCTGTTCCCGCAGCTCGACGACGAGTCGCGACAACTACGTGTCCGACCGTTCACCGACTTCGCCGCTGGCCTGCGGGTGAGCGGGCTGGAGCAACCCTGGTGGGGCGACTACAGCCGGGGTGGCGTGGCCTTCCGCGCCGGGCTCGGCACCGCCATCGGCAGCGCGCACGCGCACGGGCAGGTGGCGCTGCGCTACGAGGTGGTGGTGGCCGGCAGTGCGCTCCAGGGCGTGCTCGACAGCGCCGCGCAGGACATGACGTGGACCTGGAACCCGACCGGGAGCCGCCTGCTGCTCGAGCTCGGCGCCGGCTTCAGGTAGGGGGTTCAGGAAGGCCCGGCCCAGGCGTAGGTGACGTTGAACACCGGCAGCGGCAGGAGGGTGCCGTCCTGGCCGAACACCGCGAAGTCAAGGGGGACGAGCCCCGCGTCGAACGCCACGCGCTGCGTGTAGAAGCGCAGCGCCGCGCCGGGGACAAAGACCACGTCGGCACCGCCCTGGCTGGCGTCGCGGAAAACCACCCAACTCTCGCCAACGAAGGCCAAGCCCGGGCCCACGCGGTGCATGCCCTCCACGTTGATGAAGTAGCCAGCGCTCCCGGTGAAATTCGCGGCGATCCCGCCGCCGCCGACGCCGAGGTGCCGGTCGCGGGAGCCCACCGCCGCCTTGGCGTAGAAGCCGGTCGCCTGCTCGCCGGCGAGACGAAGCTGGTGCGCGCCGAGCGCCACCCGCCAGCGCTCGCCCACCGGCACCGAGACCTTCGCGTCGAGGCACCACATCGCGGCGAGCTCGTCCACCATCGACGGCAAGACCGCGCTCGCGGTGAGGTCGAAGTAGTCGGACAGGCCGAGGCTGACCGAGGTGAGCGCGATCTCCTCCTGCCCCACCGTCCCCGACAGGTGCCCGTTGCTGTAGGCCGAGCGCCCCAGGATGTACCGCGTCGCGGTGGGGTCCTCGTCGAGGTCGTCGCGCAGGTCGAAACCTGCGAGTCGCGCCCGGGGGGTCGTGGGCGCCCGCGAGGCCTTCGACTCCTCCGCGTCGCCGTCGTACTGCACCGACTTCACCAGCCCCGCCGGCAGGTCGAGCACCTTGCCGTCCTTGAGAAACAGCCGGTAGCGGCCCTCCTCGAGGTAGTGGATCTCGCCCTCGAGAACCTGCCCGTCGCTGAGCGTCACCCGGTCGATGGTGGCGCCGAGCGCCAGCGCGGCGAGAAACAACATGGGGCGGAGCCTATACCACCGGGGCGGGGACTACTCCCAGCGGCGTGCCTCGTGATGCTCCTCGTGGCACTCGCCGGTGCAGGTGCCATCGGTCGACGAGTAGCTCATCTCCCCGACCAGCTCGATGTCAGGCCTGCCATTGACGTGCAGCGCCGTGTCCCTGATCGGCTCCCACTGGTCGACCACCGCCTTGTGGCAGTCGCCGCACTCGATGCCCTCGCGCTCCGACAGGTGCCGGTCGTGCTGGCCGCTCATCGTTCTCCAGCCGGCGCTGCCGCTGGCCTGGTGGGCGTGGCAGCCGTCGCAAGTGGCCTCGAATGACCCGGCGCTCGCGGTGCCGTTGTCGCCTTGCCCGTTGCCGTGGCAGTAGAGGTTGGAGCAGGTGCCTACGCCGTCCCAGGTCCCCGCCTTGCTCAGCCCAGCGCTGAAGTCGACCTCGGCCACGCCGGGGGTGTCGTCGCCGATGAACAGGTGCCCCTCGCTGAGCACGTCGGTGGGCTGCGCGTGGCAATCGGCGCAGGCGAAGGCATCGACGATGTTGCCATCGGCCACGTGAGAGGTGTGGACGGGGAAGTTGTTGGTGCCGTCGTCGCGGATGTAGGACGGCGGCGCGCCGTCGGGGGTCTCCTCGCCGCCGTGGCAGAAGGTGCAGTCGGTGCGCCAGTCCACCGGGTGACAGGCGTCGCAGCTCGTCCCGGTGCCGCCGGCGAGGTCGGCGCCATGGCAGTTGACGCACTCCTGCGCCTGCAGCTTGGCCTCGGGACTATGCACCGCCGGATCGGCGAAATCGTCGGGGTGGTAGCGCGAGGGCGGCGTGCCCGTTTCCTTGGGCTCGTCGTCGCCGGGGCAAGCGAGCAGGGCGAGCAGAGGCAGCAAAGGGAGCGACGCAGCAGCACGCATCGGTCGATTGTGCCCCGTCCCCCGCGTCCATGCCACCAGTCAAAGAGCGAGCGCGAGCGATCGTCGAGCGCCGCAGGGGTGAGCGTGGAGGTGGACCTCGCGGGCAGCTACCGCGTGGAGGGTTCGGGCTGCTCGCTGTAGAGCGCCCGGGGATCCTCCGGCCACTTGTGCCTCGGGTAGCGCCGCATCAGCTCGCGACGGATCCCGGGGTAGTGCCGCGCCCAGAAACCCGGCAAGTCCCGCGTGACCTGCACCGGGCGACCGCTCGGCGCGTTGAGATGGAGCACGAGCGGGTACTTGCCGTCGAGGATGCGCGGGCCGTCGGCGAGCCCGAAGAAGTCCTGCATCCGGCTGGCCACGTGGGGCTCGTCGCCCTCGTAGTTTACGGCCGCGCGCGGGCGGCCCGGCAAGCGGATGGTGGCCGGCGCGAGGCGATCGACCAGCGCCGGGTCGGACAACTGCCCGCGGGCAAGCTCCACCAGCGAGGCCTGGCCGAGATCCCTCGCCGAGCGGCGCCCCCCGCACAGCGCCCGCCCGAGGGTGTCGAGGTCGAGGACCGGGAGGTCGACACCCTGGCGACGCAGGAAGGCCACGCGCGCCACCAGCGCCGCCCCGCCGTCCCAGTCGGGGACGAGGTTGTGCAAGTTGGCGACCACGTGCTCGTGCAGGATCCGTCCCACCTCGGCGGGATCGCCCTGACCGGGCGCGGCGTCGAGCACCAGCTCGCCGTACACCAGCTCCTCGCGCACCTCCACGCGGTCGCCAGTCCATCGAACGAGGTCGCGGACGGTGGCGTGGTCGAGCAACCAGCCCTCGGGGATGGGCGTCATCGTGCGCGCGCGGGCGCGGTTGTGGACCCGGTCTACCTCGGTGACGATGACATACCCGTCGCGACCAGATTCACACTCCGCTGCGCCCCCGTCACCCAGCTTCACGCGGCCGCCCTGGCGCTGCCCCACGCGGTCGGGGAAGGCAGCAAACAGGGCACGCGCCAGCCCGTCGTGCTCCTTGTGTCCGTGGGACGGCGCCAGTCGCGACAGGTACGCTTTCTCCCGCGCGTCGCCCTGCCCGTCGAGGGCGCGGTCGACGAGGTCACCGTCGAGGCGTCGCCCGAAGAGGGCGACGAGACCGGCCCCTTCGCGACCCCAGCCGAGCGCCGCCGCCTCCACCAGCAGGCGCCCCAGCCTCGGCGACAGCGGCAGTCGCGACACCGCCTCGCCGAGCACGGTGAGGCCGCCGTCGTCGATCAGATCGAGCCGACGCAAGTGCTCCACCGCCGCCTTCCAGGCCCCCGGGGGCGGCGCCTCGAACCAGTCGAGCGGGCGCCCGCGCAGGGCCAGCACGGTGGCGGCCAGGTCGATGCGCCGGATCTCGGGGGGCGTCTGCGCGGGTCGCGCGTCGTGATCGGCGCGCGAGTAGAGTCGCAGGCAGGCGCCCGGCCCGAGGCGACCGGCGCGACCGGCCCGCTGCGCGGCGCTGTCGCGAGCGATGGGCACGAGATCGAGGGTCGGCAGGCCCGACCAGGGATCGAAGGCGGCCTGCCGGGCGAGCCCGGTGTCGATCACGGTGGCGATGCCCTCCACCGTCACGCTGGTCTCCGCCACGTTGGTGGCGAGCACCACCCGGGGGCGAGCGCCCTCGCGCAGCGCGCGATCCTGCCCGGCGCCATCGACCTCGCCGTGGAGGGGGTACACGTCCACCCCGCCGAGCAGGGCCGCGGCGCGCTCGATCTCCCCGATCCCGGGCAGGAACGCGAGCACGCTCCCGCTTGGCAAGGCCTCGCGACAAGCCGCGGCGACCCGCGCCTCGATCGGCCGGTCGTCGCGACGCTCCCAGTAACGGATGTCGACGGGGAACATCGTGCCCGTGGCGCGCACCCGGGGACAGCCTAGAAACCGCGCCACCGCGTCGCCGTCGAGGGTGGCCGACATCACCACGAGTTTCAGATCGGGTCGCGACCCCCGCAGGGCGCGGCACCAGGCCAGCGCCACGTCGGCGTGGATGCTGCGCTCGTGGAACTCGTCCAGGACCACCGCGTCGATCCCGGCGAGATCGTCGAGGCGGCGCGTGAACACCCCCTCGGTCACGTAGAGCACGCGCGTCTTGTCGCTCGACTTGCGGTCGAGCCGCATCGCGTAGCCCACCTGCTCGCCCACGCTCTCGCCGAGCTCGGTCGCCACGCGCTGGGCGGCGGCCCGCGCGGCCACTCGGCGCGGTTCCAGCACCCAGACCTGCCCCGGCACGGCGCTCGCCACCGCGATTGGCACCCGCGTGGTCTTGCCCGAGCCCGGTGGCGACTCCAGCACCACCGCGCCCTCCCGCGCGAGGTGCTCGAGCAGGGCGGGCAGGATGTCGTCGACGGGGAGCGAGGTTGGCATCGCGGCTCGGCGCCCGCTGAGCTAACGGGGCGAGGCGTGGGCCCGCAGGCCCACCGCCCCGAGGCAGACGATGCACGGCATGGAGTCGCTGAGAGAGTACTGGGAGGTCGCGGGCCCCACGCTGCTGTTCATGCTGGTCGTCAGCCTGTTCACGGTGGCGCTGGCGATCGAGCGCTGGATCGGGTTGCTCCGAGGGCGCGGCGCCGTCACCCGGGCCGACCAGCGCGTGGTGGAGGCGGCACGCCGAGGCGACATCGACGAGGCGCGTCGCGTCGCCGACGGTCTCCCCTCCCCCTTCCGCGAGGTGTTCACGGCGGGCCTCGACCGGGCCCTCGGCCGCGTGCGCGGCGAGCCGCAGACCGCCATGCAGCGCGAGAGCAAGCGCGCCGCCGGGCGCCTGCGCGCCGGCCTGTGGATGCTCGCCAGCGTGGGCGCGCTGATGCCTTTCGCCGGCCTGCTCGGCACGGTGGTGGGCGTGATGGGGAGCTTCAAGGCCATCGGCGATTCGGGCACCGGCGGTTTCGCGGTGGTGAGCGCGGGCATCTCCGAGGCGCTGATCGCCACGGCCGCCGGCCTCTTCGTGGCCATTGAGGCAGTGATCTTCTTCAACGTGCTCGGGCAGATGGCCACCGGCATCGCCCGCGACCTCGCGCTGCTCGTCGACGAACTGGGCGAGCTGATCCGCGTGCCCCGGGCGGCGATCGGCGCCCCGAAGTCGGCGGAGTAGGCGTGCAGTCCGGGCCGACACCCCCGTCGGAGGAGGTCGACGACGACGCCGGGCTCTTCTCTGAGATCAACATCACGCCGCTCACCGACGTGTTCCTGGTCTTGCTCATCATCTTCATGGTGGTGTCGAGCAGCATGGTCGAGGCCGAGAAGCAGGCGGCGCAGGCGAAGAACCTGGTGTCGGAACGGGCGCTCTCCGTGCTCACGCCCGAGGGCACCGGCGAGAGCCCGCTCATCCCGAAGGACATCGTGATCTCCGTCACCCCCGACGGGACGATCTACCTCGAAGGCGACACGTTCCCCATCGGAGAGCTGGCGGAGCGCCTGCGGAAGGTCGAGAAGGGCGCCGCCGCCACGCGCGTGGTGGTGCGGGGCGACCAGGAGGCCCAGTACAAGCTCGTGTGGCAGGTGATCCGCGCCGCGCAGGCGGCCGGCTTCCCCGACGTGGCGCTGGCGTCGAGGGCGAAGGACTAGCAGGCGTCACGATCCGTTGACGGGGCCGCGCCCAGCGCGCCGCGGGCCGTCACTTCGACGCCGAGCAGTCCTTTCGCGAGGCGCTGTCGCTGGCGGCCGGCGACGGGGGCTTGCTCGCCGACGTGGCCACGACCCTGGTGGGGCAGAAACGGCACCGCGAGGCGCTGAGCTTCGCGCGCGACGCGGTGTCGGCCGCCCCGGGCGTGGCCGCCTACCACGCGCTCCTTGGCATCACCGCCGAGGCGCTGCTGCTCGACGAGGAGGCCGAGAGGTGTTCGACGAGGCACGCGCCAAGGCACCGAGCATCCTCTTCTTCGACGAGGTGAAGGCTATCGGCGCCGCCCGCCACCAGCTCCGCGGGCCGACAAGCTGCGCCCCATCACCCAGAGCGATCTGGTGGCCGCCATCGATCGCGTGCGGCCCACCACCGGCGAGTGGCTCGCCGCGGCGAAGCGCTACGTGTCCTACGCCAACCAGGCCGGTCTCTACGACGACGTCGCGGCCTACCTCCGCGAGGATTGATAGCCGGCGCAGATGCTGCTCCTCTTCGCGTGTACCTCGAGTGACGACCCCAAGGACACCGCCGACACCTCGTCCTCCACCGACACCGGCGACACGGCGGAGACCAGCGACTTCGACACCGCCTGCTTCGCGCAGGTGATGCAGTCGCAAGAGGTGTGCGAGTGCAGCACCGTCACCTTCGACTGGAGCGGCGTGACGCACGACAGCGCGGGCGAGCCCTTCGCGCCCAGCGACGTGCTGCTGGTGCACTGGTACATCTTCGACATGCCGGTGAGCACGCTCGACACGGCGCTCTGCTCGGGCGGCGACCTCGGCATGAACACCTTCGCCACCTCCTCGTCGGAGGCCGATGCGCTCTCCCCCTCGCCCACCTCGCAAGACGTGGAGATCGGCGAGTGGACTCGCCAGACGGGGGTGCTCGCGCTCTACGACCAGGCCGCGAGCGACGGCGCGCAGATCTGGCCCCGGGCGGCGGCGATATTTACCTTCAACGCGGAGAGTTCTAATCGCACGGTCGCGGTGGAGGGGCGGGGCGACGTGTACACGGAGTAGGTTTTGATCTGCGCGGGCTGGCTAGCCCGCGCTCACTCTTGCGGCGCTCGCTGTCGCTCGCGCGCGC
>VGRE01000033.1 GCA_016875435.1 Deltaproteobacteria bacterium | reverse complement strand
GAACTCGGGGATGGCGAGCCACTCGCGCAACAGCCCCACTTTCTGCATGCCCTGGCCCGGGCACAGGAAGGCCACCGGCGCCGGGGTGGCGGCGTCGCCGATCACCGCGTCACGGCCCTGCGCGCCCCGGGTCGACGCGTCCCGGGCGAGCGTGTCGCCCACCTTGCGCAGGTGCTTGCGCAGCTCGGCGGTGCTCTGCGCCACGATCGCGGCGCGCACCGCCCGGCGGCGCCGGCCCACGTTGAGCGTGTGGGCCACGGCGGCGAGGCTGTCGGTGTCGGCGATGGTGTCGGCGAGCTCGCTGGCGTAGCGACCGAGCAGGGCGCCGTCGTCGGCCGAGATGACCACGAGCTGGGCAGCGCCCAGGCTGGGGGCGGGCGCGCCGAGGGCGAAGAGCCGCGCCGTGGGACGGGCCTGCGGGGCCTCGATCACCATGTGCGCGTTGGTGCCGCCGAAGCCGAAGGAAGAGACCGTGGCCACCCGCCGGGGGTCGGTCCACGGCACCGGCGCGGTGGGCACGGCGAAGGTGTCGGGCGCGGCGGCGATGTCGGGGTGCGGGGCCGTCCAGTTGGCGAGCGGCGGCACCTCGGCGTGATGCACGCTCAGCACCGCCTTGATGAAGCCGGCCACGCCCGCCGCCGACATCGTGTGTCCCACGTTGGCCTTGGCGGAGCCGATGAGCACCGGGCCCTCGCGCCCCGCCAGTCGATTGCGCAGCGCGCTCAGCTCCGTCCGGTCGCCGACGGTGGTGCCGGTGCCGTGCGTTTCCACGTGGCCCACGTCGCGCGCGGTGATGCCCGCGTCGTCCCACGCCGCCTGGATGACCGCCTCCTGCCCCTCGCCGCGCGGCGACATCGGGCCGTCGCCCTTGCCGTCGTTGTTGAGCGCCGAGCCGCGCAGCACGGCGTACACGCGGTCGCCGTCGCGCACCGCGTCGTCGAGGCGCTTGAGCATCACCAGGCCCACGCCCTCGCCCTGCACGAAGCCGTCGGCGTTGACGTCGAAGGGGCGGCAGATGCCGCCGAGACTGATGGCGCCGATGCGGCTGAAGCCGACGAGGTGGTCGGGCGTGAGGTTGAGGTACACGCCGCCGGCGAGGGCGGCGTCGATGTGGCCGGCGCGCAGGTAGGTGACGGCGTCGTGGATGGCCACCAGCGCCGACGCGCAGGCGGCGTCGACGGTGAAGGCGGGCCCGCCGAGATCGAGCTCCTGCGCCACCACGGCGGCGCTCATGTTGGACAGGACGCCCGGCCCGCTGAAAGCGCGGGAGGGGACGAGCCGATTGATCATGTCGCCGAGGCGCTTGGCCTCCTCGGCGGAGGCGGCGTCGCCGAACTGCCCGGCGGCGAGCATCTGCGCGATGGTGCGCGCGCCGAGGATGGAGCGAAACTCCATGGCGCAGAGGCCAAGGAAGGTGCCCACGCGCGAACGATCGATGGGGCGTCCGCCGTCGACCCGGTCGATGCTGGCGGCGTAGCCGGCGTCCTGGAAGGTGTACCAGGCGCACTCCAGCGCCATCCGCTGCTGCGGGTCCATCACCTCCACCCGCCGAGGCGGGATGCCGAACTCCATGGCGGCGAAGCTCGCCACGTCGTCGAGGAAGGCCCCGTGCGGCGCGTAGTAGCGGTCGGGCGTGCGCTGGCTCTGCGAGAAGAAGGCCTCGTGGTCCCAGCGGTCGCGAGGCGGCGGGCCGAACTTGTGGCGTCCCTCGCGGACGAGCTGCCAGTATCGGTTGACGTTCTCGGCGCCGGGGAAGCGGCAGCCGAGACCGACGACGGCGATGGCGCCCGACCGCGACATCACCTAGGCCTGCCGCGTGTTTTCGATGAGCGAGGCGAGGTCGCCGAAGGTCTGGATGCGGATCATCACCTCGTCGGAAAACTGGGTTTCCAGCTTCTCCTCGAGGTAGCCGACCATCTCCATGGTGGCGACGCTGTCGAGGCCGAGCTCGCGGATCTCCATGTCGGGGCGGATGTTGGCGAGCTTCGACGTCTTCGAGGGGTCGACGGCGGAAATGGCGGACTTGATGAGGTTCATGGTTTCCATTCTTGCACCTTAGGTTTCAGTTGGACGGTTGATGATCTTGCTGGCGGTGTGGGTGGCGCGTCCCCAGATGGACTTCGCCACGTGCTTCGCCACGGTGAGTTTCTCGCCCGAGCTGCCGAGCGTGCGATCGCCCTGCTTGCCGAGCTCGCCGGACACGTACTGCTGCCGGGTCTTGTTGCGCTGGAGCTTGCCCGAGCTGGTCTTGGGAAGCTGGCCGGCCCCGAGCAACACCACGTCGCTCACCTTGAGCGAGAGCTGCTCGGCCACGGCCCGGGTGATGTTCTCGGCGGTGCCGGCCGGGGGCTCGGGGCGGGTTTCTGCCACCACCACCAGCTCCTCGCTGTCTTGCCCGGGCACCGAGAAGGCCACCACGTTGCCCTTGCGCACGCCCTCCACCTCGGCGGCCGCCCACTCGATGGTGGTGGGATGGTGGTTGCGGCCGTTGAGGATGATCAGGTCTTTGCTGCGACCGGTGATGTAGACGTTGCCGTCGCGGATGAAACCGAGATCGCCCGTGCGCAGCCAGCCGCTCGGCAAGAAACAGGCGGCGGTGGCCTCGGGGTTCTTCCAGTAGCCCGGCGTGACCGAGGGCCCGCGGTGCACCAGCTCGCCCTCCACGTTCTCGCCGAGCAGGTTGCCCTCCTCGTCCATGACCCCCATCTCGTGCAACGAGAAGGTGCGGCCACAGCTCACGAAGGCGGGACCATCGTCGTGGAGCGCGTTGGCGAAGACCTGACTCCCCGGCGGGTGGAAGCTCATCGCGAGGGTGGCCTCGGCCATGCCGTAGGCGGGCATGATGGTGCCCTTCTTCAGCCCGCAGCGCTCGAAGGTGGCCTCGAAGCGGAGCATGGTGTCGAGGTGGATGGGCTCGGCGCCACAGCCGTACACGCGCGAGTGGGAGAGGTCCCACTTCGCCAGCTCGGCGTCTGTCGCCTTGCGGACGGCCAGGGCGTACGCGAAGTTCGGCCCGAAGGTGTGCTGCGCCTTGTAGTCGCTCATCACCTGCATCCAGATGTTCGGCCGCTTCACGAACAGCAGCGTGGGGATGAACACCGCCGCCATGCCCTTGACCAGCGGGGTGATGACGAAGCCGATGAGGCCCATGTCGTGGTAGAGCGGCAGCCAGGACACGGCCGTCTCCGCGAAGGGCACCAGCGCCATGCCGTCGACGGCGATCGCCCAGCTGTTGGCCATCAGGTTGCCGTGGGTGACCATCACGCCCTTCGGCGCCGAGGTGGACCCGGAGGTGTACTGGAGGAAACACAGGTCGCCGGGGGCCACCTCGGGCAGATCGCCGGTGACCGGCGCCACGGTGTCGAGCTTCTCCACCGTGAGCAGGTCGCGGAGCGACTTCACCTTCGGCACCACCTGCCACAGCACGTTCTGGAGCTGGGCGTCGGTGAGGAGCAGGGAGGCCTCGGCGTCGAGCAGGATGCGCAGCGCGCCGTCGGCCCAGGCGTCGAGCTTGCCGAAAGACAAGGGCGGGTACATCGGCACCGGCACCAGCCCCGCGTAGAGGCAGCCGAGGAAGGAGATGACGAAGTCCTTCGGCTGGCTCAGCACCATGCCCACCCGGTCGCCCTTCTTGAGGCCCCGGGCAAGCAGGCGACGGCCCCGCTGCTCGGCCGCCTCGTTGAGCGCGTCGAAGGAGAAGAACGTGGGCTTCGCGGCGTTGTCGAGGTAGGTGTGGCCCAGGTCGTTCACCCCGCGGAGGCGACGAAGCGCCTCCACCACGGTGGCGGGCTTCGTCGAGACGTCGGGACGGTAGGGGGTGCTCATCGAGACTCTCGCTGGGGCAAGGGGCCGCGCGTGTACCATGGCCCGGCGCCGCATCCAAGTGCGCGAAATGCCTTATTTGCAGACTGACCGGTCAGTTTGGCCGGGTGAGCGGGCCAAGCAGTTAGCCCCGGCGCCATGCCCGAGCGCTTTCCCGGCATCACCATCCGCGTGCCCTCCTCGCACATCGACATGTTCGGGCACTGCAATCACGCGCGCTACCTCGAGTACTTCGAGTGGGCGCGCTTCGCGTGGGCGGCGCACGGGGGCTCGCCCATCCCGGAGATGGTGAAGAACGGCCTCGGGCCGGCCATCCTCCGCGCCGACGTGCGCTACCGTCGCGAGTGCCTGTACGACGACGAGCTGCACGTCTCGGTGGAGCCCTTGTCCGCTCGTCGCGACATCGGGCGACTCCGGCAGGTGATCACCCGGACCGCCGACAACGAGGTGGTGGCCGAGGCGGAGATGACCTTTGTCATGATCGATCTCGTGGCGCGGAAGGCCACGAAGTTGCCGGCGGTGTTCCTCACGCAGGTGGGGCGGTAGGGCGCCGCAGGATGAGCTAGGATGTGCCTGATGCTCGACTCGCCCGATACCACTCCGGCCGCTCGCGATGTCCTGCTTGGGCTGCTCCGGAAGGCGGGTCCCGGGCGCCGGGGCGAGATGGCCCTCGCCCTGTCCGACACCGTTCGCGCAGCTGCCACCGCGGGCGCCCGGGCGCGCGCCGCTCGCGACGGGCGCGACGCTGACGCCGAGATCCGGCGACTGTTGCTGGGCGAGGCGCTGGCCAGCGCCGTGGAAGCAAAGCTCGCAGGGCGCTGATGGACCCGGCGTTCAGGGCGTTCCTGGGGCGCGTGGTCGCTGCGCTCGACGCGGCGGGCGTTGACTACATGGTCGTCGGCTCTCTCGCAAGCAGCGTGCACGGCGAGCCGCGGAGCACCATGGACCTCGACGTAGTGGCCAGGCTCGACGCGGAGTCCGTCCGTGGCTTCGCCGCGGCCTTCGACCCCGCGGATTTCTACCTCGACCTGGAAACCGCGGAGGAGGCCGTGCGTCACCGGGGCATGTTCAATGTCATCGAGATGGCTTCTTCCTGGAAGGCCGACATCATCGTGCCTCGGTCGACGCGCCACGCCCGAGCCGAGTTTCCGAGGCGCGTCCAGGTGACGATCGGCGACGTCGCCACGTGGACGGCGAGCCCGGAGGACACGGTCATCGCCAAGATGCGCTGGTGGCAGCCGGGGGCATCTGAACGGCAGCTCGAGGACGCGGCGGGCATCGTACGCGTGCAGGGCGCCTCGCTCGACCGCGAGTATGTCGCACGTTGGGTCGACGAGCTTGACCTGGCCACCGCGTGGGAGCGCGTGACGGCGCTGTGCGCCGCCCGGTAGCCCCTACTCCGGCACCGCCCACCCGTTCGACCAGTCCCCGTCGGAGAAGGCGCCCACCTGGTCGTCGTCGTCCTCGTCGACGTAGGCCGGGTCCCACGCGGGGCTCTCGGGCGTGAGCTCGTAGCCGTCGAGCAGGGGGTCGGCCACCACGTCGTCGTGGGCGTAGCCGCTGATGTCTACGCCGAGATCGGTGAGGCAGAAGGTGGTGTCGCTCTCCCAGAGCACCGCGAAGCCGAGACCCAGGCCCTCATCGTAGCTGTAGAGGCTGGCGAGGTGGTCGACCTCGGTGCCCTCACCCACCGAGATGAAGTGGCTGGCGGCGCCGGGGCGGCTACTCCTCCCACTCCTCCCGGGGAATCACCACCTCCGGCAGGGGCTCCGGGTCGGGGACGATCCAGTTGTCGCCCCACAGCGAATGCCCACCGTCGACCACGATGGTCTGCCCGGTGATGTAGGCCCCGAGGGGCGACACGAGGAAACACACGGTGCCGGCGATCTCGTCGACGCTGGCCATGCGCTTCATCGGGACGCGGCGCTGCAGCTCCCGCAGGTCGAAGGCCCCCTCGGGGTAACGGCGGAAGCCCGAGCTGTTGACGAGCCCCGGCGCCACGCTGTTGATCCGGACGCCGCGGCTGGCCCACTCGACCGCCAGCGTCCGGCTCATCGCCTCCACGCCGGCCCGCGCGGCGACAGAGTGCGCCATCCCCGGGAATCCGCGCGCGGTGAGCATGGTGATGTTGGCGACGGCGCCGCCGTTGGCCAGCATCCAGGCGTTGGCCACCGCCTGCGTCATGTTCCACTGGCCGGTGAGGTTGGTGGACACCACCGCGTCCCAACCCCTCGGCGTGATGACCTCGGCCGGGGACAGGAACTGTCCCCCGCCATTGTTGACGAGGATGTCGACGCGACCGTGGGCGCTCACCACGTTGTTGACACACGCCTCGACGGCGGCGCGGTCGCGGATGTCGCAGGCCATGCCGAGCACGGGACGACCCACCTGGCGAGAGAGCCCCGCGGCGGCCGGCTCGATGTTGCTCGCCTTGCGCGAGGCGATCACCACGGTGGCGCCCATATGCCCCAGCATCCGGGCGATGGCGGCGCCGATGCCGGTGCCGCCGCCGGTGACGAGCGCCACCTTGCCGGAGAGGACGTCGTCGCGAAACACGCTACGCACCCTTGCAGTCCAGCGCGGCGCAGATCGTCCCGTGGAGCAGCTCGCTGGCCACGCGGCCCTGGTGGCCGCTGCGCAAGTCTTTCAGCGACACCGCCCCCGCCTCCAGCTCCTCCGGCCCCACCACCACCGCCAGCGGGATGCCGCGGCCGGCCGCGTACTTGAACTGCTTGCCGAGACCGCCGGGCGCACCCAGCCAGGTTTCGGTCTCGATGCCCTCGGCGCGGAGCCGCGACGCCACGCGGAGCGCCGCCGCGTCGGTGTCGGGCGAGAAACGGGTGACCAGCACCTTGGTGCGGGTGCCACCGGTGGGCAACATGCCGCGTTCTTCCATCACCACGAGCAAACGTTCGAGGCCCAGCGACACGCCCACCGCGGGCACCTGCCGCCCGGAGAACATGCCCACCAGCCCGTCGTAGCGACCTCCACCCGACACCGAGCCCACGCCGCCCTCGAGGATCACCGCCTCGAAGACGGGGCCGGTGTAGTAGCCGAGGCCGCGGGCGAGGGTGGCGTCGAAGGCGATGCGCGGGGAGCCGGGGACGAGGTTGGCCACGTGCGCGAACAACTCTCGCAGCTCGGCGGCCGGGGCGCGTGCCCCCTCGCCGACCGCCGCCTCCACCGCGTCGAGGTCGGCCGGCTGGGCGAGGATAGTCCACAGGCGCTCGATCACCTCCGGCGCGAAGGCCCGATCGGCCAGCTCCTTGCTCACCCCGTCGCGGCCGATCTTGTCGAGCTTGTCGATGGCCACCAGCACCTCCGACTCGCGGTCGGCGGCGCCGGCCGCCGCGCAGATGGCGCTGAGCAGCTTGCGGTGGTTCACCCGCACCTGGAAGTCCGCGAAGCCTAGTCGCGACAGGGCCTCGTGAGCCACGGCGAGGCACTCCGCGTCGGCCAGCCGCGAGTCGATGCCGACGATGTCGGCGTCGCACTGGTAGAACTCGCGGAAGCGGCCCTTCTGCGGCCGATCCGCCCGCCACACCGGCTGCACCTGGTAACGCTTGAAGGGCATCGGGATCGCGGGGTTCTGGGCGATCACCCGGGCGAGCGGCACGGTGAGGTCGTAGCGCAGGGCGAGATCGGCCTTGCCCTCGCGGCCGCCCTCGCCGCGCTCGAGGATGCGGAAGATGAGCTTCTCGCCTTCCTCGCCGTACTTGCCCATCAGGGTCTCGATGCGCTCGAAGGCCGGTGTTTCCAGAGGTTCGAAGCCAAACGAGGCGAAGACCTCGCGGATGACGCCGATCACGTGGAGGCGGCCGTGCATCTGGGCGGGGAGCAGGTCGCGAGTGCCTCGGGCGTTCTGGACGGTGGCCATGGTGACCGCGCCGCTAACCGAGAATAGGCGCCCGCCATGCTCCACGACGGCTACGAAGCGATCATCGGGCTCGAATGCCACGCGCAGCTGCGCACGGCCAGCAAGATGTTCTGCGCCTGCCCCGTGGTGAACGACGCCCCGCCCAACAGCGCCGTGTGCCCCACCTGCCTCGCCCACCCGGGCACGCTGCCGGTGCTCAACGACCGGGCGGTGAAGCTCGGCCTGCGCGCCGCGCTCGCCACGGGATGCACCCTCCACGACACCAGCGTGTTCGCCCGGAAACACTACTTCTACCCCGACCTGCCCAAGGGCTACCAGATCTCCCAGTTCGACCGCCCGCTCGCCACCGGCGGCGCCATCCACGCCCTCGGCCAGCGCTTCGGCATCACCCGCATCCACCTCGAGGAAGACGCCGGGAAGATGACACACGCCGAGGGCGGCAGCACCGTGGACTGGAACCGCGCCGGCGTGCCGCTCATCGAGATCGTGAGCGAGGCCCACATGCGCAGCGCCGAGCAAGCCGAGGCCTACCTGCGCACGCTCCACCGGGTGCTGGTGGAGAGCGGCATCTGCACCGGCGACATGGAGAAGGGTCATTTCCGCTGCGACGCCAACGTGTCGGTGCACCGTCCCGGGGAGCCCTGGGGCACCAAGGTGGAGGTGAAGAACGTCAACAGCTTCCGCTTCGTGGCGAAGGCCATCCGCTTCGAGATCGAGCGGCAAGTCGCGGTGCTGCAGGCCGGCGGGACGGTCGACCAGGAGACGCGCACCTGGGCCGGCAAGGGCACGGTCACCCTCCGCAAGAAAGAAGGCTCCGCCGACTACAGGTACTTTCCCGACCCCGACCTCGGCCCGCTGGTGCTCGAGGCCGGGGAAATCGAGGCACAACGCGCGACGCTGCCCGGCCTGCCGATGGACCTGTTTCTCGCCCAGGAGGACGAGCGCCGCGTGACCGACTGGGTGGAGAACTACGGCCTTTCTACCTACGACGTGACGGTGATCCTCGGCAACCCCGAGGCCGCCGCGATCTTCATGGACGCCGTGGCCGCGGGCGGCGCACCCAAGGCGATGGCCAACTGGGTGACGAGCGAGGTGCTGCGCCGGGAAGACCCGGGACAGATCAGCGGCGCCGCCCTGTCGGCGGTGCAGGCGCTGGTAGACGACGGGACCATCAACCGCGACGGCGCCAAGCGGGTGATCGAGGTGATCGCCGAGGAGGGGGGCGACCCCGCCGAGATCGTGTCGCGACTCGGGCTCGGACAGGTGAGCGACGAGGGCAAGCTCGCCGAGGCCGTCGCCAGCGTGCTTGCCGCCCACCCGGCGGAGCTCGCCAAGTACCGAGCGGGCAACAAGGGGCTGTTTGGCTTCTTCATGGGCAAGCTCATGGCGGCCACCGGGCGCAAGGCGGAGCCGGGGCTGGCGCAGCGGTTGCTGCGGGGGGCTCTCGACGGAACGCCGGGATAGTTCCCCGCGCGTGAGCGCCTACCACTACACCCGCGAGGCCGGCGAGCAGGGACAGGTCCTTGCCGCCGAGGGCACTTCTCCCGGTCGAACGCTGGAGGAGTTGCTCCGCGAGGGGCGCCCGCCGCTGAAGGCTGCGCTCGAACTCGGGGCGGCGCTCGCCGATATCCTGTGCATCGCCGAGATGGACCGGGTGGTGCATGGCGACCTTCGCCCCGCGATGGTGCGCGTGGCCACCAACGGCGACGTGAGCCTCGACGGATTGGGTCAGACCCGGGGGCGGTCGAGCGCGCCCGAGGGACGCGTCGATGCCCACGCGGTGGACATCTACGGCCTTGGCATCGTGTTGCACTCCATGCTCGCCGAGAACGGCATCGGTGAGTTGCCGGCCGACGAGGAGGGCCACGACGACGAGGTGATCAACCGGGTGCTGGCCCTGGACTTCCACACCGTGCAGGGCAAGCGCTGGGTGCAAGACGTTCGCACCTTCCTCTGTAAGATCATGGCTTGGCACGCCGACGAGCGCCCCGTGGCCCTCGACGCGGCCAACGTGTTGATCTCGGTGGCGGCCGAGATCCCGGGCGACGGCCTGCCCGAGTGGTCGGTCAACACCGGCATGCGCGCGGCGCCCGGGCCGGTGGAAGCGCCCGCGATGCGGCCAATGCCGAGCAACGTCGAGATGCTGGAAGGGCCAAGCGCCCTGAGCGCGCCGATGGCCAAGGGGGCGGTGCGACAGGCGCCGTCGAGCAAGGGCGAGAGCACCTCCTTCTGGAGCCGCGAGAAGATCGCTCAGATGCTCGCCGAGGAAGACGAAGACGACGCCTTCGCCGCGCCGAGCCCCAAGGCGAGCCCCGCCGCCTCGCCGGCCGCCGCCCGGAGCGGCGGCCACAGCCCCGTGGAAGAACTCTCCGCGCCGAGGCCCCTGCGGTCCACGACGCCGGCCCGGGAGGCGGTGTCGTCGCCGGCGTCCCAGCCCGCGCCGCCCTCGTTCAGCCGCTCCACCACGCCGCCGCCCCCGCCCGTGCTGCCCCGGCCGGCCGAGGTGCCGCCGGCCGACGACCCGCCGCCGCGAGCGCCCACGCCCGCGCCCGCGATGGATCGGGCGCCGGTTGCCGCCGCATCGCCCCAGCCAGTCCGATACCCCTCGTCGAGCGCCACGCCTGCCCCGCGCCCGGCGGTGGTGGCCAACGATCCCTTCGAGGATCCGCCCGCGCCGATGTCCGGCGGCAAGGGCCTCTGGGTCGGCATCGGCGTGGGGGTGGTGCTCGTCGCCATCTGTGGCGGGGTGTTCGCCCTCGGCGGCGGCGCCTGGTTCTTCGTGAGCACCGACAGCGAGGTGGCAGCCACGCCTACCACGACCACTGGCGAGGCGGCGCCGACCCCCGGCGAGGCGGCGTCAGACCCATCGACGTCGTCGTCGCCATCGACATCGACATCGACATCGACATCGACATCGACATCGACATCGACACCGGCATCGACATCGACATCGACACCGGCATCGACATCGACACCGGCATCGACATCGACATCGAAGTCACCGTCCACCTCGTCGCCGTCGAAGACCAGCAGCGGATCGTCCACCAGCGGATCGGCGTCGCCAAAGACGACAACGACGTCGTCATCGACGAAGTCGACGTCAACCTCGTCCGCGTCGTCGTCCTCGTCCTCCTCCACGCCGAAGGCCACGACCACGACCACGAAGTCCACCAGCAGCACGGCGGCCGCCACCCCGCCGCCCCCCGCCGACGGCCCCTACACCGTCCGCTTCAGCGTGCCCGGCAAGGAAGGCCGCGTGCAGTGCGGCGACGGGCAGACCGCCGAGTTCGTCGGCAGCACCAGCATGAGCTTCACCGGCACCGTCACCTGCCGGGTGAAGGTGGACAAGAAGCAGGGCGTGGTCCAGGTCGATCGGGGCGGCACCATCAACTGCTCCGACAACGGCGTGAGCCTGACCTGCGGCCAGAGCTAGGGCTCGATGCGCGCGGTGGTCCAGCGAGTGTCACGCGCCTGCGTGCGCGCGAGCGGCGTCACGGTGGGGGAGATCGGCCCGGGGCTCCTGGTGCTGCTGGCGGTGGCGCCGAGCGACGGCGCGTCGCAAGTGGCATGGATGGTGGACAAGCTCCGCAACCTGCGGATCTTCCCCGACGCGGACGGGAAGATGAACCTCTCGCTCGCCGAAACTGGCGGCGAGGTGCTGGTGGTGTCGCAGTTCACCCTCTATGGCGACGCCAGCAAGGGACGGCGCCCGTCCTTCATCGGCGCCGCCCGCCCCGAGCTGGCCATCCCGCTCTACGAGGCGGTGGCCAGCGCGCTCGGCGCGGCGCGGGGCGAGTTCGGCGCCGACATGAAGGTGGAGCTGGTCAACGATGGGCCGGTGACCCTCATCCTGGACACGCCATGACCGAGCTCGACCTCGCCATCGCGGCGGCCGTATCGGGTGGGGCCCACCTGCGTCGCCGCCCCACCGCGGTGTCGCACAAGGGCGCCATCGACCTCGTCACCGAGGTGGACCTCGCGAGCGAGGCCGCCATCCGCGAGGTGCTGGAGCCCACCGGCATCCCCGTGCAGGCGGAGGAGCTCGGCGGGGCCAGCAGCGGCAGCCGCTGGGTGGTCGACCCCCTCGACGGCACCACCAACTTCGTGCACGACTACCCCTTCTACTGCGTGTCGATCGCGCTCATGGACGGCGACCGTCCCGTGCTCGGGGTGATCTACGACCCCATCCGGGAACACCTCTACGCGGCCCAGTCCGGTCGAGGCGCCACGCGCAACGGCGAGCCCCTGCGCGTGTCGGGCGCGCGGACGCTGGGCGAGTCCCTCGCCGTCACCGGCTTCCCCGCCGACCGCCGCGAGAGCGCGCCGGTGTTCCTCCGCTACGTGGAGTGCATCCTGCTCCACACGCGCGGCCTGCGGCGCTCCGGCTCCGCCGCGATGGATCTCGCGATGATCGCCGCCGGCCAGGTGGACATCTACTGGGAGTTCGGGCTCAAGGCCTGGGACACGGCTGGCGGCCAGTGCATCGTCACCGAGGCGGGCGGCGTGGTGTCGCGACTCGACGGCTCGGCGCACGTGCCGGGCTGCCCCGAGGTGCTCGCGACCAATCCCTGGCTGCACGAGGCCGTCATCAAACTCTTCACTCAACCCTCCGCCGAGACCTAGGAGCACAGCATGGGCGTTGCCGTCGGTATCGACCTCGGGACCTCGAACTCCTGCGTGGCGGCCGTGCGCGACGGCGAGCCAGTGGTATTCGCCGACGCCGAGGGACGGCGAACACAACCCTCGGTGGTGGCCTTCGGCTACGGCAAGAGCGCGGTGGTGGGGCATCGCGCCCGCCGCCAGATCCTGTACGCCCCGGAGCACACCGTGGTGAGCGCCAAGCGCCTCATCGGCCGCCGCGCCGACTCCGAGGAGGTGCGCCGCATGAAGGCGCAGTCCGCCTTCGGCATCACCGAGGGCGAGAACGGCGACGTGCGCATCCGCGTGCAAGGGCGGTTGATCTCCGCGCCCGAGGTGAGCGCGCACGTGCTCATGCACATGAAGAAGATCGCGGAGGCCGCGCTCGACGAGGACGTGGACAAGGCGGTGATCACCGTCCCCGCTTACTTCAACGACGCCCAGCGGCAGGCTACCCGCGACGCGGCGTCGATCGCTGGGCTGGAGTGCCTACGCATTATCAACGAGCCCACCGCCGCCGCGCTCGCCTACGGCTTCCGGCAGGGAAAGCGCCAGCACGTGGCGGTGTACGACCTCGGCGGCGGCACCTTCGACATCTCGGTCCTCCGCATCGACGACGACTTCTTCGAGGTGGTGGCCACCGCAGGCGACACCTTCCTCGGCGGCGACGACTTCGACTACGCCGCCGCCGACCAGTTCCTCGACAAGTTCTGCCGCCAGACCGGGCTCAACCTCGCGGACAACCGGACGGTGCGGATGAAGCTCCGCGAGGCGGCCGAGCGCGCCAAGATCGCGCTGTCCACCGCCGACGAGGTGCAGGTGCAGGTGCCCGCGCTGCACCGAGGCCCCGACGGCAAGCAACACGACTTCACCGCGCTCGTCGACCGCTTCACCTACGCGCAGTGGGTGATGCCGCTGGTGCAGCGCACCTTCGACGTGTGTGACGACGCGCTGAAGGCCGCGAGCATGACCACCCGCCAGGTGGACCACGTGCTGCTCGTGGGCGGCATGACGCGCTTCCCGCTGGTGCGCGACGCGGTGCAGCAGTTCTTCGGCAAGAGTCCCAACGCCTCGCTCAACCCCGACGAGGTGGTGGCGGTGGGCGCGGCCATCCAGGCCCACGCGCTCACCAACGTGGGAGAGGCCGCATCCAGCGTGCTGCTCGACGTGACACCTCAGTCGCTCGGCGTGCGGACCGTGGGCGGTTTCGTGGAGGTGGTCATCCCCCGCAACACCGCCATCCCCACCGACTCGTCGAAGGTGTTCCACACCGCCCTCGACAGCCAGACCGAGGTGCGCATCGCCGTGTTCCAGGGCGAGAGCCGGATGGCCGCCGACAACGAGCTGCTCGGCGAGTTCGTGCTCGAGGGGCTCACGCCCAGGCCGCGCGGCCAGGTGAAGGTGCGGGTGACCTTCGAGATCGACAACGACGGCATCGTCCACGTGCGCGCGCTCGACGACTCGCTCGGCATCGAGAACAGCATCCGCATCGAGGCCAAGAGCGGGCTGGCACCCGAGGAAATCAAGGCGGCGCGCTTCGACGACGTGGATTTCTGAGTAAACTGGCGCGCATGGATCCCCGCCTCCGCATCCGCATCGAGGTCGAGACGATGCACGAGCTGGTCGGCCAGCTCGATTACTACCAGTTGCTCGGCACCCGCGAGGACTGCCCCCAAAGCGAGATCGACGACGCCTTCCGCAGCGAGGGACGGCGCCTGCATCCCGACCGGGTGGCGGCGGGGGCCACGATCGACACCCGCGCCAAGGCCAACGAGGTGTTCAAGGCGATCAACGACGCCTATCGCGTGCTACGCGATCCCGACACCCGTGCTCGCTACGACAGCGAGCGCCGGGGTGGAAAGCTCAAGCTCGACGCGGAGGCCCGCAAGCTGGCCGCCGAGGAAGCCGCGGCGAAGACCGATCCCAGCAAGGCCGCCCGCTCGGAGAAGGGCGGCAAGTACTGGAAGATGGCGCTCCAGAACTGGACCGACAAGGACTACAGCGGCGCCTGCATGAACATCCAGTTCGCGCTCAGCTTCGAGCCCACCAACGAGGTGTTCAAGGAGTGGCTGGAGAAGGCGAAGGTGGCACGCGAGGACCAGAAGAAGGAAGTGAAGCAGCAGAACGCGTACAAGATCCGGATCTAGGGCGACGCCACCACGCTCACGCTCACGCTCTTGAGCTGTCCGCTCGTCTGTGCCGAAACATCCACCACCCACGGCTCCCCGGCGCGCTCGGCCCGGGACAGGTCGGCCGGGGAGAGGACGACCGTGCCGACGAGGTCGTCGGCCTGCACGTCCTTGTCGACAAAGACGATACTCAGCGTTGACCTGGGACCGAGCGTCACGCGGCTGAAGGTCGTGACGGGGTTGAGCGCCCAGGTGGGCGAGGTGGTGTCGCTCACGGTCGGGAGCACCAGCGTGGAGGCCGCGCCGCCGTCGCCCGGGTCGTACTTGGCCGTGGCCGACACGTCCGGCTGCACCAGCGCCTCGGCGGTGGCGATCACCGCGGTGCCGAGTTGCCCGGAGGGGTCGAGCTGGGCGAGGATGCCCATCGCCGCGCCCTTGGCCTCGGCGGGGACATTGTCGGGGCCGTCCCAGGGCTGGGCGTTGGCCATGGTCGGGGCCACCTCGGCGGCGGTGAGCGCCACGTCGACCGGGTGCGCGCAGGCGAGGAAGAGCAGCATGGTCAACTCAACGCCTCCCCGTGGAACATCCATCCCGTGGCCGGGAGATCGTGGGCATGGTCGGCCCACCAGCGCGCCCAGGCCGCCCGGTGCGCGAGCTGGACCCGCCAGGGCCCGTCGGCGTCGAAGGGCAGCGTCGCGCCGGTGGCGATGCGCAGCTCGTCGTAGGCCGACTGGCGCACGGTGTAGTCGTCGTGGGCGAGGCGCTCGATCAGCGCGCGCACGGTGAGCGGCTTGCCGTCGCGGTAGCGCACGCCCTCGGCGAACTCGTGCTCGTGCTCGGCCCACCAGGCCGTCCAGCGGCCCTTCACGTGGGGGTCTTCCACGTCCTCGCGGTGACCGGTGATGCACTCGAGCGCGGTGGTGGCGATGATCTGGCGCTGAGTGTCGCGACCATCGACATGCTCGATGAGCGTGGCGACGGCGCTCTTGCTGCCCATCAGCCCGAGACCAGCCAGCGCGCCGAGGCCGGCGGGACCGGGCGCGGCGGCGGTGCGGGTGAGGAGGAAGCGGTAGCTCGTCCCGCCGTGGCGCCCGACGATCTCGCCGGGGGACTGGGTGAGCCAACGCTCGCCGCGCGACAGCGCCTGCGCGAAGAAGTCGACCCCGCGGAACTCGCCGAGCAACAACAGCGCGGTGGAGGCCACCTCGGCCAGCTCCGGCTCGTCGAGCGCGGCGTCGATCACGTCGATGGCGTCGGTGTCGCCGATTCGGCCGAGCGCGGTGATCGCGGCCTTCTTGATGGGGAGGGAACCCGCCGCCACGAACTCGCGCAGCCGCGGCGCCGCCATCGGCTCGCGGCGCCAGCCGAGCACCTCGATGATGGTGGCGAGGCGGGTGGGCTCGGTGCCGCCGTCGAGCGCGCGCACCAGCGCGTCGACCAGCGTCATGTTGGGCGAGCGGGCGAGGGCGCCCACGATGGCGCGCTCCGCAACCGGCTGGCGCACGTCTTCCGCGAGAATGGCGAGCATCACCTTGGCGGCCGGCCACGACGGGTGACCGGCGAGCAGGTCGATGCCCGCGACGAAGCGCATCACCATCGGGTCGCGCGCCCGCCCCTCGGCGTCCTTGATGCGCTGTAGCTCCTGGCCGATGTCGCTGGCCAGCGCGCTCACGATGGCCTCGTCGCAACCGGCGATGGCGCGCCGATGCGCCATCAGGCGGCGCTCGGGACGATCCGCGTCGGCGCGAGCGTGGGGCGGGCGCATGCGCTGGGCGTCGTGACGCTGCCGCGCCGCGTCGGCGGCGAGGTTGACGTGCCAGTCGAGCGCGTGGCCAAGGCGGCCGAGGATGCCGTCGGACGCCGCGACCCCGGCGGCGAGTCCCGCGGCGCGGAAGGCCCGCGCCGCCTCGTGGGCCTGCGAGGCGTCGCCGCAGCGGACCAGTCGCAAGCGGGCCCAGGCCTCGCGCAGCGGCAGGCCCAGTCGCGCGTAGCCCTCCACGGCGGCCACGTAGAAGGGCAAGGCCTCGGCGGGGTCGTCGCAGAGGTCGCCGACTCGGACCTGGGCGCGGAGCGCCGCCTCGGGGTCGGCATCGCAGGCGAGGTAGGCGTTCTTCGCGGCGGCGAGGTCGCCCTGGGCGCGCAGCAGGTCGCCCCGCGCCAGGCTCACCCGGGCACTGAGCTGCGGATCGCCGAGGCCCGACGCGAGCCGCGCGGCGGCGTCGACCGAGGACGCGTCGTTGCCGCGGGCATGCTCGGCAAGCACGAGGAAGGCCTCGCAGCGATCGGCGGGGTCGCGCAGGTCGGGGAGCGCGCCGCGGGCGATGTCCTCCACCCAGGGCTCCTCGCGCACGAGGGCGACGCGGGCGAGCACCAGCTCCGCCTGCGAGCGCACGCTCGGGTCGTCGTGGCGGCGAAGGCGCCGGATCACCTCCTCGGCCTCGTCGTGGTTGCCGAGGTCGGCCTGCAATCCGGCGAGCGCGAGCAACAGTCGCGACAGGTCGGGGGGAAGCGCCCAGCCGGCAGCCCGGGTGCGCAGGGCCTCGATCGCGTCGCGGGCGCCGAGCCGGTCGCCGTTGGCGAGGCGGCAGCGCACCAGCGCCAGCGCGGCGGCGACGATGATGTCGCTGCCCTCGCGATGGCGCACGTCGGTGACGCGCTCCTCCAGGAACGACAACAACTCGCGCTCGAAGCCCGGGTCGCCCGGGGGGAAGCGTCCCTCGAGGCAGCGCACCAGCTCGGCGCTCGCGGCCGGGGCGCCGGCGTAGGCCAGCGGCAGGCGCGCGGCGCGCCACGCCATCACCAGCGCCCCCCGGGCCTGGCTGTCGTCCTCGCCGAGCAGGGCCTCGCCGAGTCGCTGCCACGCGCCCGGGTGGTCGGGGTGCAGCGCCGACGCGCGGCGGAAGGCGGCGGTGGCGGCCTCGGCGTTGCCCTCGGCGAGGAGGCGCTCGCCCTGCTGCTGCCACAAGAGGCCGCAGGCGGGGTCGACGTCGAGGCGGACACGCAGCTCGTCGGCCTCGTCGCGCAGGTTCTCGTCGAGGATGCGCGTCTGGGCGAAGAGCCAGCGGTTGAAGTGCTCGTGCAGGGGAACGAGGCGCTCGCCGTCCCAGCGGCCGAAGTGGTGGCCGAAGGCGGTCTCGGCGAAGGCCCAGCGGTCGCTGTCGCGCGGGCCGTCGGCGAAGAGCACCACCTCGGGATGGTCGGCGTCGGGCGGCGCGAGGTCGGCCACGCCGCGCACCCTGAGCGCGCCGCGAAAGAGCGTGGCGCCGTTCCAGCGCAACAAGAATGCCTTGAGTGAGGCGGGAATCTCGCGGCCGAGGTGCTCCTGAACCGCGTCGGCGGTGCCCTCGGGCGCGCCGGGACGAAGGTAGTGCACGTCGGCGCGGTAGCGCTCGAGCACGCGGAGAACGGGGTGGAAGGGATCGACGAGTGCTTCCATGGGAACTCCGGGCGCGGAGGAGGGCCGCGCGCGACGGGGAAAGGTGGGATCGACAGCATATCGCCCTTGACGCGACAAGAGAAGGGGTGAGATTGTTTCTTCGTGCCTGCGGGCGCCCGATCGTCGCGCAAGGGGGCGGGCCTCAGTGCGCGGGGGGCACCGCGTCGGGGCCGCCGAAGACGACGAAGGCCATGCCGGTCGCGCTGCCGCCGCCGTAGTCGCCGATCGGAGCGCCGATTGCGAGATCGGGGAAGCCGTCGCCGTCCAGATCGGCGCCGCCTGCCAGGGCAGACCCAAGGCGCCCGTCGAGCTGAGCGCTCTCCAGGCGGTCGGCCTGGCGCTCGAGGTCGTAACTGCCCGGCGCCACCGGCCCGGCGACGATGAACACCGCGCCGGCGTAGCAGGCCTCGTCGAGCGAACCGCAGTTGCGCTCGGGAGGGGCCGTGGAAGGCTCGAAGCGCCTGTTCGCGAGCGCGAAGTCGTCGGCCGGCTCGCCGTCGCCGTTCCAGTCGCCGAGGCGAGTGGCGGCGGTCAGTTCTGGGTCGCCGAGGCTCCAAGAGTGAAACACGGCCACGTAGTCATCGACGATCACACGCCTTGCACCGGCTGTGATGGGCCCGGCGAGCACGTAGAAGCTGTCGCCGTCGCTGTCCTGGCCGAGTCCAACGTCGGCGTAGCCATCACCGTTGACGTCGCCCACCTCGCCTGCCGTGAGCTGCATGGTGCGGCCGTCGCTGCCCGTGGAGTAGTCGAGCACCGCCGCCACCGACGCGGCCTGCATCACGCCGCTTGGCCTGTCGGTGAGCACGTACGCCACCATGTCGCTGTCGTCCTTGGTGTTCGCGGCGGTGGTGAGCACGAAGTCAGGGAGGCCGTCGCCATCGACATCCCCCGCGTTCGCCACCGAGGCCCCCAGCGCCTCGTCGTTGAAAGCGCCCTCGAGGATCAGCTCGGCCTCGTCGATGTCGTCGTGCTCGATGGGGCCGAGCATCAGGTACGCCCGGCCAAGAGTGTCCTGGCCGTCGTGCTCGTACATCGAGGTGAGCACGAGGTCGCCGAGCCCGTCGCCGTCGAAGTCGCTGGCGGCGCAGGGGCCAAGGTTGGCGTTGGTGTGATGGCCGTGGAAGGTGCGGGCCACGGAGGGGAGGTCGACCATGCCCGTCAGGGGAAACCCCGCTAGGTAGGCCACTCCGGCGTGCATGCCGTCGCTGTCGTACGCGCCCGCCACGAGCAGCTCGATATAGCCATCGCCGTCGGTGTCGGGGACGGTGCAAACATAGTCCGTCCAGTCTAGAGAGCCAGGCAATAGGGTGGCGACCGCGTCCTCCCCGGCGGTCACGCTGCGCGCCGCCGCCAAGGGTCCGGCGAAGACGAAGACGGCTCCAGAGTGGCGGTCCCCATCGCCGAGCCACTGCGACCAGCTCCCGACGACCAAATCGCTGTGTCCGTCCCCAGTCACGTCGCCCGCGGTCAGAGCGACTCCGATGTGGCCATGCCACCATTCGTCGGACTGCTCGCCGTCACCGAACCGCCACGCCGGCATCCGGCCGATCATGGATATCCCGAACTCCCTGTCACAGTCACCATCCACGCCGTCCAGCGGTCGGTCGAAGGCCCCGGGGCGCGCGAGCGCGTGCTCGTCGTCGCAGTCGAGGTGGTTGGCCACATGGCGCGGGGGGGCCTGGCACGCCCAAGTCGGCAGCTCGTCGCGCCCGGCACCGTCACCGTCACCGTCGCGGTACCAGGCAGTGACCTCGCACTCGCCTGTGTCGACCGCGGAGTCGCCGACCTCGGGCCCGGTGTCAGGGACGCTGTCGGTCCCGCTCACCTCGCTGTCCGGTGCGGTGTCGGCCCCGCCATCGGCACCAGCGGGCCGGTCGCTGCCATTTTCCTCGGCCCCTCCGGCGCATCCGGCCGCCAGCCAGAGCCCCTGGAACCAGGCGCCCATCAGAATGGCCCGATCTGCTCGACCGGGAAGGCACGGTACCAGCCGCGGATCTCGCTGTGTTCGTCCGGTCCGCCGGCGGAGGTGCAAGGATCAGTCGCGAGCTGGATGATGAGCGGCGGCTCAGCGCTCGTGTCGCCGTCGTAGTCGCTCAGTTCCTCCACGAGGCGCTCCGCGTTGCACAACGCGAGCACGCTGTTGCCGGAGGTGCCGAGCACGGTGACCCCTGAGCCTTGCCCCGGACACACGAGAGCACCGAGACCGGCGTTTACAAGCTCCCAACTCTTCACGATGGTCGCCGTCGTCACCGGCGGCCCCCCGCTCAGCTGCCAACGCAACACCCGCGACGTGCCCGACGGGCCGCCCTCGTTGTCGAACATCTGCACGAAGCCATCGATGTCGTGGACCATGTGCTGGCCGGCGAAGCCTGCCGAGCCAGTGATGCCGCCGTTGATCGCCAGGGTGAGCGTGCTCCACGTGGAGCCGTTCGCCATGCGCCACACCACCGCGTTGGTGCTGGCGTTCACCCGGATCACCTGGTTCCACTCCTTGAACGACAGGTCTACCAGCACGTCGCTACCCGGCTTGTGCGCCGACACCGAGTTCGGGTGCATCCAGTCGAGCGGTCGCGTGACGAAGTACGGGTCCCAGTACCCGGAATTGCAGGCACGCGACTCGCCCTCGTTCTCGCCGCCGTCGGTGTCGGGGTCGTAGCCCCAGTCGGTCATCGCGTCGGGGCTGTCGGTGGTGGAGAGGCTGGTGTCTAGCTCGTCGAATCCGTCGTTGACGAAGCGGTCACTCGCGTTGCACACGCCATCCCAACCGGTTCCTGCGGGGTCCTCGCTGCTGATGGCGCTGGTGAGCACGTAGCTCGTTCCCGTGGCCGCGAGCTTGAACGCGTCATGGTGGATGCAGGGGCCGTCGTCGCCGGCGGCGCTCGCGCACACGTCGCCAAAGTCGCGCACGTTCCGCGTGGCCCCGGTCCAGTCCCACTCGTAGAGGTAGCGCCGGTCGAGGATGCCGAGGAACCGGTCTGCAGTGGGACCAGTGCCCTTCTGGAAGCGCCACCCCCCGAGGGAGTTGCCCCCGGAGCCCGCGATGGCGGCGATGTCGAGGTACCAGGAGATGAACTGGCCGTTGGCATCGACGGCGATGATGTACTCCCGCTGCGTGCTCGATCCGCAGTCGGTCGTGTCGACGAGGACAAAGTCGGTGGCCAAACCCCCGGAGCCGTCGTAGTCGAGGTCGAGGTAGCCGAGGTCGGTGGGCAGCGACGGCGTGCCGAGCGTACCGCAAGTAGAGTTCGCCGACCCGACGGGACCTACCTCCGCCCTGTACTGGTAGGTTTGCCCAGGTTTGAAGTTGTACAGGGTGAAGGTGTGGGTCGTGCTGGTGGCGAAGCGGTGCACCTCGGTGAAGCGCCAGCCGCCGCCGACGGCGCAGTTGCCCGAGGCGATACGGAAGCCGACGCGCCCGTCGTGATCGGCGTCCGCGGCGTAATCGCCCACGGTCACCGGCACCGAGTACATCATCGTGTTGGCGGGCGAGTACGGGTTGGTGATCGTCCCCACCGAGATGGTGGGTACGGTCGCGTGACTACGACCGGGAACGAGCAAGAGCGCCAGCCCGAGCAGGAACGCGAGCCACCTCAGCGCGCGGCGAATACCATTCCGAACGGGGGAGGGGGTTCATCCGCACACAACCTCCACTATCTGCGATAGAACGTTGCTTGCACGCTCTGATCGTGACTAGTATCGCACTTCTCGCGACGCTGCGCAAGTGAAATCGCCCTTGACGCGGCAAGAGAATTGGTGAGATTGTTCCTGCGCGGACACCCCGTGCCCGCCCCGGAGTCTCACCCCCATGCTCATCCTCCTCTCGACCGCCCTCGCCGACGACGTCCTTGTGGGCGGCGCCATCGATCTCGCCGGCGGCAGCGACCTCGGTGGCGATAGCGGCGTGGGCCTCGGGCTGCGCCAGGTGGAGGGCGACCTCCGCATCGAGGGCCAGAGCGTGGCCGTGGAGCTGCAGCTCGACGCCGCTGCCGTGCTCAGCGGCGACGGGCTGTTCATCTACTCGCTCGGCCCCGAGCGCCTCGTGGGCGAGGGCTTCGGCAAGGGCTGGCGACTGGCCGGCGGCGTGTACCCGGCGCCGTTCCGCATGGAGTCGGTGGACCCCTGGCGCAACGCGCTGGTGACGCCGTCGCTGGTGTCGCGACGACTCCCCGGCGCGATGCTCGGCGGCGAGCTGACCCTCGGCAGCCCCGTGGCCAGCGTGGTGCTCGTGGCCGGCGGCCAGCCCGCCACCACCAACGTGTTCGACCTCGACCAGGTCGGTCCCATGCCCTTCCTCGCCGGCGCGCGCGGCGAGTTGGACGTCGAGGTGGTGGAGCTCGGCCTCGGCGCGTGGGCGGGCGGCATCAACGGGGCGCCCTTCGGCGGCCTGGAAGCGGGGGCGCGGCTCGACCTGCTCATCGTGGGCGCGGAGGCGGAGCTCGTCACCGACTTGCGCAGCGACCACGCGCTCTCGCTGCAGGGCGAGATCTGGCCCGATGGGCTCTTCTCGCCCGTTACCCGCGTGGAGTTCGCGTCGGAGGGCTTCGGGGTGGCGGTGGGGGCCTCGTCGACCATCGCCGAGATCGTCAAGCTCAAGGCCGAGGCCAGCTACCAGGCGGGGAACGCCGGGGTGTACCTCGAGGCGGCGGTGTTTTCGAAGTGGCCGGGCGACGACACGCCCCGGGCGGGAGACACCTCGAAGCCGCGCAGTTCTACCGACTGATCCGCCCGAGCACCCACTCCGCCAGCTCGCTGTACTGTTGCGCGGCGCGGCAGTCGGGATCGAACGCGTAGATGTCGCGACCCTCGAGCTGGGCCTTTTGCAGGGCCACGTCGGCGCCCACCTGCACCGGCGCGAGCAGCTCACCCCAGTTCTCGCGGAGCATGTCGGCGATGGTGGCGTTGGTGGCGCCGTTGCGCTGGTCTACCCGCGTGAGGACGAGGCCGAGGACATCGAGCGAGGGGTTCAGCGCGCCCTTGATCTGCTCGACGGCGCCCATCAGCCCCTCGACACCCGACACGGCGAGCACCGCCGGGTTGCAGGGGACGAGCACGCTGTCGGCGGCCACCAACCCGTTGAGCGTGAGGTTGCCGAGGTTCGGGGGACAGTCGAGCAGGATCACGTCGTAGTGAGTCCGCGACACCTCGATGAGCCCGCGCAGCACCAGCTCCTTGCCGATGCGCGTGGACAGCCGGTTCTCGGCGCGGGCCAGCTCGGGACAGCTCGGCGTGACTTCCAGGTTGTCGATGCGCGTGCCCACGGCGATCTCCGCCACCTCCATGGTGGTGGGCTCCTCCAGGAGCTCGGCGAGAGAGCCGCCGCCGACGTTGAGCATCTCGCGAAGCGCCAGCGACACGTGCGACTGGGCGTCGAGGTCGATGACCAGCACCCGCTGGCCGTAGAAACGGGCCAGCGCCGCCGCGAGCGACACGGTGGTGGTGGTCTTGCCCACGCCGCCCTTCTGCGCGGCCACGGCGATGACCTTGGCCTGGGCATCCCCCGGGGCCAGCGACTTGGCGGCGCGGCGCGGCGCCAACGAGGCCCCGCCGCCGAGCGACACCCGCGCGCCGTTATGCACCGGCGGCGCCCCGGATGGCGTCGGTGCGCAGTTCAACGAACTGGGGGCCCACGCCGCGCGCGCGGCGCAACAGGCCCGCCATCAACAGCTCGCGGTCGACGCTCGGCTCCTCGAGGAGCGGCTCGCCCTTCATGAGGTCGTGCAGGCGATCGGCCGCCTCGGGCAGGCGCATCACCGAGTGGACAGCGCCGCGCAGCTCGTCGGCCACCGGTCCCATGGCGCGCAGCATGTCTTCCGGGGCAGAGGGGAAGGCGCCGTCCATCGCGCCCCGACCCAGCGCCGCCACCACCGCCGGCACGCCGCCGGAGAAACGCGCTGCCTTCTCGAGCAGGCGCGGCGGGATCGCGCCCACCTGCATCACCAGCGACACGGCGGCCTCGGCCTCGCCCATGTCGCTGAGCTCGATGCGGGCGGCGTGGCCCACGTCCAGGGCCGGGGTGTCGACGCTCCCGGCGAGCAACACCGTGCAGCGGCGCTGGTCGCGACAGCGCTCGGAGTAGCGCGCCCACACCAGCGCGAGGTCTTCGAGGACCTCGACCGGCAGGTGCTCGCAGGAGTGCGCGAGCAGGGCCACCGGGTACGGGGCCTCGAGATGCGCCTCGTCGAGCATCTGCTCGGCGGCGTAGTAGAAACCACGGCGATCCACCACGAGCGGCAAGGGACGCCCCTGCCACCCGGGGTTGGCGAGGTCGCCGAGCACCCGGAGGATGAAGTTCCACGCCTCGGGGCTGCTCCGGCCCAGCAGCGGCCGGAACGACACGGTGCGGCAGCCCACGCTCGGCTCGCCCACGGCGAGGTCGAGGGCGATGTCCTCGAGGAAGCCCTGGGGCACCGACCAGCGGGGCGTGAGCATCGCCACCGGCTCCAGGCGCCGCAGGCTCGTGCGCACGCGGCGCGCCGCGCGGCCCCGGATGGCCTCCTCCTGGTACGCCTGCTCGGCGTCGAAGGTGGCGCCCTGCTTGGCGCGCCAGAAGTCCATGCGACGAGTAACGGCGTTCACGATGAGGAGGGTACGAAGTTACTCTTGGCTTGTCAATAGTAACCATCCACCTTTCACGAGCCGTGGCCCAGCGACGGCGGCCGCGTGACGTTGCCGCATGCACGACTACGCCGAGATCGACGCCACCGAGTGTGCCCACCGCGTGCGGAGCGGCGCGGTGTCGCCCGCCGAGCTGATCGACACCGCCATCGCTGCCATCGAGAAGGTGAACCCCGCGCTCAACGCCGTGGTTCACCGGATGTACGACGAGGCGCGGGCGGCGGTGCCCGCCGACGGCCCCTTCCGGGGCGTGCCCATGGTGGTGAAAGACTTCGACGGCTTCGTGAAGGGCGTCCCCTTCACCGCCTCCTGCCGTTTCCTCGACGGCTTCGTGCCCGATCACGACGCCACCGCCATCGCGAGGCTGCGCCGCGCCGGCTTCATTTTCGTCGCGAAGAGCAACTGTCCCGAGCTGGCGATCCTCGGCACCACCGAGTCGGCCTGGCGCGGTCCAGCGCGCAACCCGTGGAACCCCGACCACTCGACCGGCGGCTCCTCGGGCGGGTCGGGCGCGCTCGTCGCCGCGCGCGCTGTCCCCCTCGCGCACGGTGGCGACGGCGGCGGCTCGCTGCGCATCCCGGCCAGCGCCAACGGGCTGGTGGGGCTGAAGTGTTCGCGCGGCCGCATCAGCCTCGCGCCGGACAGCGGCGAGGGCTGGGGCGGCTACGTGCAGTGGGGCGTGCTGACGCGCTCGGTTCGCGACACCGCCGCGCTGGTGGACGTGATGGCTGGGCCCGAGCCCGGCGACCCCTACGCGGCCCCACCGTTGTCCCGACCCCTGGCCGACGAGGTGGGCGCCGACCCGGGACGGCTCCGCGTGGCCTTCTCCACCCGTTCACTCTTCGGCCGCGACACCGACCCGGAGTGCAAGGTCGCGGTCGAGAAGACGGCGCGCCTCCTGGCCGATCTCGGTCACGACGTGGAGGAAGCGGCGCCGGAGATCGATCGCGACGCGCTGGTCCACGCCTACCTCGCGCAGGTGGGCACCGGCGTGGCCGGGGAGATCGCCGACCTCGAACGGTGGACCGGCAAGACGGCACGTGCCGCCGACTTCGAGCCCTCCACCTGGTTTCTCAAGCAGGTAGGCGACATCGTCGGCGGGGTGGAGCTGCTGCACGCCCGCGAGAAGATCCAGGCCGCCGGGCGCACCCTCGGCGCCTTCCACGCCAGGTACCACCTGTGGCTCCTGCCCACGTTGGCCCACCCGCCGGTGCGCATCGGCCAGCTCGGGCTCAAGCCGGCGGAGAAGCTCGGCCTCGGCGTGCTCCGGGCGCTGCCCTCGGCGGCGGTGATCCGCGCCGTGCTGGCGCAGCTCGCCGCCAACAACTTCGAGCGCACGCCCAACACCCAGCTGTTCAATCAAACTGGGCAACCGGCGATCAGCCTGCCGCTGCACTGGTCGGCCGGTGGGATGCCCATCGGCGTGCAGCTCGCCGCCGCCTACGGCGACGAGGCCACGCTGGTGCGCGTGGCGGCACAACTGGAGGCCGCGGCCCCCTGGACGGGCC
>VGRE01000032.1 GCA_016875435.1 Deltaproteobacteria bacterium | reverse complement strand
TGCGACCGGCGCCGACGAGAACGTCGTCGACCAGCACCCGGTCGGCCGGGGGGTCGATCTCGAGGCGCAACGTGGGACCGACGCTGTCTACCACCGCGCTCGATCGGTACTGCATCGCGAAGTAGGTGGAGGCGAACCCCGCGGTCAGGGTCAGCGCCGCGATGAACGGCAGCACATAGCTGCGTCGCGACACCTCGAAGCTGACCACCCGTCGCTCGCCGTGGTCGGCGACGACCGTCAGCGTGGCGCTCGCGCGATTCGCCGGCATGTCGGCGGGGCGAATCTCCACCATCACGTCTTGCTGGCGCGCCTGCGGGTCGAGCCACGCGCGGCCGACCACCAGCCAGATGGCGTCGGAAACGAGTTTCCCCGGCATCTCTCCCTGGCCGGCGTTCTGCACCTTCACGGGATAGGAAACCGGCGCGCTCCGGGGCACGACGAGACGCACGATGGTCTTCCCCGGGAGAGCCAGCCGGGGCTGGCGCTCGCCAAGCTGCTGGGGACCCGATGCGAGACCGAGCGTTCGACCGCTGATGTTCGGGATCGGTGCTCTCACCTCGCCCGTGGTGGCCAGGCGGAGGGGACTGTGCTCCGGGGACGCCTCGCCTTCAGCGAGCGAGGTCGCGACGGCAAGGGGCTCGCTCGGGGCGTCGGGTCCGGGCGGGAGCGTCGTCCGCGCCCGGATGCCGGCGAGCGCGGTCTCGTTGGTGCGGGCGGGGTCGGCCGTCGGCGGCGTGCTGCCGTCGGATCCTTCGACGAGCTGGGCGAGGGCCCTCGCCCGCTTCTCCACTCCTGCGGTGACACTCTCCAGCTCGTCGCGACGCTGGTCGTAGCGCTTCCGCCGCTCGGGATCCCGTAGGATGCGCCACGCGTCGTCGAGGGCACCCAGCACCTTGCCGCTGCGGTCGTGGTCGCGGAGGTTGCGGGCCCAGCGGTAGCGCTCCCGGTAGGCCTCGGCGATCTCGTTGTCGTTGGCGAAGGGCGAGACCTGCAGCAGGGCGTAGAAGTCGATCGTCGAGGCGGCCCTGCCCGCGTCGTCATCGGTGGACTGGGTGATACCGAGCTCGTTGGCGATGGCGTTGATGCGCTGCTCCACCGCGTGATCGGCCATCTCGAGGCTGCGTCCGTGAACGCGGATGGCGGCGTCGAGCTGCGGGGTGAGCACGCCGACGGCCAGCGCACCGCGGATGAACTTGTCGATCTCGTCGAGCTTCGCCTGGGTCTGCCCGTCGAGAAAGTGCGCCTCGTAGGTTTCCCGCTCCTCGATCAACAGGCGCCGGAGCGCCGCGTTGAACTTGATGACGAACAGCGCCTCGGCCCGGTACTTCGGGTTGGCCTGCTGGCCTTGCGCCCATCTCCGCTTCTTCTTGAGTGCGACCTCGATTTCCTCTTCGGAGGCTTTCTCGTCGAGGTCCAGATAGGCCATCGGCGAGCGGTGACCGCTCGCGGCGAAGAACCTCGCGATCTCCTCGAGCTCTCTGCGTTCCATCAGGATCTAGGTGATACTAGCGCGCGCGATACGCTCGCGCGCTTCCTTCATCTGGCGCTCGTCGATGCTGCCGCGTAGGTTGATCCGGGCGCGGCGGGTATGTCGCGACTCGACATCCGTGACATCGACCTCGAGGATCTGGTTGACCGTGTAGCGGTACACAACCTCGAGCGGCGTGCCCCGGGGGCGGGGCGGCAGGTTGTCGAGCACCACCTCGCCGATGACCGCCACCTCGTCGCGCGACTCGCCGTGCCCCTCGGTCACCTCCACCCGCACCGCTGTCATGCTGTCGTAGGCGTAGGCGAAGCGGCCGCGGCGGTCGCAGGGCAGGGGCGTCATCTCCGGGATCAGGTTTACGATGCGCTCCTTGAGGTTGGTGTCGAGCACGACGATGCCGAGCGGGTGGGTGGCCACGTCGGTGATGCGCACCCCCGGGAGGCCGACGACGTTGGAGGGCGGCGGGCCCTCGTTGTCTGCGGCGCGCGCCGGGGTGTAGCTGTCGGGGTCGGAGATCTCCACGTCGGCCGGAGACTTCCGGTCGGCGTTGGCGGTCCGGTAGGCCTGGAGTGCCGGGTGCTCGGGCCGGTGGCGGAACACCGCGGCCAGCGCCGCTCCAAGGGCCACGCACTCGTCGGGGTTCACCCCGCTCGCCGGTGCCTTGCCCGAGAGGCGGTGCAGCATCGACTGGACCATCGGCATCCGGGTGCTGCCCCCGGCGAGGATGAAGTCGTCGACGTCCGCCCAGCGCATCCGCGACTTCTCGAGCACGATGTTGCAGGTGTCCTCGCACTGCACGAGCAGGTCGCGGGTGAGCCCCTCGAACTCCTCGCGTGTCACGGGCACGACGGCGCGGTGGCCCCGGTAGTTCACCGGGATGACCGCCCTCGGCTTGGTGGAGAGGCTGATCTTGGCATGCAAGCAGCGCTCGTACAGCTCCTGGTAGGGCTGCGGGTCGTCGCGCGGGTCGAGGCTGAACTGCTTCTGGAAGCTGTCGGCCACGTAGTTGAGCAGCCGATCGTCCCAGTCCTTGCCGCCGAGTTCGGCGTTGCCGTCGCTGGCGACGGTGCGAAGCGATGCCCCGCGGATTTCCATCACGGTGACGTCGAAGGTGCCGCCACCGAGATCGAAGACCATGAGGTTGCGGTCGGTGCCGAGGCGCTTGAGGCCGTAGGAGATCGCGGCGGCGGTGGGCTCGTTGATGATCGACAGCACGTTGAAGCCGGCCAGCGCGCCGGCGTCGGCGGTGGCCGCGCGCTGCGCGGCGTTGAAGTAGGCCGGGACGGTGATCACCGCCTCGTTCACCTCGAACCCGAGGGCCTCGGTCGCGTCGTCCTTGAGTTTGCGAAGGATGATCGCGGATAGTTCTTGCGGCGCGTAGCTCTTGCCGAAAAACTCCAGGCTGAAGTCGGGCTCGCCCATGTGGCGCTTGATGAAGCGCACCACGTTGCTGGCGTCGACGACCACCATCTTCACCGCTTCCTCGCCCACGACGCAGGCCTCGCGGTCGTAGAAGTGGACGACCGAGGGGGTGGTGGGGTGTCCCTCGGCGTTGGGGAGCAGACATGGCTTGCCGTGGCGGTCGACGTAGCCCATGGCCGAGAACGTCGTCCCGAGGTCGATGCCGAGGATGAGCCCGTCGTCTGCCATCGGCTAGTCCTGCTTCGCCCCCCCGTCGGGATTGTGGCGATACACGGATACCTCCTCGGCCCGCAGCACCTTCTCGTTGCGGAGAAATCCTCGTTTGAGCACCGACTCGACCTTCCAGTCGTCTCCCGGCGTCGGCGCGGGCATCACGCGCACCGCCTTGTGGAGCTTCCGGTCGAAACGGTCGTTGTTCTCGGCAGGAACCACGTCGCGACGGTAGAGAAGCTCGAGGAACTCGTCAAGAAGGTACTGGAAGCTGTCGTTGACGACGTCGGGGCTCATCTCGCGCCGCTGCAGCGACTGGTGGAACCACGACAGCGAGTCGTAGAACAAGAGCAGGTCGAGCAGGAAGGGCTTCTCGGCCTGGAAGATGAAGTCTTCCTTGTACTGCTTCAACTCCTCGTACAGGGCGTCGAATGCCCGCTGCTGCCCGTCCTCGCGCGAGGCGCGCTCGCGCATGAGGTTGACCAGTTCCTCGAGCTTGGCTTCGGTGGTGGTAGACATCCGCTAGACTCCGGCCAGTTCGGTGGCGAGGTTGATGAAGGTGCCCTGCAACTCGACGCTATCGCTGCAAAAGTGGTAGTCCTCGGGTCGCGACGCGAGACTGCGGAGGAACTCGGGGCGCACTTGCTGCCCCACGCCGATGGTGACGATGCGCCCACCCTGCGAGCGGATGCGATGCGCCTCGGTCTGCGCGGCTTCGGGATCGTCGGGGTGGCCGTCGGTGAGCATGACGAAGACGCGTTGCACGCCGGCGCGGCTCTTCATCAGGTCGCGGGCGGTGCCGAGGCCCTCGGCCAGCGGCGTGGAGCCGATGGGGGTGAGGTCTCCCACGGATTCGCGGAGCTTCCGCAGGTCGCTTGTCAGCGGGCAGACGACACCGCCGGGGAAAGCCACCACGGCGACCTGCCGATTCGGGCCGAGGGTGCGCTCGACGAAGGCGACAGCGGCGCTCCGGGCGTCCTCGATGTTCTTGCCGTACATCGACCCCGAGCAGTCCACCAGCAGGGCGATGCTCATCGGCGCGCGGTCGCGGGCGAGTTCGTCGAAGTTGACGGCGCCAGCGGCGAGACGATGCGCGAGCGTTTGCCCGCTGTCGAGGTCCATCGCCTCCACCTCGACGATGCCGTTGGCGTTGTAGCGGAAGGTGACGGCCAGTCGCGACCGGCCCGCGGGACGAATGGGGATCCCGTAGAACTCGAAGTGCCCGAGCACGTTGCACTCGAGCGGGTCGGGGTTCTCGCCCTGGACGAGCCACAGGTCCACGGTGGACTGGCCGTCGTGGGTGGTGACGTAGTCGTCGCGGGTGCGCTCGCAGGGTATGCGACTGTTGCGCTCGATGATCCTCGAGTTGTAGAGCCTTCCGTCGCGGTAGACCACCATGCCCAGCGAGTGGCTCGTGACGTCGTGGGTGCGGATGTCGACCGGCGGGGCCTCGCCGGCCAGCCGCGACGACTCGATAGCGGCCGTCAGCGCGGCGCCCAGGGCCACGCACTCGTCGGGGTTGATGTCGGTGGCGGGCTCCTTGTTGAAGAGCCGGCGGATCATGTCGCGCACCATCGGCATGCGGGTGCTGCCGCCAGCGAGCACGACGGTGTCGATGTCGTCGGGTTTCATCTTCGCGTCGTCGAGCACGTCGCGGGTGAGGGCCTCGCAGCGCTGCAACAGGCCCACGGTGAGGTCTACGAACTTCTCCCTTGGGATTTCCACCCGCAGGATCTTCCCATTGCAGTCGTAGAAGAGCTGCCGCTTGGGCAGCTTCGACAGCGCGAGCTTCACGCTCACGCACTTCTGGCGGAGGTCGTGGTAAGCGGCGAGGTCGTCGAGGGGGTCGATGCCGTGGCGGACGCGGAATTGCTCGGCCGCGTAGCGGATCATCGAGTCGTCCCACTCCTTGCCGCCCAGCTGGTGGTCGCCCGTGGTGGCGATCACGGTGATCTCGGTGCCGCGAATGTGCACGATCGAGACGTCAAAGGTGCCGCCGCCGAGGTCGAAGACGAGCAGTCGCTTGTCGACGCCCGGGTTGGCGAGGCCGTAGGCGTACGACGCCGCCGTGGGCTCGTTGAGCAGCGCCAGGACGTTGAAGCCGGCCAGCTCGCCGGCGCGCTTGGTGGCGCGGCGCTGCTTGTCGCCGAAGTAGGCCGGCACGGTGATGACGGCCTGGTCGACCTTGTGCCCGAGCCGGATCTCGGCGTCGTGCTTGAGCTTAGCAAGGATGAAGCTGGAGAGCTTCTCGGCAGAGTAGGCCTCGCCGCGGTACTCGAAGGCGAAGTCCTCGTCGCCCATGTAGCGCTTGACGAACTCCACCACCTGCTCGGGGTAGGCCACTGCGGCGTTCCTGGCGTAGGTGCCGATGATGACGTCGTCGTTCTCGAAGAGCACCACCGACGGGGTGATGCGCTCGCCCTCGCTGTTGTGGATGATCTCGGGCACGCCGAACTTGTTGACGTGCGCGATGGCGGAGAAGGTGGTGCCGAGGTCGATGCCGACCGCGCGGGAGGTCATGAGCGTTGACCCTACAAGGGCAATGCGGGCTTATGCGACAGGGGGGCGGGGCGCCAACCGAGGCGGCGTAGCACGGTGATCACCTCGAAGAGTGGGAGACCCACCACCGCGAACTGGTCGCCGTCCACGCGCGAGATCAGCCGCGCGCCGTGCGCCTCCACCCGGTACCCACCGGCGCAGTCCCGGGACTCGCCGGCGGCGACGTAGTCGTCGATCTCCTCGTCGCTGAGGTCGTCGCGAAGGGTGACTTGCACGTCGGTGACCCAGCTCTCCTCGCCGCCGTCGTGCAGCACCGCCACCCCGTTGGACAGGGTGTGCGTGCGTCCGCGGAGGGCGCGGAGCTGGGTGCGGTGTTCGGCTGCGTCGGCGGGCTTGCTGAAGATCCGCCCGTCGAGGTGACACACCTGGTCGGCTCCGATGACGATCGCCCCGGCCCGGGCCAGCGACCCAGCCTTCGCCACCGCCCTCGCCCGCGCCGTGGCGGCGGGATTCGGGCCGGTGATACTGATCTCATCGCACTGCGGTGCCTCGGCGCTGACGACGATCCCTGCGGCAGTAAACAAGGCCCGGCGGCCTGTGGAGGCCGAGGCGAGCACGAGCTGGGGGCACGGGGTGCGCAGCATATGGCGGCAGGTTCCCGCTTGGAATACCACGGCGTGGTGGACGACCCCCGGGCCGAGCTAGCGACCCTCGTTGCCGACACCGTGTCGCTAGTGCAGTCGCTTCGGCTCCAGGGGGTCATCGGCGTGCCTGTAGAGTCGCGACGCGAAGCGTCGCCCGGCAGCGAGGAGGAGGTGCGCGCGCAGCGGGAGCTGACGCCAACGCGGACCGCGCCGTCGTTGCCCACGCCGTCGCTGCCCGCGGCGGTGGTGCCCATGCCGCCGTCGCCGAGTCCCGCGCCCCTCGCGATGGCGGCCCCGGCGTTGCTTTCTCGGCCCTTGCCGAGCGAGGGCGAGGGCCTGCTCGGCAAGTGGAAGGCGCGCGCCCAGGGGCCCGAGGAACGGCTCGCCGCCGCCGTCGCCGCGCTTCCAGAACATTGCGAGGGTTGCGGTGAGCCCACGCTCGCGGGTCGCGGGGGCCTGCGCTCTTCGCTGGTCTTGCTCGCGCCGGCCGCGCGGGGTGAGGCATCGACGATGCTGTCCAACATGTTGCTCAAGGTGCTCAGCGTCGAGCCCGGCGACGCGTGGACCGCCGCGCCGCGAGCCTGCGCGAGCTGCATCGGTGCCCTCGCTCGCCAGGTCGAGGCCATCAAGCCGAGGGTCGTGCTCGCGCTCGGCCCCGAGGGGGGCTCGGGGCTCGGCCTGGTCGAGCGTGGCCGCTGGGGCCGCTGGGCGGGCGCCGACGCCATCTGGACATGGCACCCGGAGGAGATCCTGGCCGACGCGACGCGCAAGCGGGCGGCCTTCGAGGTGTTGAAAGAGGTGGCGAACCGTCGGTAGGCTGCACGCTACCTGAATAGCCTACGGCCTGCAGCCTACCTCCTCACTCTCACGTCCTTGAGCAACGCCGCGAACTGATTGAACCCGGCGCTATCGTTGCGACCGGCGCTGATCTCCACGGCCTGCTTGATGCCGAGGTCGAGCCGCCGGCGGGCGGTGTCGATGGCGAGCACGCGCACGCGCACCGCGTCGCCTTCCTTCACCACTTCCGACGGGTGCTTCACGCGCCGATCGGCGAGGTTGGAGAGGTGTACCAGTCCCTCGGCGCCGTTGGCGAGCTTCACGAAGGCGCCGAATTCGCGCAGGCTCACGACGGTGGCGTCGTGGACGCTCCCCTCGCGGAGTTCGCCGAGCCGCGCGCTGTCTGCGGCTCGGCTCTCGGCCTCGACGATCTGCTTGCGGCTCACCACCACGTCGCGGCCGCGCAGGTCGTACACGTGGAAGGCCAGGACCCGGCCCAGGTGCGCCCCGTCGGCAACGTCGGGCACGCCGCAGTGCGAGCCCGGGCAGAAGGCGCGCACGCCATCGGCGAGCGTCACGTCCCAGCCGGCCTCCCCGGCGGCCGCGACCTTCCCGTCCACCGCGATCTTTGCGTTCATCGCCTCTTCCAACATCTCGCGCACCGCGCTGCCGGAGGGCTTCAGCGTGAGGCGGAGCTCGCCGCCGTCGGTGCTCAGCACGAACGCGTCGATGGTGTCGCCCGCCGTGATGCTGGCCGTCACCTCGATGCGGTCGAGCGTGGCGTCCGCCTTGCCGCCAACGTCGCAGAAGATGACCATGCTGCCGACGTTCGACACGCGCGCCCGAACCCGCTGGCCCGCGCGCAGGTCGCCGCGCGCCGGAGATCTGGTGAAGGCGTCCATCATCGCGCGCACCTCGGCCGGGTCCATCTCGCCGATGGCCCGCAGCCCTTCGAAGTCGGTCAGCTCGCGTGGCGCGGCGACGGGCGCAGCCGGTGTCACGGTGGGGCTGGCGATCGCCCGGGGCACCTCGGCGGCGTCGACGGCGGGGCTCTCGGGAGGAGCCGCGCGCCGACCGCCTTTCTGGCGGCGGATCGGGCTCGCGGATGGGTCGCGCGACATCTGGCACCTCGGGGGGGCCGCGGCTATCCCGTGCGGGCGAATACCGCCTCCCCACTTGCGATCGGCGGCGCTCGCCGGGGAGGCGACTGATCGCCAAGTGCGCGCGGTCCGGTCGCGACCCCAGCCAGACTCGGCGGTGACGACCCGTCGGTTCCGCCCGGGACCGTGCTAGCTCCGAGCCCCCATGACTCTGGCCGACCCACTGGCGGCGTGGGACTTTGAACTGCCCCCCGGGCAGATCGCCCGTCACCCACTGCCCGAGCGCGACGCCGCGCGACTGCTCGTCGTCGGCGAGGATCTCGCCGATCGCCAGGTCCGGGAGTTCCCGGCACTCTTGAACCCCGGCGACTTGCTGGTGGTCAACGACGTGCGCGTGCGACGCGCGCGCATCGAAGCGCGGCGCGAGTCGGGAGGCGCCGTCGAGATCCTCGTCCTGCGCGCCGACGGTGACGAGGCCGAGGTGTTGCTGCGCCCCGCGCGGAAGATCCGGGCAGGCGAGATTCTCGCGGCGGGGCCGGGGCGCGTGGACGTGCTCGCCCGCCTCGAGGAGGGACGCGCGCGGGTGCGCTTCTCCCCGTCGCTAGCGGAGATCGAGGCGGCCGTGGGCTCGGTGCCGCTGCCGCCGTACCTCGACCGCGCCGAGGAACTGGAGGACCGGGAGCGCTACCAGACCGTGTACGCTCGCGAGTCGGCGCTGGCGGCAGCCGCCGCGCCCACCGCCGGGCTGCACCTCACCCCCGGGCTCCTCGCCCGGCTCGACGCCAGGGGCGTGGAACGGGTGGCGGTGACACTCGAGGTCGGCCTCGGGACCTTCCGCCCGTTGACGGCGGAGATGCTCGCGCGCGGGCGACTGCACCCGGAGCGATACCTCGTGCCGGGAACAACCTGGGCTGCGCTGGAGCGTGCCGATCGCGAGCGGCGCCGCGTGGTCGCGGTCGGCACCACCACCGTGCGCGTGCTCGAGTCGGCGTCGGGCCCAGGCGCAGGCGAGACCGACATCTTCTTGCAGCCGGGATGGCAGCCCCGGCGGGTAGGCGCGCTGCTCAGCAACTTTCACTTGCCGCGATCTTCACTCTTGATGCTCGTGGCTGCATTCGCCGGTCGCGAGCGAGTGCTCGGCGCCTATGCGCACGCGGTGCGGCATGGCTACCGCTTCTTCAGCTATGGCGACGCCTGTTTCTTCCCCGCACCGGCATGGGGCGCCCGCGCGGGCTAGGCGCGCGCCCCCGTGCCGCCCGCAGACTTCGCGCTCCTCGCCTCTAGCGGCGCCGCCCGTCGCGGCCGGGTGCGCTTCACCCACGGGACCGTGGAGACGCCGGCCTTCATGCCGGTGGGCACCCAGGCCACGGTGAAGGCACTCACCGCCGAGGACCTCCTCGGCACGGGCGCGCAGATCGTGCTCGCCAACACCTACCACCTCTGGGTGCGGCCCGGGCACGAGCGCATCCGGGCGCTCGGCGGCCTGCACCGGTTCATGGACTGGGACCGTCCCATCCTCACCGACTCGGGCGGCTTCCAGGTGTACTCCCTGAAGGAGTTCAGGAAGATCAGCGAGGAGGGTGTCAAGTTCAGGTCCACGCTCGACGGCCAGTGGCGCTTGCTCACGCCGGAGGTGGCCATCGAGGTGCAGGAGGCCTTTGGTGTCGACGTGGCCATGGCCTTCGACGAGTGCATCGAGTGGCCGGCCGATCGCGACCGGGTCGCCTTTTCCACCGAGCGAACCACCCGCTGGCTCCGCCGCTGTCTCGACGCGCGGCGCGCGCGCGAGTCCACCGCCGTGTTCGGCATCGTGCAAGGGGGCACCCACGACGACCTCCGCGCGGCCCACGCCGAGGAACTCGCGGCGATGGACCTAGATGGATACGCGGTGGGTGGTCTCTCCGTCGGCGAGCCCCGGGATCAATTGCTCGCGATGGCGGCGCTCGCTGCGTCGCGACTGCCCCGCCACAAGATTCGCTACCTCATGGGCGTCGGCTACCCCGTCGATCTGGTCGACGGCGTGCTGGCGGGCATCGACCTCTTCGACTGCGTGATCCCCACGCGCTCGGCGCGCTTCGGCGTGGCCTTCACCTCCACCGGCAAGGTGACGATCAAGCACGCGCGGCACCGTGACGATCCACGACCGCTCGACCCGGAGTGCCCGTGTTACGCCTGTCGGCGCGTCGGGCGGGCATACCTCCGACACCTTTTCACCTGCAACGAGATCCTCGCGCCGCGGCTACTGACCCTCCACAACGTCACCTTCTACCAGCGCTTGATGGGGCGCATTCGCGACGCGATCGAGCAGGGGCCCGAGGCCCTCGCCGCGCTCCGCACGGCGGCTGAGGGGTGGACTAGGCCGGAGGATGGTTGCGGCGATCCCGGAGACCCATGACCCTCGCCCTCCCTGTCGTGTTCATGCAGGCCGCACCGGCCGCGCAACCCTCCCCGTTCACCAGCATGTTGCCGATGATCGTCATCCTCGGCTTCATCATGTACTTCTTCATGTGGAGGCCACAGCGGGCCGAGGAGAAGGCCCACGCCGAACTGCTCGCCGGTCTGCAACGAGGCGACAAGGTCGTCACCAGTGCCGGCGTACACGGCAAGGTCCACGAGGTCCGTCCTGACGCCATCGTCGTCGAGATCTCGGCGAACGCCTTTATGACCGTCGACCGGGAGGCGGTCAAGCGCAAGGTCGTCGACAAGACCGCCGACAAGACCGCCGATTCCGGGAAGAAAGCCTGATGGAAACCGGGCTGATCGCGCGGATGGTCATCACCGTCGGCTCCCTGCTCCTGGCCGCCTGGACTCTCATTCCCACCTTCCTGCCGCCGGAAATGCAGGCCGAGGTGGTGCGCGTGGCCGACCTGCGGGCGATGAAGGATCCCCCGGCCGATGCACCGGAGCCCGAGCCCTGGACGCACTGGGTCCCGCTGAAGCTCCTTGTCAAGGGGCTTGACCTGCAAGGTGGACTCAACCTCATGCTCGAGGTCGACGTCGACGAGGCCGTGCGCTCCGTGGTGCAGCGCGACATCCAGCCGCTGAAAAAGTCTGCCGCCGATCAGGGCGTCAGCCTCGTGGAGGTCCGTCGTGATCGCAAGGTCTACGCGCTCCTCATCAACGCCGGCCCGGGTGTCACGCTCGAGCAGTTGAAGGAGATCGTCCGCGGCCGCCTCGATGGTTATGAGTACGATAGCACTCGCGACGACGCCGGCAAGTCCTGGATGGTGTTCACCCTCACCGAGGCCCGGGTGAAAGAGGTCCAGGCGGCA
Source organism: Deltaproteobacteria bacterium (assembly GCA_016875435.1). GTDB lineage: Bacteria > Myxococcota_A > UBA796 > UBA796 > SXON01 > SXON01. The sequence goes on along the minus strand of VGRE01000032.1, from coordinate 15,795 downwards.
GCGGTGAAGCAGGCCCGCGACGTCATCGAGAACCGGATCAATGCCACCGGCGTGAAGGAGCCCCAGATCACGCTGAAGGGCGTCACCGGCATCGACGTGCAGCTTCCCGGCGAGAGCGACATCGAACGCGCCGTGGCCGCGCTCGGCACCACCGCGCAGCTCGAGTTCATGCTGGTCGACGAGGACGCCGACATGCAGGCGGTGAGCGGCAAGATCGAGGAGGCGCGCGGGCAACTCGCGGGCAAGGACTTCCTCGACGACGAGCTGCTCAGCGACTGGATGCTCGACAACGGCGCGATCTCGCCGAGCCGTCGCCTGATGTGGGAGTACGACGTCGAAAATAAGCCGCACGTACGGAAGATCCCATACGTCATCAAGGACGAGGTCCTGCTCACCGGCGACGACGTCAACAACGCCCGCACCGAGCAGAACCCGCAGACGGGCGACTACTACGTGGCCCTCGACTTCAAGCCGCATGGCAGCGCCATCTTCGGCGACGTGACCGGCAACAACGTGGGCAAGCGCCTCGCCATCGTGCTCGACGATCGCGTGAAGGCGGCGCCGAACATCGTCCAGCGCATCGACGGCACCGCCAGCATCTCCACGGGACAGCCCACCATCGAGAAGCAGTTCGGCGAGGCGAGCCTGCTCGCGCTCGTGCTGCGCACGGGTGCCCTGCCGGCGCCGGTGAGCGTGGGCGAGGTGCGGCAGGTGGGCTCGCAGCTAGGCGAGCGCGCCATCAAGGAGGGCACCCTCGCCGCCGCCATCGGCAGCGGGCTGGTGCTTCTCTTCGCCGCCATCTACTACCGGGTGAGTGGCATGCTGGCCGACATCTCGCTGGCGATCAACGTCGTCCTGGTGATGGCGGCGCTGGTCGCCGTCGGCGCCACGCTGACCTTGCCTGGCATCTGCGGCATCGCGCTGACCATCGGCATGGCGGTGGACTGCAACATCATCATCTTCGAGCGCATTCGAGAGGAGATCCGCGACGGCCGCACGCTCAGCCGCGCGATCGAGGTCGGCTTCGATCGCGCCTTCTGGGCGGTGTTCGACGGCAACATCACCACGCTGCTCGCGGGCGTGGTGCTCTATTCCTACGGTTCCGGGCCGCTCCGGGGCTTCGCGGTCACGCTGATGATCGGCATCTTCACCACGCTCTACACCGGCGTCTTCGTGTCGCGAACGCTGATGGAACTCGCTGCCGCGCGCCTCGGCCCGCGCCTGTCCCTCTGAGAGGTGCGCCATGATGGAGCTTCTTCCCAAGACTCTCTACATCGATTTCGTCGCCAAGCGGCACTTCTTCGCCGCCCTCTCGGCGCTCTCGATGGCGGCCTCGCTCGCCCTGTTCTTCATCGTCGGTCCAAACTGGAGCATCGACTTCACCGGCGGCACCGAGGTGGAGGTGCGCTTCCAGGAGAGCACCGAGATCGACGAGGTGCGGCGCGCAATGGCCAGCATGGGCGTGGGCGAAGATGCGGTGCAGGCGGTGAGCGGCGAGGCGAGCACCTACCTGGTGCGCGTCCAGGGTGCCTCGGGTGCCAACGAGGCCGAGGTCGAACGGGTGAAGTCGGCGCTCGCGGCCGCCTTCGGGCCCGACTGGATCAACGAGTTCCGCGTCGATGCTGAGGTCGGCACGCGGGCCGCCGTGCTCTACGACGGCCCGGCGGTCCAGGGCGCGGCGATCGAGGCGGCCCTGGCTGGGCTGCCCGATGTGCGGGTGCAGGCCTCGCCAGAGGAAAATACCTTTTACGTGCGGCTGCCGGGCGTGGCCGAGCAGATCCGCGATGCGCTCACCGAGCAGTTGGCGGCGAAGAAGCCGGTAATCGACCGCGCCGACAGCGTCGGGCCCAAGGTGGGCGGTAACTTGCGCGAGGCGGGGCTGGTGTCATTGCTGATCACGATGGGCCTGCTCCTGGTGTACGTCGCGGTCCGTTTCGACTTCAGCTTCGCGCCGGGCGCGGTCCTCTGCCTCTTCCACGACGCCATCCTCACGGTGGGCGTCTGGGTGCTGTTCCGGCAGGAGTTCGGCCTGCCGATGATCAGCGCGACCCTCACGCTGGTGGGCTACTCGCTCAACGACACCATCGTGGTGTACGACCGCATTCGCGAGAACCTCGAGAAGTACCGGAAGGCAGACATGGGCAAGCTGATCAACGACTCGATCAATCAAACGCTGTCGCGCACGATCATCACCTCGGGCGCCACCGCGCTCGCGCTCCTGCCTTTCCTGTTCCTCGGCGGGCAGGTGCTCAACCAGTTTGCCAGGGCGATGCTGCTCGGCATGTTCTTCGGCATCTACTCCACGATCTACATCGCCAGCCCGCTGATGCTGCTGCTCAAGGAGAACCAGGATCGCATCCTCGGCCTTCTCGGGGTAAAGTCCGCCGCATGACTCGCGGCGACCTCGTCGATACTCTCGCGCGCAAGCACAAGATCCAGCACGCCGTGGCCGAGTGCGTAGTCGATGCCTTCTTCGGTAGCGTGTCGAAGGCGCTGGCCCAGGGCGCACGGGTAGAGGTGAGGGGATTCGGCACCTTCACCGCCCGCCGTTACCGAGGCCACGAGGGACGCAACCCCAAGACCGGCGCCCCGATCACCGTGCGCCCCAAGGTCTTGCCCTTCTTCAAGGTGGGCAAGGAACTCCGGGAGCGCGTGGAGGACAGCGGGCGATGATCTTGTCCGTTGCGCTCGCGCTGGCGGGAGGCGTGTACATCAACGGCGTGAAGGCCGACGTGCTCCCCGTGATGACCATGGAAGACGTGTCGGTGCGCTTCGACCAGTCCGGCAACGTGTGGATCGACGCGCCGCTCTACCGGGTGACGGTCGTGTCGCCCGCCGCGAGCCAAGCTGCGCCCGCGGCGAGCTACTCCGCGCCCCCCGCGGCGTACAGCCCGCCCCCATCGACCTCCACCCCGCTTGCGGCCTACGCCTCGCCGCCCGCGATCTACACCGCGCCGGTGGCCAACTACAGCGCGCCTCCGCCCTCGGTGGCCGCGCCGGCCGTGGCGCCGGCCACGTGGTGGCTGGTGACGGAGGACAGCGACTCCAGCGGCCACGACGTGGAGCTCCTGATCAACGGGGCGCTCGTGCGCCAGATCCGCTCGGGCGAGGGACAGGTGATCCTCGACGTGGGTGGCTGGCTTCGGCGCGGCCAGAACACGGTGGAGCTCCGCGACGCGGGCACGCGCTACGGGGGTGGCGGTATCGTGATCTACGTCGGTCGTGGCTCGGACAGCGGCGGCACCGTGCGCATGGACGCGCCCGACGTGCGCTACACGCGCCGGGCGACCGACCTCCAATCCACCGGCAGCAAGCAGTTCACGCTCAACGTGCCTTGACGCGTCAACAAAGTTTGCTACGATAGCGCGTAGGTCGAGCACGGCTCCACCGGGCCCGACCGCTCCCCGCTGCGCACCGTTTCCCGGGAACGGTGCATCCTGCTCCCCGCTGCCCCCTCCCCCCCCCCCCCCCCCCCCCCCCCCCCCCCCCCCCCCCCCCCCCCCTCCCCCCCCCCCCCCCCTCCCCACCCTCGGCAGCCCCGCCGTCTCCTCCCCGGAGTTCTCCCTGCCCCCTGCATCCGTGCACGGTCCCGGCAAGCGGACCTATGTCCTCGACACCAACGTTCTCCTCCACGACCCCGGCGCGCTCTTCGTGTTCGACGAACACGATCTGGTGCTCCCGATCACGGTCCTCGAGGAAGTCGACAAGTTCAAGCGAGAGCTGAACGAACGCGGTCGCGCGGCGCGCACTGTGTCGCGACAGCTCGACACGTTCCGGGCGCAGGGCAACCTGCGCGAGGGCGTCCCCATGCCCGGAGGTGGGATGCTTCGTGTCGAACTCGGCGACGCGTCGGAACACGGCGAGCTCTTCGCGGGCGCGCTCGACACCGCCGACAACACCATCCTGCGCATCGCGATGCGCGTGAAGCAGGCCGCGGGTAATCGCCAGATCGTGGTGTTTGTAAGTCGCGACACAAATATGCGCATCAAGGCCGAAGTGCTTGGCATGCATGCCGAGGACTTCGAACACGCCCACGTGGAGCTCGACGAGGCCTACACCGGCGTCATCGAGCGCGACGTCGACGCCGAGGTGGTGAACGACATCTACCAGCGTGGCTTCGTCGCCGACGAGGGCGAGGGGATCTGCCCCAACCAGTTCGTCATCCTCAAGAACGCCACGAACCCCCAGCAGACCGCCATGGCCCGCTTCGACCAGCGGCAGAAGCGACTGTCGCTGGTGGCGCGGCACAAGGAGGGCGTGTGGGGCATCTTCGCGCGCAACCGCGAGCAGTTCTTCGCCCTCGACCTCTTGCTCGACGATAGCGTGGCGCTGGTCACTCTCGACGGCATGGCAGGCACCGGGAAGACGCTCCTGGCCATCGCCTGCGGCCTCAAGCTCGTGGCCGACGACAAGCGGTACCGGCGGCTGGTGGTGGCGCGGCCGGTCTTTCCCCTCGGCAAGGACATCGGGTTCCTTCCCGGCAGCCTGGACGAGAAGCTGAACCCGTGGATGAAGCCGATCTTCGACTCGCTGGATCTCTTGTGTGGCAGCGAGGACAACGCGGGGACGGGTCACGAGCGAGGCAGTGGCGGCCGAGCCGGCCAGGGCGGCAAGCCCGCCGTGCCCAACTACCAGGCCCTGCTCGACCAGAAGATCATCGAGGTGGAACCCCTCACGTACATCCGGGGACGCTCCCTGCCTCGGCAGTACCTCGTGATCGACGAGAGCCAGAACCTCACGCCCCACGAGGTGAAGACGGTGATCACCCGCGCCGGGGAGGGCACTAAGGTGGTGTTGACTGGCGACCGCTACCAGATCGACAACCCCTACGTCGATGCCACCAGCAACGGCCTCTCCTACGTGGTGGAACGCTTCCGCAACTCGCCGATGGCGGGGCACGTGACGCTGCGCAAGGGCGAGCGGAGCCAGCTTGCCGAGGCTGCCGCGGCGCTCCTTTAGCCTGGGGGGGGCGGTCGCCGCGGGTTTGGGTGGGACCACCGTGGCCCTCCCCGCTTGCGGGGGAGGGTGGCGAAGCCGGGAGGGGGCCGGTGACGCCGCGGTCGCCGGGCTAGAGACATCGCCGGGAGGCGGCTTGATCGTCCATCGACTCGGCGAGGTTGCCTCGACGCAGGCGGAGGCCCGCAAGCTCGCCGAGGCCGGCGCCCTGCATGGGACGTCCGTGCTGGCGGAGGTGCAGACCCAGGGTCGCGGTCGACTGGGGCGCCGCTGGGAGGCCGCCCCGGGCGAGAACCTCTTGCTCAGCGTGGTCCTCCGTCCCCCGGTGCCCGCGCGCGAGGCGCCGCTGCTCACGCTGGGGGCCGCCGCCGGGGTCGCGACCACGCTCGACCTTCGCGTCAAGTGGCCCAACGACCTCGTCGACACCGAGGGCCACAAGCTCGGCGGTTTCCTCGCCGAGCTCGAGGCTGACGGCGAGCGGGTGTCCTTCGTGATCCTCGGCCTCGGCCTCAACGTCAACCAGGTGGAATTCCCAGGGCTGCCGAACGCCACCTCCTTGCGTCGGCTGAGGGGCCCAAGCCAAGATCTCGATGTCGTGCTCGACGACGTGCTCCGCGCGATCCTGGCGTGGTCGGCCCACCCGGGGCGCCTCGACCTCTGGCGCGAGCGCGCGCACACCCTCGGTCGGCACGTTCGCGTTGGCGAGGTCGAGGGGGTCGCCACCGGCCTGCGTGACGACGGGGCGCTCCTGGTCGACGGCGTGCCGGTGTTGACCGGCGAGGTGGGCGCCTAGCGCGAGGACTCGAGGTAGGGCTGTCCCACCTCCAGTCGCGCCACCTCGCCCTCCTCCGCCAGCGGGCGCTGGTCGCCGTCTTCAGCAACGTGGTGGACGACGTGCCCGCCGGCGGGTGATCGATCGCCTCGAGGAACTCGGCGTGCGGGTGGTCGACACCGAGCCGGTGAAGTTCACGCCGGCGCTCCTGGCGCGGCACCTCGATCTCAAGGCGAGGCAGCTACTCCAGCCCCACTCCCTCGATCACCACCCCCGCGTCGGCGTCGATCGCTCTCGTCTCGGTGGCGTAGCCGGGCGCGAAGCGCAGGGCCTGGCCCGGGTCGAGGCCGAGCCAGTGGCACAGCAGCGCCCGGATGGGACCGACATGGGTGACGATGACCACGCGACCCTCCAGGGGAGCGAGCGCCTCCCACGTCGCGACCACCCGCGCGGCGGCCTCGCCCCAGGTTTCCCCGCCGGTCGGGCGGCCGTGGACGTAGTTGTCCCAGTAGGCGGTGACGGCGCGCCCGTCGTCACGGGTGAGATCGTCCCAGGTGCGGCCCTCCCACTGCCCCATGTCCTGCTCGCGGAAGCCGGGGACAAGCTCGGCCTCGCGGCCGAACTGCCCGGCGAGGTAAGTACAACGCGACAAGTCGGAGCTGAGCACCCGGTCGGGGGTGCCGTGGCGTTCGAGGAAACGTCGAGCCACCGTGGCCGACTGCTCGCGCCCGCGCGCGCTCAGCGGCACGTCGGCCTGCCCCCGGCAGATTCGCAGCGGGCCGGTTTCTACCTCGCCATGGCGGAACAGGTGCACCCGCGCGGCACGGGTGGAGGGGATGATGCCGAGGGTGGGCGTGTCGAACATGGGAGCGTGTGCCGGCGCGTTAACGCCAGACGTGCGGAGCGCGGCGTGATCATCGCGGTGGACGTGGGAAACACCAAGACCGAGATCGCCTCGGTGGTGGCGGGCGAGGTCATTGATCGGCACCGTGTCACGACCGGAAGCGGCGTGGAGTCGGCGCTGCGCCAGGTGGCGCTCGGCAAGGTGACGGGCCTGGCCGTGGGCACGGTCGTCCCCGGGGAGCGCGCGCGCTGGGCGGCGATCGGCGCCGCCGAGGGCTGGGCCACGCGCGTCTTTGCGCGGGGCGACGAGGTGCCCATCGCCACGCGGGTACGGGAACCGGCGCGGGTGGGCGTCGACCGGCTCGTCAACGCCATCGGGGCGCTGGATCGCGCGCGCGGGCCGCTCGTGGTGGTGGACATCGGCACCGCCACCACCGTCGACGCCATCGACGGCGACGGGGTGTTCCTCGGGGGCGCGATCCTCGCGGGACCGGCCACCGCGCTCCGGGCCCTGGTGGGTGGCACGGCGCAGCTTCCCCCGGTGCCGCTGGCGCCTCCTCCTGCGGTGATCGGTCGCGACACCGTGGAGGCCATCCAGTCCGGGTGCGTGCTCGGCTACGCGGGGGCCATCGACGCGCTGGTGGCCGGGATGCGAGAGGCCATCGGCGCGCACGCGACGGCGTTCTTCTGCGGCGGGCTCGGGGCAAGCTTCGCGCCGCTCTGCCGCGGGCCCCTCGTTCTCGACGATACGCTCACGCTGCGCGGCCTCGCCCGCGCTTGGGAGCTTTCTCGATGAACGAAATCCCCTGGCACCAGCTCGGCATCCCGGAAGACCTCCGCTCCAACCTGTCGCCCAGCGCCCCTCGCTCCGCGTGGATCGCGGCGGCGCGCGGGGAGATCCCGGCCTACCCCGACGTGCAGCTGGCGATGATGTACGTGTCGGCGGCCTCGGGCGACCCGGAACTGCGCGGGCTCGCCGTGGAAGCGGTCCGGGCGCTGCCCAACCTCAAGGAGGCCGTTCACAGCCGTACGCACGCGAAGGTGCTGGAGTTCGTGGCGGAGTATGCCCCGAGCGAGGCGATGGACTGGGTGCTGGCGCGGCACAAGAACGCCAACGACCGCACCGCCGCGCTGGTGGCGGCGCGGGCGGGGCCAGACCTGGCGGAGGCGATGGCCGACGACCACGAGCGCCTCCTGATCACCCCCGACGTGCTGGTTTCGCTCCACGGCAACCCCAACACCTCGCAGCCAGCCATCGACCGGGCGACCGCGTTCCTGCGCATGCAGGGCTGCCTCCCGGCCTTGCCGAGCGCGCGCGGGTCGGCGCCGCCTGCCGACAAGCCCTCGGCCCCGCCGCCCGCGGCAGAGTTCGACCTCGACGCCGAGATCGAGGCGGCGCTGGCCGGGAAGCCCTCGCCTGCCTTGCAGTCGCGACAGAACCTCTCCATGTTCGATCTGGACAAACTGGGCGACCAGGGCACCGTCAGCGGCTTTGCCTTCGACTTCAAGAGCGACGACACTTTCTCGCTCGACCTCCTCGAAGACGGCGGGAGCGACACCCCGCCCGAGGTGCGCCAGAGCATCGAGAAGCGCATTGCCGCGATGAGTCCCGGCAAGAAAATCAAGCTCGCCTACCTCGGCAACAAGGAGTCGCGGGCGGTGCTCATCCGCGACCGCAACAAGCAGGTGGCGGCGGCGGTGGTGAAGTCGGGGCGGATGACCGACAACGAGGCGCTCAACGCGGCCGGCAATCGCAACATGCACATGGACGTGCTGCGCGAGATCGCGTCAAACCGCGAGTGGATGCGCAAGTACCCGGTGAAGGTGGCGGTGGTGAACAACCCCCGCACCCCGCCCTCGGTGGCCGTGCCCCTCGTGTCGTCGCTCCAGAAGCGCGAGCTCGAGGCCCTGGCTCGCAACCGCAACGTGTCGAGCGTGGTCTTCACCCTGGCGAGCAAGATGGTGCGCCAGAAGCAAGCCGGTCAGGAGAAGGAAAAAGGCGGATGATTCGAGCGAGCGCAGCAAGAGCAAGCGCGACCTAGCTAGGTCGCACAGCTCAAGACCAACGGCGCCGAGGCCTGCGACAGCGCGATCGACGCCGTCCGCGGCACGCCGCCCGCGAGGTTCGGCACCCCCACGTGGACGATGCCTTCGACCACCGCCGTGGGCCGGTCTAGCGTCGTGACCGGCGTGGACTCGAAGGCGCCGCCATCGACGATCGACAGGTCGACCACCACCGATCCGGGCTCGAGCAGCGACAGGTGCGCCCGCGAGGCCACCCTGGGTACGGTGCCGTCCTCGGCGCGCACGGCCGCGATGACGACGTCGGCCGCCACCAGCGCCCGCTCCAGCTCGTGAGGCGTGGCCCAGCGTGTCTGCACCCCGGGCAGGCGAAGCGCGCGGAGGGCGCCGATGTCGCTGTCCAGCACCGTCACCGCCGCGCCCACCGCCGCCGCGAGCCCGGCCGCCGCGCGACCGGCGGTGCCCGCGCCGATCACCACCACTCGCGCCGGCTCCACCCCGGGGACGCCACCGAGGAGCAAGCCTCGCCCGCCGTGCTGTCGCGACAGGGCGACACTTGCTTGCTCGACCGCCAGCCGCCCCGCGATCTCCGACATGGCCTCGAGCACCGGCCGCCGCCGGTTCACTTCCATCCGCTCGAGATAAACGGCACCCGGGTAGGCGTCGCCGGCGTGCTGGCAGGCGGCCACCCGCTGCCCTGGGCGCAACAGGGTGTGCTCGTGCGGGGAGGGACGCAGCACCTTCCAGATCAGCTCGCCGCGGTCGAAACACTCCTCGGCGGTCGGGGCGACCTGGGCGCCGGCGCGAATGTACTCGTCGTCGGCGAAACCGCTGTCGAGCCCCGCGGACTGCTCCACCCACACCTCGTGCCCGGCCGACACCAGCGCGCGGACGGCAGACGGCGACGCGGCCACGCGGGCCTCGCCCTCGAAGCTTTCCCTGGGGATGGCCACACGCATCCGGCGTGCCTAACTTTGTCGGGCCGTGACGCCCTGCAGCCGATGGGGTAGGCCACGGCCCGGAGGCGGTCATCGACCCCGCAATCTCGCAGCCCGACGCCCGACAGATCGAATTCAACGACCCCGATCGCTTCCGCGAGGTGGCGGGCGAACTGGGGCGCCACCTCGCCCTCGTGGGCAAGAACACCGGCGCCCGCGTGTCGCACCGCGGCGGCGTCGTGCGCCTTGCTGGCGCCGAGGCCGACACCGAGCTGGCGGCCGCGATCCTCCGGGAGCTCTATGCCCTGGCCGGTACCGGCATCCACCTCACGCCGATCGACGTCGACCAGGCCTGTCGCCTGCTCCGCGCCGAGCCCCAGGCGCGCCTCCTGGAGTACCACGCCGACACCGTGCTGGTGGGCACGCGCAAGAAGGCGATCTACCCGCGCACGCCGATGCAACGGGCCTACATCCGTGCCTTCGCCAGCAACGACATCGTCTTCGGCCTCGGCCCGGCCGGCACGGGAAAGACCTACCTGGCCATGGCGGTGGCCGTCGCGGCCCTGCTCAAGGAGCATGTGCGCCGCATCGTGCTGGTACGGCCGGCCGTCGAGGCGGGGGAGAAGCTCGGCTTCCTACCTGGTGATATCGCGGAGAAGGTGAACCCCTACCTCCGCCCCCTCTACGATGCCCTTTACGACATGGTGGACGGCGAGCGTGCGGATCGGCTGGTTGAACGTGGGGTCGTCGAGGTGGCTCCGCTCGCGTTCATGCGCGGGCGCACCCTCAACGACGCCTTCATCATTCTCGACGAGGCGCAGAACGCCACCGAGGAGCAGATGAAGATGTTCCTCACGCGGCTGGGCAACGAGTCGAAGGCGGCCGTCACCGGCGACCTAACCCAGATGGACCTCCCCCGGGGCGTGCGCAGCGGCCTCGCGCAGGCCACGTGCATCCTCGACGGTGTCGAGGGGATCGGCATGGTGCGTTTCACCGACGCCGACATCGTCCGTCACCCGCTGGTGAGCGAGATCGTGCGCGCCTATGATCGCGACGCCGCGCGGACGGCGGGGCCGGCCGGGGCCGCGAGGACGAATGGGCCTGCGTGAGCGCCTGGCCTCCTGGTTCGCGCCGGAAAGCCCAGTCCGTCGCGGGCTCGTCCTGGCCCTGGTGTGCGTGGTGGCGGCGGCCCTGCTCACCGACTGGCGGGCGGGCATGCGGGCGGCCATGCCGGAGGGTTCGGTCGCCGCCGCCGACGTGGTGGCCCGGTACTCCTTCGCCTTCGTCGACGAGGCGGCCACGGCCGAGCGGCGCGCCGGGGCCGAGGCGCAGGTGGCCCCGGTGTTCGAGGTCGACCAGGGCCTGTTGAAGAAACTCGAGTCGCAGGTGGAACAAGCCTTCGACATGGGGCGCCGCCGCATGCTCTCGGCGCAACTCGACGCGCAGGCCGCGGGGCGCCGCGAGCCCCCGCCCGAGGCGGTCGCGGCGATCGCCCGCGACTTCGCCACGGCCCTGCAGATCGCGCTGGAGCACGACGTGCTCGACGTGCTGGTGCAGCACCGCTTCGCCACGCCGGCCGAGTCGCTGGTGGTGGAGTTGCTCGGCGTGGGCCTGCGAAGGCCCGTGGTTCGCGACTCTCGCGACCTGCCCAACCCGGCGCGCGCCGTCACCGTGGTGAGCGTGGTGGGCGGCCTACGCGAGGAGACGACGCTCGGCGACTTCGCCCAGCTACGGACCCCGGAAGAGGCGCGGCAGGCGATCTCGCTGCACGTCCTGGAGCGCTACCAGGGCACGACCGACCCGGCGCTGGTCCAGGCGGCCGCCGCGGCTGCCCGCGCCATGATCCGCCCCAACTTCTCGGCGAACCAGGTGCTCACCGAGGAGCGCCGCGCCGCCGCTCGCGATGCCGTGGAGCCGGTGGAGGTGCAGGTTCGCCGCGGCGCACGAATCGTGCGCGCTGGCGACGTGGTCGACGCGAGACAGGCCGCGATGGCCGGGGCCCTTCGCGACGCCGACGGCAGCGTGGGGGCGGGCTGGCGCTTCTCGGTGTGGCTCGCGTTCACGCTGGTCGTGCTCCTCGCGCCGGTGGGCTTCGCCCGCACGACGATGCGCAAGTTCGCGCGTCGCGGGGCCGAGCTGGAGGCGATGGGGCTCATCCTGTTGCTCGTCCTGGGCATTGGGCGCCTGCTCTTGTCGACGGGCGACATCGTCAAGTTCGGTGGCGATCCGCACGCGGTGGCGAGCCTGCTGGTGCCGGTCGCGGGCGGCGCCATGCTCGTGCGCATCCTCGTCAACAGCGAGAGCGCGCTGGTCTTCGCGGTGGTGGCCTCGGTGCTGTCGGCCGCGCTTATGGACGCCTCGGCGCTCTCCGCCGCGTGGTACCTCGTCACCGCCACCGTGGCGGCGGGCGCCGTGGGCCAGGCCCGAGAGCGTCTCAACGTCCTGCGCGCGGGAACCCTGACGGGCGTTGTGGGCGCGGGCCTCGTCTTGCTGGTGGCGCTTGCGCAGGCCCAGGGCGCGGTGGCGGGCTCGAGCCCGCTCGACTGGGCGAGCGCGACCTACCTCGCCATCGCCGCCTTCGCGGCGGGCATCCTCGGCGCGATGATGGTGCTGGGGCTGGTGCCTGCGATGGAGGCCCTCGGCTTCCTCACGGACTACAAGCTCTTCGAACTTGCCAACTTGAACCACCCGTTATTGCGGAAGCTCATGCTGCAGGCCCCAGGCACCTACCACCACAGTGTGATCGTCGGCTCGCTGTCCGAGGCGGCGTGCGAGACCATCGGCGCCAACGCGCTCCTTGCCCGCGTGGCCTGCTACTTCCACGACATCGGCAAGGGCGTGAAGCCGCAGTATTTCGTCGAGAACCAGCGCGACGGCCAGAATCGCCACGACCGCCTGACCCCCGAACAATCGGCACAGATCGTCATCAACCACGTGCGCGACGGCGGCGCGCTCGCGCGCCAGTACAACCTGCCGCGGCCGATCTACGACAACATCTTCATGCACCACGGCACGGGCCTGATCCCGTACTTTTACAACCGCGCCAAGGAGCAGGCGGGGGGCGAGCCGGTCGACGAGTCCCGCTTCCGCTACCCGGGCCCCAAGCCCAACACGCGCGAGGCTGGCGTCATCATGCTCGCCGACAAGGTGGAAGCGGCGTGCCGCACGATCCGCGAGCCATCGGAGGAACGGTTCCGCGCGATGATCCAGGCGATCATCAACAACGTCATGAGCGACGGTCAGCTCGAGGAGTGCCCGCTCACCCTGAAGGAGCTCTACCGCATCGCCGACGCCTTCGTGGCGGTGCTCCTTGGTATCTACCACCACCGCGTGGAGTATCCCACCACGCGGGAGATCTCCTCGGGCACCTCCGCCTCGCCTGCCAAGTACGTGCCCGTGCCGAAGCAGGGGACGATCACGCTGGAGATCGCGAGCCCGCTCCGGCCCGCGCCCCCGGGCGCCGCCATCTCGCCGAGCTACCAGGCCGGTGCCATGCCTGACTACGAGAGCGTGGAGACCGATCCGGAGCTGCCGCGCCCCCCGGACACCGACGACTGATGCCGGTGGCGCTACGCTGCGAGGGGGTGCGCTTCCCGGTGCGTGCCCTGAAGGCCGACGCCTCGCGACTGCTGGTCCTCCTGGGGCACGCCCGCGCGGAGCTGAGCGTGCTCCTCTGCGACGACGCCTTCATCGCCCAGCTCAACCGGCAGTATCGCCAGAAGGACGGTCCCACCGACGTGCTCTCCTTCGCGATGGACGACGAGCAGGTCCTGGGCGACGTGGTGATCAGCCTCGATACCGCCCGTCGCCAGGCGGAGACTCTTGGTCACCCGCTGGATGACGAGCTCCGCGTGCTGCTCGTCCACGGTTGCCTTCACCTGCTGGGCCACGATCATGAGGCGCCGGGCGACGACGCGCGCATGGCGGCCGAGGAGGCTCGTTGCCTCGGGGGCCTCGGGTTCTCGGCGCCAAGTCTCGTGTCGCGGGTGTTGTGAAGTCACCCGCCGGGCGCTACCATGCCGCCATGCGCCGCGCGTTCTCGCTCGTGGAAGTGATGATCACCGTGGCCCTCGTGGGCATCCTCGCCGCGATCGGGGTGAGCAGCTGGCGGCTCTCCCACTACCAGACGCTCCGGGCGGAGATACCGCCGAACGTCGCCGGCATCCGGCAGGCGCAGATGGCCTACTTCGCCACCTGGGACACCTTCGTGGAAGACGTGGACTGGTACCCGGCCGACCTCCGAGGCGATGGAAGCGATCGGCAGCTGACCTCCTGGCCGGCCGGCGCGGGCGGCTTCGACACGCTCGGGTGGCGGCCCCAGGGAGCAGTCCGGGGGCGATACTCTCTGTCCGTGGGCGACCAGGCGCAGTTCCAGGTCGACGGCAAGTGCGACGTCGACGGCGACGGGGAGGTCGCCGCCTACTACGCCACCGAGGACAACCCGGGAGCGTGGGACTCGCACACGGTGTACTAGCGCTCGTCCCGAGCGGCCGGGTTTCTTGATATCCGCGGGCCATGGCTTCCGAGCTCGCCGAGACCACCCAGGCCCTCCGAGCGCGCGTCGATGCGCTCCGGGGGCACCTTTGACGTAGACAACCGCAAGCACCGCATCACCGACCTCGACCACCAGGCCGGCTTCGCGGAGTTCTGGACCGACGCGGCCCGCGCCCGCGAGCTGCTGCGCGAGAAGAACACGCTCGCCAAGGTCGTGGAGCGCTTCGAGGCGCTCGAGCGCGCCGTGTCCGACGCGGAGACGATGTTGCAGCTCGCCGACGAGATGGGCGACGCCGACGCGGAGAAGGAGGCGGCCGGCATGGTAGCCGCGCTCGAACCGGCGGTGCGCGCCCTCGAGGTGAGGCGGCTGCTCGGCGAGGAGGGCGACGAGGCCTCCGCCGTGCTCGAGATCAACGCCGGGGCCGGGGGCACCGACGCCGCCGACTGGGCCGAGATGCTCAAGCGCATGTACCTGCGCTGGGCCGACCGCATGGGCTTCAAGTGCACGCTGGTCGACGAGCAGGCCCACGAGGAGGCCGGTCTCCGATCCTGCACCATCGAGGTGGAGGGCGACCACGCCTACGGCTACCTCAAAGGGGAAATCGGCGTGCATCGCCTCGTGCGCATCTCGCCCTTCGACGCCAACGCCCGGCGCCACACCGCCTTCGCCTCGGTGGGCGCCTACCCCGACGTGGACGATAGCATCGAGATCAAGATCGAGGAGAAAGACCTCGAGATCCAGACGATGCGCTCGGGTGGCGCCGGTGGCCAGCACGTCAACATGACCGACAGCGCCGTGCGCATCATTCACGTGCCCTCGGGCATCGCGGTGAAGTGCCAGAGCGAGCGCAGCCAACACAAGAACAAGGCCACGGCGATGAAGATGCTGCGCGCGCGGCTCTACCAGCAGGAGTTGGAGCGTCGGCAGGCTGCCGTCGACGCGCAGAACGCCACCAAGAAGAAGATCGAGTGGGGCAGCCAGATCCGCAGCTATGTGCTGCAGCCCTACCGCATGGTGAAAGACCTTCGCACCCGCATGGAAACTGGCGACACCGACCGTTTCCTCGACGGTGACATCACCCCCTTCATGGAGGCCTACCTCGCCGCCCGTGCAGCCGGGAGCCTCGCCGACTCCACGGAGGACGTCGAATGATCGCGCTCTTGTTTGCCTGTACCCCGGAGGAGGAGGTCGACGTGCCCCAGCTCCTCGGCACCATCGAGGCCCGCGACAGCAGCGCCGAAGTGTGGGACAGCACCACTTACTTCTACGCCTCGGAGGGACACATGTTCCTCTACATGAGCAAGGCGGAGGGCGTGGACTGTCACGACGTGGCCGAGGCCTTGGACGGCGGGCTCTATAGCGCCAGCGGCGAAGGGCCTGGGGTGCTCCAGCCCTCCGGTTCCTGCGTGCTCACCGCCGACAGCACCACGTGGGACGATGGCCTCTCCGTCGACCTCGCCGCGGGCGATGTCACCGCCGACGTGGCGCTGAGCGTGAACTGCTGGATGGACGGCGAGTGGGTGCTCGGCGACGACGGCTACGTCTTCGACGGCATGTACTGGAATGGCAACCCCCAGGAGTTCCACCTGGTGGTCGAGTCGACCGACGACGGCGGCCGCTTCGAGATCGAGATGGACAGCTACGAGGGGAAGGACCCCTACGACTTCGACGCCCCCGACTACCCGGGCACCGGCAAGGTGTCGGGCGAGGGCGACGTCGACTGGTGCGAGGAGTTCGTCGAGACGCCCTTCTTCAGCGAGTGATCAGAC
>VGRE01000031.1 GCA_016875435.1 Deltaproteobacteria bacterium | reverse complement strand
GACGAGGGCCGGGTCGGCGAGCTGGGGCGCGATGCTCCCGTCATCGCCGATAGGAGCGTTGCCGTCGATCCCCAGCCAGGACGCGAGGATCCAGTCCGCGTCGGCGTCGGCGTCGGCGTCGGCGTCGGCGTCGGCGTCGGCGTCCGCGTCGGCGTCCGCGTCGGCGTCCGCGTCGGCGTCCGCGTCGGCGTCGGCGTCCGCGTCGGCGTCCGCGTCGGCGTCGCGCCCCGGACGGTCGGTCTCCGAGCCCTTGTCCGCGCCGGGCTCGACACACGCGAGGAGAGAGAGGAGCAGCATGGAGCACCACCTATCCCGTCTCCAGGCCCACGCCACGAGCGGTCCGTGACCCCCGCTGGAGGGGAGTGACGGCCGTCCGACACTCGCGGTCCCGTTCCGTGGTTGACCGACGCCAAGTCTCGGCTGGGACGCGCCCTGCCCCGGCCGCCCCGCATGGCGGTCACCGTCGAGGTCCGGGGCGCGGGTGACGCGCAACTGGGCCTCATCGTCCGCGACGGCCTGCCGGTCTCGCGCGGCTGGCGCGCGAGGACTGCCAGCATCACCGGCTGGTGCTGTGCTCGCGCAAGGCCGGCGGCTTCTGCCCGTCGTGCGTGGACCGTGACGCGGCAGGCGGTGCTGACGGTGCGGCGGAAGCGGATGCGAATGCCGACGGTGGTGGTGTGCTCGCCGGCGACCACGACGGTCGCGACCGGGCCGTTCCGCTCGACGGGCCCTCCTGCACGACGCGGCGGCGGCGACGACCAGAAGGCCCACGCGGGCGCGTAGACGGGGCTGGCGGCGCAGCTGCGCCTCCGACCCGAGTGAGCGCGGGCTCACGCCCCGAAAGCAAGCTTGCTCGCACCCCCAACGGCTTGCCGAGCCCGCCCGAGGTGGTCTACGGTCGGCCGGTGTACCTGCTGGCGACTGGTTCATGCTGCCTATCCGCCCAGGCTCAGCGCGGCCTGAGCGTCGGCGCCGAGCGCCGGTCAGCGTGGCGGGAATGCGGGTCTATCGGGCGCAGCTCCGCCTCTCTGTCGTCCCGGCGGGCGCTGGCGCGCCCACCAGAACGCCCTCCCTCCCCCGCTGGCGCGGGGCAGCGAGGGCTGCTCCCACACACCGCGATCACGATGCAGACATGCCCGACTGCAGCGTTGATCGAGCGGCGGGCCCCTAGTCCTCCTTGAGCTTCC
This sequence comes from Deltaproteobacteria bacterium, assembly GCA_016875435.1. Lineage (GTDB taxonomy): Bacteria > Myxococcota_A > UBA796 > UBA796 > SXON01 > SXON01. The sequence continues at coordinate 26,659 of VGRE01000031.1, read as the reverse complement.
GCTGAAGCTCCGCGAGCCTCCTCGCCGCCGCCTGGAGCTCCGGGCTGTTCTCGGGCCGGGCCAGGTCGGCAAGCACCGCCTGCACGCTGCCCGAGGTGTCGCCCCCGAGCGTAGTGTCGATGGCGCCGAGCGCCTCCTGCGCAGAGAGCGTGTTCTCGATGATTTTCGGAGCCTGCTCACCGATCTTGGCTGCGATCTCCGCGAGCCGGCGGAGTTGCTCCTCCTGGGACGCATCAGGGTTGACGCCCGCGCGCGCCAGCACGCGCCGCGGGTCGTCGCCGAGCCCCGCCTCCCGCGTGAGGCGGCGCAGGTCGGCTTCCGCCTTCGCCATGCCCTCGGACAGCCGCACCTGCATGTCCACGAGCTGCGCGCCGAGGCTCGAGACCGCCTGCTCGGCGAAGGCCTTGGCCACCGCCTCGGGCACCTCGTAGGGGGTCACCGCGTCGGCCTCCACGCGCGAGCGGTCCCCCGTCATCGACTTGAGCTCGAAGTCGCCCGGCGGGAGCGCGAGCTGATCGGGGATGAGGAAGAAGCGACGGTTATCAGCGTTAGCAAGGAGCTTCACGGGAGGGTCTCCGATCTGCAGAAGGGGCAGCGCACAGCCAGGGGGTGGACCGCGCGCAGGCACGAGGCGCAGGGCCTGCGCGCCTCGAGCCACTCCTCGGCCTCCATTTCGAGCAAGGCGTCGTCCCCGAGGCCCTCGAAACAAGTCGGGCAGGCCTTCGCCTCCGGCAGGACGGGCAGCGCGCAGTACGGGCAGAAGCAGAGGGCCACGAACCATGACTAACCGGCGCGTGCGGGATAGGTCGCCAGCATGCGCGTGCCAGCGAACCCGTCCCAGCTCGACCCCCGCTTCTCCGCCGAGTGCCCAGACTGCGGAAAGACCGCCGCTTGGACCGGGGGCCTGGAACAGGAGGACGGCCGCACCTACCTCGACATGGCCTGCCCCCACTGCGGCAACGGCTACCTGTGCTATCGCGCGGAGTGGCAGGCGCTCTTCGCGGCGTTTCCGCCGCCGCGCCACAGCCCGTTCGCATCGTAGAAAAGAAGGCGATCCGATGCCCTTGAAGTTCGGCGGAAACCGGGCCACAATGGCACACCGTGAGGTAGGTGCATGGGCAGCGTCGAGCACAGCAACGGCTACAGTCGGCGAAAGTCCTCTCGCACGTCGGAGCAGAAACTACGCGAAGAGGAGCAGAAAATCCAGCCGGCACGGGTGGATGAGCCCTCTGCGGCGCTCGCGTCCTCCGCGCACGCACTGCTCGGCAACGCCCGGCTGGGAGACGCGCTGGCGGGCGACGAGCCCAACGGTCTCGGGGGCGTACTCCACGAGGCGCTGACGCTCGGGGTCGCGGGCGTGCAGGTGGCCGACGACGTGGCCACGCTGCCAAACTCCTTCCTCTGCGACTGGATCGACTCTCACGACGCCGGCGGCGATGCCGGGATGTGGGCCGAGCCCGTGGCGCGCAAGGCGCGCGGCGAGGTGCTGCCCCCCGCCAGCGATCCCCGCCTGATGGTCATCGGCCAGGGCGGCGGCTCGCCGCTGCCCGAGGTGGTGCAGGAGAAGATGGAAGCAGCCTTTGCCCATGACTTCTCGCACGTCCGCATCCACACGGGGAGCTCGGTGGCGCGCGCCGCGGAGGCGCTCAACGCGCACGCCTTCGCGCTCGGCCCGCACATCTACTTCGGGGAGGGCGAGTTCGCGCCCGGCACGCGCCAGGGCGACCACCTCATCGCGCACGAGCTGCAGCACGTGGTGCAGGCGGACTCGGGGACGATCCCCACGGGTGGCGCAGGTGGCGAGGGGGTCGACGTCTCCTCGCCGACCGATGCGCACGAGGTCGAGGCGGAACGGGTGGCCGAGGCGGTGGTGGATGGGGGGAGTGTCGCGGCCGCTGCGGACACGACGGCGCGCGCCGCCGTCGCATCGCTCGATGCGGGCGATACATCAGCCGATGTGTCAGATGTGTCGGTCGATCCGGGTGTGTCGGTCGATCCGGGTGTGTCGGTCGATCCGGGTGTGTCGGTCGCGCCGGATGTGTCGCTCGTTTCGGATGTCCCGGGCGGCCTCGAGGCCGCCGCCCCGGTCGGCGACGCCATCGCGCGGAAGGAGGACCCCGCCGCCGAAGGACAGGAAGAGGAACGTCCCGACGTCGACATCAACGCGCTGCTGGGCGACGCGACCGAGATCGCCGACTCCGCCCGGGCGGACAAGCCCGCCGGAGACGGCACCCCGCCCGCCGATCCCGAGTCGGAGGTCGAGAAGCCGGAAGACGAACGTGAAGGGAAGGAGTTGGGGCTCCAAGGAGGCGAGGCGGCCGGTCCGGGTGGCGAGGCGCCGGGCGTTACGCCCGCCAAGGCCAATCCGGAGAAGGGCGCGGCGCCGGGGCCGGTCCCGCCAGTGGTGGCACCGGAAGGCCCCGCGACGAACGGCGGCGGGCATCAGGCGTCGCCCGAGGTGCATCAGGCCGCCGAGCGCGTACGCGGCTCCGCCGAGGCGCAGAAGACGGCGATCACGGCCGAGGGCGAGTCGCAGAAGAGCCGGGTCCGCACGGCGGGCGAAACCCAGAAGGCGGCGATCCAGGGGGCCATACAGACCCTGCGCGCCAACGTCACCGGTTCCTTCGACACCCTCGTCTCCGAGATCCGCGCCCGCGGCGACGCGACCAAGAAGGCGCTCGCCACGCAACGCGATGCACAGAAAACGGCGATCAGCACGGCGGCGGCCGCCGAGGTGGCCCGGATGCGCCAGGCGGTCGAGGGCCGCAAGAGCCAGCTCCAGGCGCTGGGCAAGCAGCTCTCCACCGAAGCGAGGACCTTCGGCCAGTCGGAGGCCACGCGAGCGCTGCAGCTCACGACCGCGAAGGCGGAGGCAGCCAAGGCGATCGGTGAGCAGAAGGCACGGCAGTACTCCCGCTGCGAGGAGGCCAAGGAGATCGCGGCTACGGCGCGGAAGATGGCGCGGGAGACGGCTGCGGAGATCGTGAAGCAGGGCGCCGACATCGGGGCGCAGTGCACCAAGGACGGCAACGCGCTGGCCGCGAAGATCGACAAGGACACCGCCGATCTCCTCAAGAACATAGGCGAGGGCATCGACCCCGCCGTCAGCGCGGTCGAGAAAGCGCGGGACAAGGCGCTCGCGAGCTGCGACAAGAGCCACGACGACGCCGTGGTCCAGGTCGACAAGGCCGTCACCGACTCGGTCGCGGGGGTGGAGTCCGGACGGGCCACCGCCCTTGCCCAGGTGGAGGCCACGGCGGCCGGCGTGCTGCCGGGCATCGACTCCGCCGTCCGGAACGCCTGCAGCGCGATCGATCAGGGCGTGGCGAGCGCGAATGGCCAGATCGACATGGCGGTGGCCGAGGTGTCCGCCGCCGCGACGCGCGTGCACCCGCGCCGCTCGGCCGAGGCCTTGCAGATTCTGGCTCAGGTCGAGTCGGACGTCACCGCCACGGGACAGGGCGCCGTCACCGGACTCCAGTCCATGGGCGCGCAGTCGTGCGAGAAGGTCAACGCCGCGGGCGCCGAGGGCGCGTCGCGAGTGCTGGAGGCGGGCGAGCCCATTGTCGCGCAGAACGACACGATCAAGGCTGGCTTCGAGAGTTCGATGAGCCAGATCGAGACGTCCACGGGCGAGGCCTTTACCAAGGCGGGAACCGACGCGTCCACCCAGATGAAGGCGGCCGCAGACGGTTTCATCACCAAGCTCGACGCGAGCTTCGAGGAAGGTAAGGGGAAGCTCACCAAGACCTCCACAGACGGCAAGGCCGAGATCACCAAGAAGGTGAACCGGGCCGTGGCGAAGATGGACGAGGCGCTGGCCAAGCTCGGCGCGGAGATCGACAAGAATGCCTACGAGATCGAGAACGCCAGCTGGTGGGACGAGCTCTGCAGCGCCGTCGCCGGCTTCTTTAAGGGCTTCTTCTCGCAGCTCTGGAGCTTTATCAAGGACCTCCTCATCGTCCTGCTGATCGTCCTTGTCGTGCTGGTGATCCTGGTCGTGCTGGTCGTCGTGCTCGTCGCGATCTTCCCGGGGCTGCTGGGGCCGCTCCTGGCCGGGCTCATCTTCCTCGCCGTCTGGGGGCCCACGATCCTCGCTGTGATAGGTTACATTGGGATGGCCATCGGTATCATCATGGCCGCGGTGTCCGTGTACCAGTGTTGGAAGATCTGGAACGATCCCAACCTAACATGGGGAGAGAAGTGGGAGCAGACGGGCCGCACCGCGTTCGACATCGTCGATGCCATCGGGCCCGAGAAGTTCCTCAAGCCCATCGCGGGGGTATTCAAGGGAGCCAAGGCGGTGGACACGCTCGCCGACGCCGGAAAGGTCGCCGACGCCGGCAAGGTGGCCGACGCCGGAAAGGTCGCCGACGCCGGAAAGGTGGCCGACGCCGGCAAGGTCGCCGACGCCGGAAAGGTCGCCGACGCCGGAAAGGTCGCCGACGCCGGAAAGGTCGCCGACGCCGGAAAGGTCGCCGACGCCGGAAAGGCCGCCGACGCCGGAAAGGTCGCCGACGCCGGAAAGGCCGCCGACGCCGGAAAGGCCGCCGACGCCGGAAAGGTCGCCGACGCCAAGAAAGTCGACCCCGAGGCAGCACGGCTGCCGGGCGCGCCCAAGGAAGGCGGGAAACCGCCCGATCTGGCGAGCCCGCTCACCGACACGGGCAAGGCGGGCCAGGCGAGCGATCTCGCCAAGACGGAGGACGCGAAGAAGGCGGTGGCACCGTCCGCCAAGTCCTGGGACGACCCGGCGCTCACCAAGGACGAGTTCATCTCCCAGTACCGGGCGCGCCACCCCGACTCGAAGCTCACCGACGCGCGCCTCGGCGCGTCGTTCGACGAGGGCAAGCGCCTCAACCCAGAGACCGGGCGCCTCAAGACCCCGGACCGCCCGTCGGCGACCCCGACCAAGGCGCCGGACCCGGCCACGAGCAAGGCTGACCCCGGCGTGGCCCCCAAGACCGACCCCACTTTCGGCCCCTCGGGCAAGAAGTGGGACGACCCGCAGCTCACGAAGTCAGAGTTCATCGATGACTATCGCGCACGTCACCCCAACAGCAAGCTCACCGACGCCGACCTCGAGAAGTCCTTCCAGGAAGGGAGGCGCCTCAACCCGGAGACGGGTCGGCTCAAGAGGCCGAAGAGCGAGGTAGAGCCAGCTTCGACCAAGGGCGCCACGAAACAGCCCGAGACGTCTAGGTCCCCCAACAACGCCGAGGATGTGCTCGCCAACCACCCCGACAAGCTCAAGGCCGACGCGGCGGCGCAGAAGCGCCTCTTCGAGGCGACGAGGGAGACCAACGCCAAGATGCAGGCGGTCGCCGAGGACGTCGCCCGCGACCTCGGCGTGAAGGCGCCGCAGACCGGGATCAAGGGGAACAAGCCGGGCGGCGAGCTCTCGCAGGAGAAGTTCATCGCCGGCGTCATGGAAAAGATGGACCGGAAGCAGTACCAGTCGGTCGGCAAGATGAGCGACATGACCCGCGGGCGCTTCGATCTTGACGGCGCGGAGCAGGTGGAAGCCGCGGCCAAGATGATGCTCGAGAAGTTCGCGAAGGACTTCATCATCGTCGAACACACCAAGCCACGCCCGGGCGGCTACCCGAGGCACCACATCACCGTGCAGGACAAAGCCACGGGGATCGTGCATGAGTGGCAGATCGGCACGAAGGCCACGACGGAATTCATCGAGGGCATGAACGTCAAGCTCCCGCCGGGGGTCGCGCTCCACACCGCGCCCAACTTCCACACGGTCAAGTACGACGTGCTCGACAACCTGAAGAAGGCAGATGTCCGGCAGAAGGCAGGCCTGCCCGACGACATCATGAGGCAGCTGGGCTTCGACAAGTTCGACGCCGAGTACAACAAGCTGTTCGTGGAGACCGGCGCCACGACCAAGTCGGCGCCGTACCCGAAGGACTTCACCGCGCGTCAGCAGGCGCTCGCCGACGAGATGGCGCGGATGATGGCCGAACTGGAGCGCCGCCACCCCGGCTCGGTGCAGAAACTCGACACGAAGCTCGACGCGCATGGTCCACCGAAGGCGGGGGGCACGTCCTCGCCTGCGCCGCTCGACTCGCCGGTCCCGGCGCCGGCCCCGACCGGCGGGACAAAGGCGACGACCGGCGGGACAAAGGCGACGACCGGCGAGCCGGCGAGCTCCCTCGCCGAGGAGAAGGAGCCGGTCGGCGCGGCTGAGCAGGCCTACGGCCTCGTCGAGGCCATTCTCGACATCTCGGGAGGGAAGGAGAAGGTCGCCGATCACGACAAGGGGACGGTGCTCGAGGGGCGAAAGTAGGCGCGTTCTGACACGTCGCGTCGCCGCGAAATGGGCGGGGGCCGATGGTTCGGTGCTGCACTGATGCTTTCGATCGGATTGGGTGCCCTGGCGGTGGCCCTGTCCTTTCCCCAGCGCGGACACGTCGCGACGATCCTGCTCGCGCTGGACGCGGGGGCGCTCGGCGGGCTCGGCCTGGCCTTCGCCTCGTTCCAGTGACGGCGCGTCAGCCTCCCTCGAGCGCCAGCGCCGCGAGCAGCAGCTCCTCCGCGGTCAGCCCCGGGCCCCGCAGGAAGACCTCCGCGCCCTTTCCGCGCAGGAGTTTCTCCCCCTGGACGCGGTAGAGCGCCTCGTAGCCGTTTCCCTTGAGGACTTCGCCCCGCACGAGCCGGCAGAAGGGCTCAGAGGCCGCAGCCTTGTGGAACAGGTTCCCGTTCTGGCGCCACGTCGGGGTGGACGCCTCGCCGACGCACCACTCCGCGCCGCGCTTCGCCAACAGCGTTCCAACCCCATCCTTGTCGAGCAGCTTGCCATCCTTCCAGACCGCGACAGGATCGGCGGCGTTTCCACGAAAAACAGGTCCGGGCATGGGCGCCTCCGTGCGGCAGGTATCACCTCCACGCCATCCGCACCGTCCGTCGTGGGGCAGCAGGCAGCGGCTCGGCCCGTCTTCCCAGCGCACGCTCCCGTCCGGGCGCCGGGACACGCGGGGCTGCCGCTTCTCGCAGCCCCGTCGGGGAACAGCACACCGCTCGCGCTAACCATCACGCTCTCGCAGGAGGCATCGCGTCCGCGGTCACGACGGCGAACCGCACCGTGCCAGGTGGTCACGTGAAAACGGAACCAGTGGGGTAGCCGTGCAGCCGCGCTATCTCGCGCACGGTCACGCAGCGGTCGAGGGCGCAGTGGCTGGGCCGAGCGGAGGTGACGGCGCCGCGCGCAGTGTCGTGGGAAGGCGCCCGCGAGGCCGCCGTGTGACGGCTACGTCCCGAGTTGCAGAGCCAGCGCTCGTCTCAGGCCCGAAGCGGATCGCCGCGCAGCGCCGCCGCGTAGAGCGACGGCGCCCCCAGCGTGGCCCGGACCCGGTCCCCGGTGGAGACCTCCTCGAATCGCTCGCAGTCCGGGATGTCGCCGATCACCCCGGCGCTCGCGATCACCTCCGACACGTTAGCACTCTGGGTTATGCCAAGCCTACCCCCGATCGTGGCCGAAGAGTTGGATTTGCTCGCCGATGTTCGTGATCGGCTCGGCCGGAACGCTGGGCGCACCTACGCCTCCGAGGCGGAGATCGTGGCCGAGCTGCTGCACATCCAGGAGGAGATCCGCCACGGCAAGAGCGACGACAAGAGCGCCTACGAGCAGCAATATGACCACCTCGTGCGCCTCCTGGAGCAGCTCCGCAAGGGCCGTCCGGCCGAGCGGCCCGACCCGCAGAGCCCCTACTTCGCCCACATGCGCGTCCACTCGGAGGGCCGCAGCTTCGACGTCATGCTCGGCAAGGCCACCTGCCTCGACGACGGGCTGCGCATCATCGACTGGCGCCACGCCCCCATCAGCCGGGTGTACTACCGCTACCAGGAGGGGGAGGAGTACGAGGAGGACATTGGGCCGCGCGTGGTGGAGGGCAAGCTCCTCGCCCGGCGGACGGTGGGCATCAAGGACGCCGAGCTCGAGCGGGTGAGCGCCCCCCAGGGCTGCTACCTGCGCGAGGGCGAGGGCTGGCACGAGGTGACGGTGTCCGTGCCCAAGCTCGCGCCCCGGCCCGAGAGCAAGCCCGGCCAGCACACCGGCAAGTTCAGCACCGGGCAGGCGCTGCGGGCCGACAAGCACCTGCCCGACATCGCCGCGCTCATCGATCCCTCGCAGTTCCAGCTCATCAGCCGCGCCGACAGCGGGCCGGTCATCATCCGCGGCGGCGCCGGCAGCGGCAAGACCACGGTGGCGCTGCACCGCATCGCCTGGCTCGCCTACCAGAACAACAATCGGTTTGCCCCCCACAAGATGCTGGTGGTGGTGTGGGGCAAGGCGCTCCGCGACTACGTGTCGAAGGTGCTGCCCTCGCTCGGGGTGAAGGGCGTCGGCGTGGTCACCTGGAACGACTGGTCGCGACTGCTGGTGAAGCGTCACTTCCCCCAGCTGCCCGGACCCGAGAACGCCAACACCCCCAGCGCCGTGTCGCGCATCAAGCTGCACCCCGGACTACCGCGCGAGCTCGAGCGCCTCGTCGCCCGGCGCAACGCGCCGAACAGCGGCAGCGGCGCGGTGGAAGATTGGAAACAGCTGGTGTCCGACACCGCCGTCCTGTCGCGCCTGCCCGGGGTGAATCCCGAGGACGTGCAGATTGCGGTGGCCTGGGCGCGGCAGCAGCAGGGCCAGCTCGCCGCGAGGGCCGAGGGCGACCGGCAGGCCCAGCCCTGGCTCGACGAGGAGGACGACGCCATCCTGCTGCGGGCCTGGCAGCTCCGCGTGGGGCCGCTCAAGGCCAAGGACGGGGGACAGGTCCGGTACAGCCACGTGGCGGTGGACGAGGTACAGGACTTCTCCCCGATGGAGATCGGGGTGCTCATCGGCGCGTGTGACAAGAACCGCTGCCTCACGCTGTCGGGCGACACGCAGCAACACATCATGGAGAACGGCGGCTCGCTGCGCTGGCAGGATCTCCTCGCCGGCATCGGCATCGACAGCACCGAGCTGTCGACCCTGAAGATTTCCTACCGTTCGACGGCCCAGATCGCGACCTTCGCCCGGGCGGTGCTCGGCGCCGGCGCGGAGGACGAGGCGCCGCCGGCCACGACGCGAAACGGTCCCCCGGTTGAGGTGCTTCGTTTCGGCGACCACGGCGAGTGTGTCGATGCGATCGGCCAGGCGCTCCGGCAGCTGGTACGCGACGAGCCGCTGGCCTCGGTCGCGCTCATCGCCCTCGACGAGGCCACCGCGAGGCTGTATTTCGATGGCCTCGACCGGATGGAGGTGCCCAGCATCCGGCTGGTGACCGACCAGACCTTTGCCTTTGCTCCCGGCATCGACGTGGTGGACGTGGCGCAGGTGAAGGGACTAGAGTTCGACTACGTGGTGGTGCTCGACGCGAGCAAGGGCCGCTGGCCCGACCGGCCGCACCCCCGTCGCCTGCTGCACGTGGCCGCCACCCGCGCCGTCCACCAGCTCTGGGTGGCGTGCGTGGGCCAGCCCACCGAGGCGGTGGCCGATGCGCTGTAGCCCGCGGCGCCGCCATCGACCCGTGAATACGCAGGCGACATGACCGAGGCCACCCTCGCGCGCCTGAGGCAAGGCGGATCCGACCGGTTCGTCGACTTGCTGATCGACGACCTGCTGGATCGCCCGGTCCACGAGCTCGTCGACCCGGCCTGGATGGCGCGCCAGCTGGTCGCGGCGGCCCGCAGCGCGGCGGCCGATTCCCGGGTGGAGTCCACCATCCGCGAGCGGGTACACGACGCCCGGCGGCGCGTGTCGCCCGGCAAGCTCCCCCTTCCCCCGGAGCTCCGCAAGCCGCTGCGCGACGTGCTCGCCCGCCCCTACGTGCCCGATCGCGCGCTGGTGGGCCGCCTGCTCGACCACGACGCGGTGCGCGGCCTCTTGCGTCACTTGTTCCAGGACCTGCTCGTGGCCTTCGCCCGCAAGCTCCGTCCGCCGGTACCGCTCGCGGGGGGAACGCCCTTCGGCGGCAAGTCTCCTCTCGGGGCGCTCGGCAAGCTCGGGGGTGGGATGCTCGGCGCCGTGGGCGAGGAAGTGGAGCGACAGGTGGAGTCCAGGGCCCGGGAATTCATGGACGCCGCGGTGCACAAGCTGGTCGACAAGATGGCCAGCCGCATCTGCGACCGCTCCCACGAGGCCGAGTACGGCGCCCTGCGCGCCCACATGCTCGACGTGGTGCTCGACACCGACGCGCAGACCTTCGCCGGGGAGCTGGAAAAGCTCGATCCCGACGCGCTGGTGGCCACCAGCGCCGCCGCGATCCGTAGCTATGTCGGCCGTGAAAACATGGAAGCCGAGGCCGCGAGCATTATCCGTGCCACGGTGGAGCTGGCCGGGAACCGGACGCCACGGGAGTTGCTCGAGGGCACCGAAGACCACGCGCTCGGGCTGGTGCGCGACCTCCTCCGCCAGCGGGCCCGGGCGCTGGTCGACACCCCCGCCTTCGCGACGTGGTGGGACGAGATGAGCGCGCCGTGATGCTCTGGTTGCTCGGCTGCGCGGAGCCGCCACCCGCCGCGATCCCCGGCCCCTGCGAGGTGGTGACCGCCGCCGGCGGCAGCGACCCGCTCGCCTTCGCGCAGGCCGCCGCGGCCCAGGGGCGGATCAAGGGCGACGAGGGCGCCTACGTGCTCGCCGACGCCGGCGCGCGTTGCGCCCTGTCGCGCGAGCCCAACAGCGTGCCCGCGCGCCGCCTGCAGGCCCACGTGCTGGTGCAGCAGCATCGTTTCGCCGAGGCCGCGGCGCTGGCCGAGCCCCTGGCCCGCGAGAGCGGGGACTGGTCCAGCTGGATCGTGGTGGGCGACGCGCTCATCGAGCAAGGCGAGGTCGACGGCGCCGCGATGGCCTACCAGGAGGCCGCCGACCATCACCCCGGGCTCGTGGTGTACGACCGGATCAGCCAACTGCGCTGGATCGAGGGCGACATGCAGGGCGCCCGCGAGGCGGCCAGCTGGGCCGTAGAGCGCGGCAGCAACGCTGACGCCGAGCCCTACGCCTGGGCGCTGTCCTGGCTCGGCTGGCTCAAGGTGCTCAACCGCGAGCCGGCCCCGGAACTCGACGCGGCCTTGCAGTTGTTGCCCGGCTACGCGCCGGCGTTGCTGAATCGAGGCCGCGCCCGGCTCCACGAGGATGGTCCCGCCCACGACCCCGAGGGGGGAGCCGCCGACCTCCAAGGGCTCCCCCGCAACCTCGAGGCCGCCCGCCAGCTCGGGATCGAGTTGCCCCGCTGGGCCGACCCCCGGGGCTGGGCCGACGCCACCGCGCCATCGAGCCCCGCCGGCTCGCTGGCGGTGCTCGACGAGGAGCTAAAAGCCCGCCACGACCCCCTCACCCGCGCAATGCGAGCCTGGGCGCTGTTCCACGCCGGGCAAGACGCCACCGCCGAGGCCCGCGCCGTGCTCGCGACGGGGAACCCGGAGCCCCGCCTGTTGCACCACGCGGCGCTCATCCTCCGCGACCGCCCCCTCGCCGAGCGGGCCCTCTGGATGGGGGCCGGGCTCACCAGTTCCGAGCGCGACGCGCTACGCGCGATGCTCGCGGAGTAGTCCCCGATGCTGCTACTTGTCGCCCCGGCCCTCGCCCACCAGCCCGGCCTGTCCGCCGCCCGGATTGATGCATCACGTGTATCACTAGTGTTTGCGAAGCCCGAGATCGGCCAGCTTGCACCAGTGGAAGACGTGAACGCTGGGCGGCTACTGATACAGGAGGCCACCCTCGACCGTGTATCACTCGCCGCGGGTGGCTCCCCATGCCACTTCGGCGGGCCCATGGTGCGCGAGGTGGAGGCCGACGGCGTGGAGATCCTCGCGCGATACAGCTGTGACGCCGATGCTGATACACTCACCTTCACCGCTGGCTATTTTGATACACTGGCGCCCGGGCACCGGCAGTACCTCGAGGTGGGCGGCCAGCCGGTGGCGATGTTGTCGGCCGACGCCCCCTCGGCCACCTTCGCCGCGGCGCCCTCCACCGGCGAGGTGGCGATCGAGTTCGTGAAGCTCGGCGTGGAGCACATCGTCACCGGCTACGACCACCTCGCCTTCGTCGCGGGCCTGTTGCTCGCGGCGCGCTCGCTGCGGCAGATGCTGGTGATCGTCACCGGATTCACCGTGGCCCACAGCATCACCCTGTCGCTGGCCGCCACCGGGGTGTTCACCCTGTCGCCGGGCATCGTCGAGCCGCTCATCGCCGCGTCGATCGCCTACGTGGGGATCGAGAACTACTTCGACCCCGGCGTGAGGCAACGCGTGGCCGTCACCTTCGGGCTCGGCCTCGTTCACGGCTTCGGCTTCGCCGGCCTGCTCGCGGAGCTGGGACTGCCCCGCGACAACCTCGTGGTCGCGCTCGTGTGTTTCAACGGCGGCGTGGAGCTGGGGCAGGCCGCGATCGTGACGCTGGCGCTGCCGGTATTGCTCCGCCTCGGCAAGCTGGCGGCCTGGCCCCGCGTGATGCGGGGGCTCAGCGCCGCCGTGGCGCTCGCGGGCCTTTACTGGCTCGCGGAGCGGACTATTCTCGCCTAGAGGTCGTGATACCCGGCCGGGTGGTCGTCGCCCGCCCAGGGGTCGCCCAGGTAGGGGAAGCTGTCGAGGTAGGACAGGCCGGTGCTGTCGACGCCGTCCTGAATGTAGTAGCCGGCGTCGAGGTAGATGAGGTAGCCGGCCACGCCGGACAGGGCCACGTCCACCACGTCGTCCTTCACGCCGCGACCGTCCGGCCACTGGCCGAAGCCGGTGCCCTCGAGGTTGATGCGGAGCCCCTCGTAGGCGGCAAAGGTCTTGCCGGACTCGCCGGGGATGGCGCCGCCGAGCGACCAGCCGGAGGCCTGGTGGCCGAGCGCGGCGTTGCCGGTGAGGAAGGTCGCGATGAGGTCCTCGCGTCCGGTAAGGCCGAGGCCGTAGGTGCTCTCCGCGTCGGTGATGAGCACCGAGGGGTCGGTGGTGCCGAGCAGCAGGTTCATGTAGTAGGCCAGGGTGGGGTCCTGGACGTACGACAGGAACTGGATGTCGTCGCGCGGATGACTGGCGTTGAACAGGTCTTTCATCGTGGTGGGAATCACCGCCTCGTTCACCAGCGGGTTGCCGAGGCGCGCCACCTGCACCCACTCGCCCCGCGCGGCGCTGTCCACCCCGTTGGCGCGGCGCACCGAGATGGCGCGGCGCGAGGTGGTGGACCACGCGGAGATCACGTGGTTCTCGGCCGCCGCCGTGGGGGCGGCACCGTCTTTGGTGACCATCGTCTTCGGCACGCTGATCGCGATGCTGTGCACGTTGTAGCCGAGCAGCGTGTTGGTGTTGGCGCCCTCGTCGATGCCGGCCACGTTGAGCAGGTCGAAGGTGCGCTCCAGGTCGACGTAGAAGCCCTCTTGCCGCGGGCCGGCGAAGAAGCTGTAGCTGCCGCTGGTTTCCACGTAGGCGCTGGTGATCGCGCCGGGGCTCGTGCCCTCGGGGTTGTAGCCGCCCGCGCCGCTCTGCGTGCCGACGTTGATCGGCGCCACCTCGAGGCCGGTGGCGAGCGTGGTGGCCACGCCGTCGTCAACCCGGGTGACCGAGTAGGTGGTCTGCTGGTAGAGGTTGCTGCGCGTGGCCACGTCGCCGATGTTGTAGAGGAAGGTCGGCAGGCCGAACGCGTCGAGCTCGCTGAAGGTCGTGGCGAACTGGAACTGGAAGACGATGTCTTCCTCTCCGTCGCCCTCGTTGTCGATGTTGATGGCGTACATCACGTTGTCGTCGAAACGATAGAAGTTGGGGCCCCCGCCGGGCAGCTCCATCGGGATCACGTTCATGATGAACACGACCTTCGAGCTGTCGTTCGGGTCGTTGAACATGTAGAAGTCGGTGATGTCGGCCGAGGGGTCGAGCGAGATCCCCGGGGCCTCGCGGTGGCTGGAGGCGAAGGCGGGCGACAGGATGGTCGCGACGAGAAGGCTAGTCATGGGTGTTTCCTCGTGGATCCGGGATGTTTAGTAGGAGAGAAGGTAGAGATCGGCACCCTGATCGGAGGCGATCTCGGTGACGTAGACGCGGTCGGTAGCGAGGCCGATGCCGCCGGGGAGCTCCATCAAGCCGAGCGTGTCGGTGACGCTCATCGCGCTCCCGTCGACGCTCATTTCCACGAGGCCGGGATCGCCGATGGTGGTGTACCAGGCGGCGGCGCCATCGGTGGCAACGCCCCCGGGGAAGGCAACCTGGAAGCCGCTGGCCACCACCGTGGAAGCGAAGCCGGGCAACTCGAAGCGGATCACCGCCGCGCGACCGTCGGCCGCGAGGGAGTCGATCACGAAGAGCCAGTTGCCATCGGGCGACGCCGCGATCGCCGTGGGATCCACCAGCGAGCCGCCGGACGTCACCGCCGTGGCCGTGCCGCCCGAGAGCGAGAAGATCGCGGCGTTGCCGGCGCTGTCGAAGCCCGACACGTACAGGCCACTGCCGCCGTGTTGCTCGGCCACGTCGCCGGGGAGGTCGATGCTGTCGTCGGCGCCGAGCTCGGTGAGCGCGCCGCCACCCGAGGCGAGGCTATACACCGCGCCGTTCATCGTGCCCGAGCTCGACACCACGCCCAGATCCGACACGTACAGGGTGGACTGGTCGCCCGAGATGGCAAGGCCGGTGGGCATCACCAGCGGGTCGCCCGCGTACACCTCGGTGGCCGCGCCCCCGGCGGCGTCGAACCACCAGACCCCGGCCTCACCGGCGAGGTTGAAGCCTGCCACGTAGGCACCGTCCTCGGTGGCCACCACGTCGATCGCCTCCACGAGGTCGGCGTCGTCGGTGAACACCGCGAACACGGGAGTCGGCTCACCCGTTTCACCCGTTTCACCCGTTTCACCCGTTTCACCCGTTTCACCCGTTTCACCCGTGTCGCCGCCGGTGTCGGTGTCGGTGTCGGTGTCGGTGTCGGTGTCGGTGTCCGTGTCCGTGTCCGTGTCGGTGTCGGTGTCGGTATCCGAGTCGGTGTCGGTGTCGCCGTCGCCGGTGTCCTTCTCCTCCTCAGGACACCCGAGCAGCAAGATCATCAAGGCCATGCGAGGTCTCCCTGGACGACCCGGGGTGGGTCATCTCTCGCGGTACGAGTAACACGGCCGACCGGTTCGAAGGTGATTGGCGACACGTTTTTTTGATCGACGCGGCACGCTGGCGATCCGGATTACACGGCGCGGCGCACCCCCACCGCACGGAGCCAGGACCCCATGAATCGCTCGACCCTCGCCCTCCTTCCCGCCCTCGTCCTGATCGGCTGCCCCGCCGAGGAACCCAAGGACACCGCCGACACCGACACCGACTCCGACACCGACACCGACTCGGACACCGACACCGACACGGGCGGCGACACCGACACGGGCGGCGACACCGCCACCGCCGACTACTCGGTGACCGTCACCAGCCCGGCTCCCGGCAGTAGCAGCTACCCCGGCGTCACCTTCACCTACGAGGTGGAGGGACTCGTGCTCGATCCCGACGCCATCGGCGCCGCCGACGAGGAGGGCCACGGCCACGTTCACGTGCATGTCGACGGCGAGTACGTGCTCGCCACCACCGACACCACCGTCACCCTCGACAGCAGCCAGCTCGGGGCCGGCACGCACACTGTGGAGTTCCGTCTCGCCGACAACAGCCACGACGAACTGGGCGCCAGCGCCTCGGTCGACGTGACCGTGCTCAGCCCCTCGGTGAGCCTCACCTCGCCCACCGAGGGCTGGGAAACCGACAGCGCCGCCGTGCAGGTCTTCTACACGGTGGGCGACTTCTCGGTGGTCGACAACCTCGAGGGCGCGGTGACCGTGGGCGAGGGCCACGTGCACCTGATGCTCGACGGCGCCTACTACGACTACTCCACCAGCTCCACCGACGACTGGTTCCTGCACCTGTCACCCGGCAAGCACACCATCGGCGTGGTGCTGGTAAACAACGACCACAGCCAGCTGCCGGTCGACGGCGTGTCGGCGGAGACCACCATCATGGTGCCCGACGACGCAGCCGACATCGAGGTGGTGTCGAGCTTCTCCGGCGAGTGGGACTCGGCCACGCTGCCCCTGGAAGTGCTGCTCACCAACTACACCCTCGACGGCGACAGCATGGGCGGCACGCCTGTCGACGGCGTGGGGCACTACCACGTGTACATGGACGGCGCCTACTACGACGCCGTGGCGACGACAACCCCCTGGTTCATGCACGTGATCCCGGGCTACCACGAGTTCCAGCTGGTGCTGGCCGCCAACGACCACACCGAGCTCGCCGCTCGCGACAGCGTGGGGGTCACCATCACCGCCGACCGGCCCGACGTGAGCATCGACAGCCCGGTGGCCGGCGACGTGATGAGCGACGGCTTCTACGTGATGGCGAGCGCCGAGAACTTCTCGATCAGCACCGACGTTGGTGGCGCCAACGTCACCGACGAGGGCCACATGCACCTGTACGTGGACGACGCCTACTACGTGTTCTCCACCGACGGGCAGTTCGCGGTGTCTGGTCTCGCCAGCGGCGAGCACACCCTGCGCGTGGAGCTGATGAACAACGACCACAGCGAGCTGTCGCCGCGGGTGTTCGACGAGATCGTCGTCAACCTGGAGTAGCTACCGCTCCTCCAGCGCCCCCTCGATCACCAGCCACCCATCATCGACCCGCACCGCCGGGTCGGCGATGCCGAGGCTCTGCCCGCTCAGGCTGTCGGCAAAGCTGTCGAGGGGGATGTCCGGGACGGGAATATCCGGCATGAAGCTGGCCACCGTCCCGAGCAGGGGCGGGACGGACAAGCGCACCAGCGCCGCCATGTCGCCCGGGTCGAGCCCCCTCGGCGAGGCCTCCATGCCAACCTCCAGCGTCATGTAGGCCGGTCGCTCGTCGAGCGTGATGCCCACCTCGCCGTCGTCGTCGATGGCCACGGTGGCGCCGGTGCGCAGGTTCACGCTGGCGTCGATCTTCTCGCCGTCTTCGCGGGTGATTTTCAGGCGCATCTCGCCGATCGACAGGTCGATGTCCATGTCGTCGTAGGTGGGCTTGCCCAGCGTCACCGGGAGGTTGACCTCCACCGAGGCCGCCGACACCGGGCCGAGCGGCGGCGGGATGTCGCCGGCGAGGACCTGGAGGGTGAGCCCGTCGAACTCGATGCCGCTGGTGGATCCACTCGCCCAGAAGGCAAACAGGAGCTGGTGGAGCAGGTCGTCGTCGGCCGCGGCCGCGAAGGGCTCGGTGGTGGTGAGCGGGAAGCCGGGGCCGTCGCCGTCGGTGCGGAGCGAGCCGGCGCCGCGAGGTAGGTCGATCTTCGTCCTGAAGTCCACCCACGCGTCGAGCGTGAGGCGCAGCCCGTCCTCCGCGCAGCGCAACGACGAGAGCGCCACGTGCATGTCGAAACCGCTGAACGAGAAATCAGCGGCAAAGGCAGATAGGTAGTCAGCGACCAGCGTCTCGATCGACTCGGTGACGGTGTCGGCCACCGTTTCCTCGAGGGTGGCCTGCGTCCAGTCGGCGAGGTCGTCTTCCATCGAGTCCGGGAACCAGTCCACGGTCACCCAGAAGCCGGACAGGCGCACGCTCGTCGACGTGGGCGTGGCCCTCACCTCGCCGCCATCTGCCGAGAGCTCGAGCACGATCGACAGGGTGGCGGTGTCGGCGCCGGCCTCGCCGGTGGTGCTGAGCCAGTCGTACCAGTCCACGCCGGCGATGTCGAAGGCCACCCACAGGTCGCTGACCGTCACGTCGATGTACAGCTCGCCGTTGCCACTCTCGATGTCGACGCTGGCACGCCCCATGTCGGCGTCGGTGAGCGTGATGGTGTAGTAGTCCGTGGGCATTTCATAGCCGACGAAGCTCCGCAAGAGCGTGGGGTCGGCCATCACCGCCTCGGCGATCGCGGCGAGGTCGTCGATGTCGGCCTTGTCGTCGTCGAGCCCCTCGGGGCCGAGCTGGATCTTCACCGTGTCGGCGAGCGGATCGGCGGGGTCCCACACCTCGCCGGCCATCACCGCGCGACCGTCCACGGCGCGACCGGTGTCGCTCGCGTCGACCCGGAAACCGAGGATGTTCACCCCGGGCGCCACCGGCACCTTGCCGTCGAAGCTGCCGCCGCGGGCGCTGATGTCGAGCTTCTGCCCGTTGACCGCCATCGACGTGAGCGGCGCCGAGCCCAGCGTGACCTTCCCCGACACCGCCACGTTGTCGCCCTCGCCGGTGAACGCGCCGCGCGCGGGCTCGGCCACGGTCATCGCCGGCACCTCGATGGGCGCCAGCTCGGGCGCCGTCTCACCCTCGGCCGCGGGATCGTCGGAGCAGGCGATGAGCAACCAGGGAAGCATTCACGGCGGCAATACCCCGGCGGTCGGCCTACCCGCCACCCGGGGGCGTTAGGTGCAGCCTCGCATGGCTGCGATCACCGAGGCCCTACTGCGGGACGCCTGGGCCATGGCTGGAATCAGCATCGCGATCATCTGCATGTTCGCGATCGGCGAGATGCTGCGCCGCGGGCTAGACGTGGAGGCGGAGGCCACGCGGAAGTTCGCCCACGTGGGCGGCGGCGTGGTGGTGTTCTTGTTCCCGTGGATCGTCAGCTCCGCGTGGAGCGTCGCGGTGCTGTCACTCTCCTTCCTCGGCATCCTGCTGCTCGGCCGGGTGACGGGCGTGCTCGGCTCGGTACACGGCGTGGAGCGGCGCACCTCGGGCGCCGAGCTCTACCCAGCGGCGGTGATGGGCACCTGGTGGCTCTCCGGGGGCGAGCCGCTGGCCTTCTGCGTGCCGATGGCGGTGATGGCCGCCGCCGACGCCGGCGCCGCCTTCGTGGGCAAGCGCATGGGCACCGTGCGCTTCAAGGTGATGGACGGCGCCCGGTCGCTGGAGGGCAGCCTCACCTTCTTCGCCATCGCCTTCGCCATCTTCCTGGCCGGTCTCGCGCTCGACGGCCGGGGCGGCTGGCCCGGCGTCTTGCTCATCGCGCTCATCGGCGGCGTGCTCACCACCTGCGTGGAGGCGATCAGCGTGCGCGGGACCGACAACGTGCTCATCCCCTGGGCGGGGTGGCTGGTGATCGACCGCACGCTGCGGCTTGGGCTCGCCGAGATGTCGAGCTGGGTGGAAGGCATGCTGGTGGCCTTCCTCGCGGTGATGGTGGGCTGGAACGCCGCCCGGCTGCAACCAGCAGCGGCGGTGGCCGCCTTCGTGTTCGGCACCGTGGCCTACGCCCTCGGCGGCCTCGGCTGGTTCTTGCCCATCGCCGCCCTGGGTCTCGCCATCGCGGTGTTTCACCCGCGCGAGCGCGACGTGGATCTCGAGCACGTGGCCCCGCTGGCCCTCGGCTCGGTGGCGGTGCTCGCGGCGCTCCAGCTCGCCGGCCCGCGCGACGCCCAGGCGGTGCCCTACCTCGCGGCCCTCTCCGCCAGCGGCGCCATCGCCCTGGCACGGCTGCGGGTGGAACCGGGGGAGCCAGGGCTGCGGGGCGGGCTCGGGTCGCTCCCGGTGCCGCACCGGGCCACCATCGGAGGGCTGCTGCCCCTGGTGCCCGCCATGCTGTGGCCCCCGTTCGACGCCTCGCCGCTGCGAACCTGGCCCACGGTGATCGGCGCGGCCGGCGTGGGCGCGCTCGCCTGGCTTCCCCTGCGACACTTCCCGCGCGCCGGGCGGCGCCTCGTGGCCGCACTGGTGGCAGGTCTCGTGGCCTGGGGCGCGGCACAAGCGAGGTCGTTCTGATGGATGCCTGGATCGCCGCAGGGGGCGACCCCCAGAAACTGGCCCTCTACCGCTCGTTCATGGAGGTGACCCCGCTGAGTGATCCCTCCGGCCGCGCCCTGGTGTTTCACCACGGCACGATCGGCGACTTCACCGGCGGGCCGGCCTTGCTCGCCGAGGCAGAGTCGCGACTCCGTGCGCTCGGTTGCCGCGAGGCGGTGGGACCTCTCGATGGCAATACGTTCTTCGCGTATCGATGTGTCATCCCTCACGGCGCCCCGCTGCCGCTCGAACCGTCGGCGCGCCCCGAGCACTGGCGACGGGCGGGCTACCGGGAAGACGCACGTTTCATATCGGTCTTCGCGCCCAACTCCGAGCGGGTCTGTCGCGACCGTGGCTTGCCGGACGGATGGACGCTGCGGAACTTCGACCCCGCTCGTTTCGACGAGGAGCTGGCCGCGATGTACCGGGTGACGCTCTCGGCCTTCGCTGCGGCCTGGCGCTACGCGCCCATCCCCTACACCGCCTTCCACGCGCAGTACGCCGCCTTCCGTGGGCGGGTCGACCCACGGTGGGTGTGGGTGGTCGACGATCCCCACGGCGTGACGCAGGGCTACTTCTTCACGCTGGTGGCGGGGAGCGTGGTCATCGCCAAGACAATCGCGCTCCACGCGAGCGCCCACGGCAGGGGCATCTCCTGGTCCATGATCGCGGCCATGCATCGGCAGGCCCGCGACGCCGGGCTCGACGGCGCCATCCACCACCTCATGCACGAGGACGCCGTGTCCAACGCCTTCGCCGGCGAGGGCGGCCGGGTGGTGCGGCGCTACGCGCTCTACCGGAAGCGTCTCTGATTCATGGGGCTCTACGACCTCCTGCAGCCCAGCGATCGCCCGGCGATCATCGAGCCGAGCGGTCGCTCGAGCACCTTCACCGACCTGCACCACGAGGCCGGTCGACTCGGCGGCTACTTCCACCGGCAGCTCGGCGCGGGCGGGCGCGTGCTGTTGATGCAGCCGGTGGGCATCGACCTATACAACGTGGTGGTGGGCCTCTTCGCGGCCGGCGCCACCGGCGTGCTCGTGGACCCCTCGGCGGGCTACCGCCGCGTGCGCGAGACGCTCCGGCGCATCGGCGTGCGCGGCGTCGTCGGCCCCTGGTGGGCCCAGGCGCTCCGCCTCTTGTTCCCCGAGCTGCGCGGTGGCCACGCCTACCTCGGCGGCCTCGGCGGCACGCCCTACGCCCGGGCCGAGGGTGGCCCGCTGCCCCAGGGCTTCGACGCGGAGACGCCCGCGCTCATCACCTTCACCACCGGCTCGACCGGCCGTCCCAAGGCGGTGGCGCGCTCCCACGCCTTCCTGGTGGAACAGCACCGGGTGTTGTCTCGCCACCTCCGGCTTGGTCCCGGCGACGTCGACCTCGCCACGCTCCCGGTGTTTGCCCTCTCATCGCTCGCCAGCGGGGCCACGGTGGTGTTTCCCGACAGCAATCTGCGCAAGCCGGCGTCGGTCGATCCCGCTCGCGTGCTCCCGCAGGTGCGCGGCCAGCGCGTGTCGCACGTCACCGCCTCGCCGGCCTTCCTCGCGCCGCTCGCTCGGGCGCTGCTGAAATACGGTGACTCATATCCATACTTACGAGGTTGTTTCACGGGTGGCGCGCGCGTGTCAGCGCAACTTGGTCGCGACCTGTGCATTGCCTTTCCCGGGGCGCGCGTCGAGGTGGTGTACGGGTCGACCGAGGCCGAGCCCATCGCCGCGCTCGACGTGCGGTCGTCGCTCGACGCCATGGAGGAGGGCGAGCGGGAGGGGCTCGGGGCGCTGGTGGGCACGCCCGTTCCCGAGATCGCGGTGCGCGTGGTTCGCCCCGGCACGCTGGAGCCGGCAGGCGTGGGCGAGATCATCGTGAGCGGATCTCACGTGAACCGGCGTTACTGGGAGGACCCCGAGGCCGACGCCGACAACAAGATCGACGAGGGCAGCACGACCTGGCACCGCACCGGCGACACCGGCCGGCTCGACGCGCAGGGGCGCCTCTGGCTGGTGGGCCGAGTGGCCGACATGGTCGGGGAGCTCCACCCCTTTCCGCTGGAGATCCTGGCCGAGCGGGTGCCCGGCGTGCGGCGGGCGGCACTCGTCGACGCGGGCGGGCCGGTGCTCGCCTACGAGGGCGACGAGGCCGCCGCCGGGCTGCGCCGCGCCACCGGCATCGATCGGATCGTGCGCGTGGACCGCGTGCCGGTGGACCGGCGGCACAACGCCAAGATCGACAGGGCTGGGCTCCGGGCTATGATCGGGGGCGCGCGATGACCTTCCTCCTGCTGCTCGCCTGCACGACCGACAACGAGATGGCCGCCACCTGGGCAGGCGGCGACTTCGATTTCTACACGCTCGTCGCCATGGACGAGTGCCTGGGCGGGGCCCTGGAGGCGCTCTTCATGCCCGAGGGCGTCGATACCCCCCACAAGTTCGAGTACCCCATCTACATCCCGAGCTACGAGGAGCTGCCCGCCGAGTACAGCATCGACCTGCGCGAGCCCTTCGTGGGCATGCCGGTGAAGGTGGAAGACGGCGGCGAGGGCTGGTTCTACGTGCGCGGCTCGGTGATGGAGGATGTGCTGCTCGACGAGCAGAAGTACGGCGACTGCGCCGTGACCATGACCGCGGACGTCGACCTCCTGCCTCGCGACGAGAACACGGTCGACGGTCAAGCACGCATCGCTATTTCCGGCCCTCGCGGCAGCGAGGGACTCTGCCCGGTGTTCGACGGCGATCCCTGCCAGGTGATTCTGGACATCGAGGCGCAGCGGCGCTAGCGCGACGATGGACGCGACCACGCGAGTTCGGGCCTGCTGGTGGGCGCGGCAGCGCCTCGATGGCTCGCGGCCGGGCGATCGGCTTCTGGGAGTTCGACGGCCTCGCCGGTGAGCTGGCCTGGGTCGCATCCTCGCCGCCGCCGGATCGAGGCCCTCCGCGCGATGGGGCCACAGTGAGTTAGCCGCGCGGCCTCGCGAGGTTCCCTTGGCGCTTCAAGCTGGCATCGTCGGTCTCCCCAACGTCGGGAAAAGCACCCTGTTCAACGCGCTCACCGCCGCCGGCGCGGCCGCCGCGAACTTCCCCTTCTGCACGATCGAGCCCAACGTGGGCGTGGTGCCCGTGCCCGACGCGCGGCTCGACCAGATCAACGGGGTGATCGCGAGCAAGCAGATCCTCCCCGCCGCCGTGGAGATCGTCGACATCGCCGGGCTGGTGCGCGGCGCGGCCACCGGCGCAGGCCTCGGCAACAAGTTCCTCGGCCACATCCGGTCGGTCGACGCCGTGCTCCACGTGGTGCGCTGCTTCGACGACCCCGACGTGGTGCACGTCGATGGCACCCCCGACCCCGACCGCGACATCGAGACCATCGACACCGAGCTGATCCTCGCCGACCTCGAGAGCGTGGACAAGCGGGTGGACCGCTTCCGCAAGGGGTCGAAGGGCGGCGACAAGGAGCAGCTCGCCCAGCTCGCGGTGGCGGAGAGGCTCAAGGCGCTGCTCGACGGCGGCAAGCCCGCGCGCGCCGGCCAGTGGACGGAGGAGGAGCTTCCTATCGTCAAGGAGAACCAGCTCATCACGGCGAAGCCGGTCCTCTACGTCTGCAACGTCGACGAGGCCGGGCTTGGTGGCGACAATGCCTACGTCCGGTCCGTCCGGGCGCGCGCCGCGCGCGAGGGTGCCTCGGTGGTGGTGCTCTGCGCCAAGATCGAGGCCGAGATCCAGGAGCTTCCGCCCGAGGATCGCGCCGGCTTCCTTGCCGACCTCGGCATCAAGGAGCCCGGCCTCGCCGCGCTGGCCCGCGAGGCCTACCGCCTGCTCGGGCTACAGACGTACTTCACCGCTGGTCCCAAGGAGATCCGCGCCTGGACCGTCCGGGTGGGCGCCCGCGCCCCCGAGGCCGCCGGCGCCATCCACACCGACTTCGAGCGCGGCTTCATCCGCGCCGAGGTGTACTCGGTGGACGATCTCGTAGCGCTCGGCTCGGAAGCCGCCCTCAAGGCTCAGGGGAAGATGCGGGTGGAAGGGAAGGAGTACGTGGTGCGGGATGGGGATGTGATGCATTTCAGGTTCAACGTCTAGCCCCGGCGCGTCGCCACCAGCGCTAGCGCCGGAGAAAGTCCGCCACTCGCGCCCAGAAGGCGTCGTCGACGATGTCGTTGTGGGCCCGGTCGACGAGCTCGAAGGTGGCGCCGGGGATGGCGGCGGCGAGCGCCTCGCCGTAGCCCGGCGGGATCTGCGTGTCGCGGCGACCGTGAATCAACAACGCCGGGACGGCCACGCGCGGCGCCCGCGAGCGCGAGTCGAAGCGGTCGAGCACCAGCAACCGGACGGGGAAGTAGGGGTACTGCCGCGCCGCCATGTCGGGAATGGACGTGAAGGCCGACGCGAGCACCACCGCCGCGCAGCGGCCCTCGGCCGCCATGGCCACCGCCACCCCGCTGCCGAGCGAGTGCCCCACGCAGGCCGGCGCGGGCTCGCCGATCTCGGCCAGGGCCGCCCTTGCCGCCGCGAGGATCCCGGACTCGCTCGGGCCGGCGCCCGTGGCCTCGCCGTAGCCCGGGTACTCCACCGCCGCGAAGGCAAGGCCGGCCGCGCTGGCGGCGGCGCTGGTGGGCACGGAGCGCGCGAGTTGTCCCCCGTTGCCATGGAAAAAGAGCACGTGGGGGTGCCCCGCGGTCAACAGGAGCGGCACCGTGGCGCCATCTAGGTCGAGCGCCCGGAGCTCCGCCCCCGGCGGCACCCGCACCGCCAGGGGAGCGGGCGCCGGGTAGAGGAGCGTGCGCTGGGCCACGAAGAGCACCGCGCACGCGACGGCGTAGATCACGGCGACCACCATCAAGAAGCGGCGGGCGCGGCGCATCCAGCGCCGCGCGTATCGCGCTATGTACGGCGAGTGAACGAGTTCTACCCCCGAGAACCCGCCACCGTGGCCGGGGCGCTGCGC
Source organism: Deltaproteobacteria bacterium (assembly GCA_016875435.1). Classification (GTDB taxonomy): domain Bacteria; phylum Myxococcota_A; class UBA796; order UBA796; family SXON01; genus SXON01. The sequence continues at coordinate 2,038 of VGRE01000031.1, read as the reverse complement.
GCGCGGGTGGCCCTGCTCGGGCGGCTCACGGTGCTGCTTTGGGCCATCGAGCTCGTCGACACCCTCGTCCTCGGCGGGGGCCTGGACAGCCTCGGCATCCGCCCGCGCGCGCTCACGGGCCTCGCGGGCGTGCTGGCCGCGCCCTTCCTGCACGCGGGGCTCGGCCACCTGCTCGCCAACACGCTGGCGCTCTGGCCCCTGGGCTTTCTCGCCATGGCACGGCACGTCGCCGACTTCTACCGTGTGTTCATCGCGTCGATGCTGGTGGGCGGGCTCGGCACCTGGCTCGTGGGCCGCGGCGGCAGCGTACACGTGGGCGCGAGCGGCGTAATCTTCGGTTTCCTGGGCTATCTCCTCGCCCGCGGCTACTACGAGCGCAGGCCGGCGGCGATCCTGGTGTCGCTCTTCACGCTGGGCGCCTACGGCGGCCTCGCGTGGCAGGCGCTGCCCTTCTTCGTGGCCGACCAGGTGTCGTGGGAAGGGCACCTGTTCGGCCTGCTGGGCGGCGTGCTCGTCGCGAGGGGGCAGCGGCGGAGATCTTAGTCAACGACGATCTGGAACGCAGGCGGGCAAGGGAGGCCCCGTGACCCCGAGCGCCACCCGCCGCGCTCCCGCCGAGGGCAAGACGAGAAGGCCCACCCGAGCCGCAGCTTGGAGGGGCCTCGAGGTGGTAGTCCCAAGGGGAATCGAACCCCTGTTGGCGAGATGAAAACCCGCTGTCCTGACCACTAGACGATGGGACCAGAGATGGTGGGCTGGATGGTGGGCCGTGCCGGACTTGAACCGGCGACCCACGGATTAAAAGTCCGGTGCTCTACCAGCTGAGCTAACGGCCCGCGCCGACGCAGCTAATCGCGGGCGCGGAGACGGTCAACCCGCCGCCGCGCCCGCCCGGGCGCGCGTGGTCAGTCCTTGCGGCACTCCACCCCCGCCGTGGCCTCCCGGGTCGACCGCGTCGATCCCGAGTTGCTCGCCCTGATGGAGCGCGCCGGCTGCCACCACGTGTACTACGGCATCGAGTCGGGCCACCCGGAGACGCTGGGGCTCCGCGCCCGCTTCGAGACCTACAACCTCGACTCCGACACATCGCTCATGTATCGGCAACGATAGCGTTTGCCGCCTTCTTTCCCGACATCATCGCCCCGACGACTCCGTGCCCGCTGCGCGTGGAGGCGCCCGCGAGGTAGAGGCCGGGCAGCGGCCCGCGCGCACCGGGGCGCTTGTCGAGGAACTGTGCCGGGGTGGCGGCGAGGCCGTAGCCGGTGCCGCCCGAGGCGCCGGTGAAGCGGCTGTGGCTCACCGGCGTGGCACTCTCTCGGAACACCACGCGCTCGGCCGTCCCGGGGAGCATGCGATCGAGCCGCCGCAGCAGTTCGTCTTCCACCCGCTGCTTGATGGCGCGGTAGCGGCTGTCCTGTCGATAACGGAGGGTACCTGAGGCTTCCCGCGAGAGTCCCCAGGCCTCCGGCTCGCCGGGGACGAGCGTCATGGCCTCGATGGTGGAGTAGCCCTCGGGGGCATGCGCGGCGGTGCCGGGGTCCTTGAGGCTGGCCGAGGTGACGTAGCAGCCGGCCATCGCCGCCTCGACGCCCTCCTCCACCCTCGCGTAGGCGGCGTCGAAGTCGTAGCTGTCGAACTGCCAGAGGTTCTGGGCGCCTAGGCCCTCGATCGGCCCCTTCACCCCGAAGCAGGCGAGGAAGACCGCGCCGCCCATCTCCCAACTCTCGGCCCGGAGGCTCCAGGCCGAAGGGAGAGACTCGCGCGGAAGGAGCTCCAGCATCGTCTTCTTGGTGTCGGCGTTGCTCAACACGACCGGGGCGCGCAGCTCGAACTCGTCGCCCGCCACGCCCACGGCGCGTCCCCCGTCGACGAGGACGCGAGAAACCGGCTTGCGCAGCGCGACGACCCCGCCGTTCTTCTCCACGATGTCGGCCAGCTGGTCGGCGATCACCTGGCCGCCGCCCTCCGGGTAATAGGCGCCCTTGAAATAGTGGTTGGCGAGCCCAGCGTGCAGCATCGCGCTCACTCGCCGCGGCGC
>VGRE01000030.1:7500-27950 GCA_016875435.1 Deltaproteobacteria bacterium | reverse complement strand
TCGGGCTTCTGCTTGAGTCTGGTCGACCAGCCGGGCCACCCGTTCCTCGGCCTGTACGACATCTCCTCGGGCGGCGTGTCCGTCGTGGCCGATCCGCGTCGCCACCACTTCGAAGTCGAAGACAGGATGAACGGCCAGGTGCACATGCCTGGCGAGATCCCCCTCGCGGTCGAGCTCGAGGTTCGCCACAGCCGCGACTTCCCGCGGCAGTCGAACCTCCGGATCTACGGCACGCGCATCACGCAGATCAGCAAGGAACACGAGCACGTGCTCGCCGAGTTCCTCACTCACTGGCACCGGGCAGGGGGAGTGGTCTAGGCGCCGTCGGCGGAGGGATGATCCACAGCGCCGTGGCCGCCGCCGCCACCCAGAAGGTCCAGATGGCGTAGCCGAACAGGCTGAGCGGGCTCCCGATCTGGATCGGGCCCCGGTCGAGCCCCACGCTGGCCACGCCGCCGAGGAGTGCGAGGGCGGCTGCGAAGCCGCCGGGCGCGAGGCCCGCGGGAAGGGCGCGCGTGGTGCGGATGGCAAGCGCATACGCGAAGGCGGCGATCCCGAACGCACCTCCAGCCAAGGCTGCGCCCACGTACGCCACGTCGTGGAGTGCAATCGCGACCTGGATGCTCTCCGGGGAGGCGGCCCGGGGGCCCACGGCGGCGCTCACGCCCGCGAAGGCCACCACCAGCGTGGCGCCCATGCCCCCGGCGGCGGTGCCGGCCGCGGCCCAGGTGCGGTTTCCCGAGAGCCGTCCCCGCAGGCCGCCGAGGAAGACGACGAGGCAGAGCGCGGCGAAGGTGGTGATGGTGGCGTTGGCCCGGAGTGCCCACGCGTTGGTGGCGTGGAAGGCCGCGGTCACCGCTGGGTCGCCGCCGGGGGGCGGTAGCGGGGGCGCCAGCACGAAGGCAAGTCCGGAGAGCACGAAGTAGCCGATGCCGAAGATGCCGGGCACCCGCGCGTGGTCGGAGGACGGCGGTTTCAAGGCGCCGGCTCCGTTGCTTCTTCCTTTTCGACGTTCTCCTTGGCCTGTTTCATCATCTCCTCGAGCGTGAGCGGGCGCCCGGGATCGGCGACCGGCGCGACCTCCTCGGGCGCCTCGACCTCGACTCTCCCCGCCCAGGGGAACTCCATCGGGCGCTCGCCATCGTCACGTAGATTCAGCGGAAGCAAGGAGAAGGCGGGCACGTAGATGAGTATGACGAGCGCCAGGCAGATGATCGCCAGCGTGGGCATGATTGCCTTCGCCACCTGGACGAATGGCTGCCGGAAGATCGCGGCGGCGACGAACAGGTTGGTGGCCACCGGCGGCGCCAGGTAGCCGATCTCCATGTTGACCACGAACACGATGCCGAAGTGGATGGGATCGATGCCGTAGTGGTTGATGGCCACCGGGGCGAGGATCGGCGCAAACACCAGCGTGGCCGAGATGCTGTCCATCAGCGCACCGAGGACGATCAGCACCACGTTGGTGAGCAGCATGAACTGCCAGGCGTTGAGGTCGGCGCTCTGCACCCACCCGCGGATGAGGCCCGGCGCGTCGATTTCCGCGAGGAAGTCGTTGAGCCCGAAGGCGAGCACCACGATGAGGATGAGGCTCCCCATCAGCGTGGCCGCCTCGACGAGGATCGCGGGGAGCTGCCGCGGCGTCACGTCGCGATGCACGAAGGTGGCGATCGCCACCGCCGCCGCGAAGGCCACCGCGCCGGCCTCGGTGGGGGTGAACACGCCCCCGTAGATACCGCCCAGCACGATCACCGGGAGGGTGAGCGCCCACGCGGCCCCCTTGAGCGCGCGCCAGGCCTCCGCAGCGGAGAAGGGCTGTCGCGACCCCGGCACGCTCAGCCCGGTCCAGATCGCGTAGATCGCGAGCAGGCCGCTGATGAACAGGGCCGGGACCAGTCCCGCGAAGAACAGGTCGGCCGGGTCCACGGCGGCGCTGCCCTGCACGCTGATCGCGTAGATCAGCATCGCGATGGCGGGAGGGATCATGCATCCGAGCGAGCCGGCCGAGGTGATGAGGCCGATGCTGAAGTTGGTGGGGTAGCCGGCCTTCACCAGCGCTGGGAACATCACCGCGCCCACGGCCACCAGCGTGACGGGGGACGATCCCGAGATGGCCGCGAAGATGATGCAGGCGATGATGCTGGCCACCGCCAGGCCGCCGGGCATCCAGCCCACCAGCGCGCTGGCGAGGTCGGTGAGCCGCCGGGCGATGCCGCCCTTGGTCATGATCGCCCCCGCGGCGATGAAGAAGGGGATCGACAGGAACACGTTCTTCGTCGTGAGCGATTCCATCTTCACGACCATGCGGTCGAGCGTCTGGAGAGTCTCGCCCTCGCCGACGTAGAGTATGAAGCATAGCGCTGTCGCGACGCCGACCACCACGAAGAGGCGCGAGCCGAGCAGTGCGAGCGCGATGATCGCGCCCAGCAGGATCATCCCGTTCATCGCGCACCCCCGGCTTCTTCCTCGATGCCGAGCTGGCGCAGGGTGTCGTCGCCGCCCTGGCTCTCGGCGCCGGTCCACACCTTGAGCCCCTGGAGAGCGAAGCGGAAGGCGAGGATGCACATGCCCACGGGGATCGAGGCCATCACCATCCACTTGGGGATGTTGATGCTGGGAAGTCCTGGGATCTCCACCGGGGTGACCATGTTGCCGCTAGCGTGGTCGGACTGGGTCCAGGTGTCGAGGTGGCCGGGGATGTGGTCGCCTCCTTGCTCGTAGCCCAAGATCGACCTCGTCCCGAGCACGACCACCAGCGCGCAGAACGCCGCCGTGACCGCGTGACCGATCGCCGCGACCTTCGGCGCCACGCTCGGCGGCCAGAGCTTGCTGCCCACGTCGAGGGCGAGGTGCCTTCGCTGGTAGGCGGCCAGGGAGGCGCCGGTCATGCCCATCCACAGGGTCAAAGAGAGCGCCAGCGTCTGGCTCCAGATGAGCCCGTTCGGCAGGAGTTTTCCGTAGGCCAGGAGCAGGACGCCGGTGGCCGCGCCCGCGCCGAGGCCCCTGGGCAGGGCGGCGGCGTCGTCGCGGGTACGAAGGGCGAGCACCGCGAGCCCGGCGGACACCAGCCCCATCCACACAGGCATCGCCGCCGCGCCCAGCGCGGCCTCGAGCGCGTCGGGAACCAGCTTGCTGTCGGTGGTGGCAGTCACCCGGTACACCACGTCGAGAAACACGACGGCGCCCATCACCGCGAGGATGGCCGCCGCGGCGGCGCGCTCCGCTCGGTAGAGGGTCGAATCGAGACGATCGAGGGCTGCGATCAAGCGGCTCCTGAGGGTGGTCTCCGGAGCCTATCAGAGACGAGCTACTTCGCCCCGGAGCGGTACTTCGCGAGCGCGTCGGTGACAGTCTTGTAGAGCGCCTTCTCGCCTGCGCTGGCCTTGCCCATGTAGGTGTCGCGCGCGGTCTTCGCGGGGCCCTCGAAGCTGGCCAGCTCAGCCGATGTGGGCGCGTACGTCTGCACCTTCATCGACGCGAAATTGGCCACCAGGATCGGATGCAGCGCCCGGATCTCCTTGCGCATGCGCACCGCGAGGTCGGCGCGGGTGGCGAGGATCACCTTCTTGATGTCTTCCGGGAGCGCGTCGTACCAGGCCTTGTTCAGCACGATGGCGGCAGGCTGGTAGATGTGGTTCGTGAGCGTGAAGAACTTGGTGTTCGACGTCCACTGGGCGGCCGAGGCGTAGAGCGGGGTGTTGTCGTAGCCGTCGATGACGCCGGTTTGCAGCGAGGTGAGCACCTCGGTGGTGGGGATGGGAACCGGCGAGGCGCCGAAGGCCTGGTACATCGCGAGGTGTACCGGGTTTTCCTGGGAGCGCATCTTGTGGCCCTTGAGGTCGGCCGGGCTCTTGATGAAGCCGAAGGTGGTGCCGAAGCTGCGGTAGCCGTTTTCCGACCAGAAGCCGAGTTGCAGGCCGCGATCACGGAAGTTCTTCTCCAGCGGAGCCAGCGCCGCGCCGTCGAGCACGTAGTCGGCCTCGGCCGCGGTCTTGAAGAGGAAGGGCAACTCGAGGATGTTGAGCTCGGGGACGATCGACGCGATGGCGCCCGTCGACGCGCCGACGCCCTGGATCTGGCCCCGCTGCGTTTGCTGGACGGTCTCGTTCTCGTCGCCGAGGATACCGCCGAAGAACACCTTCACCTTGAGGCGCCCGGCCGTGGCGGCTTCCGCCGCCTTCTTGAACTGCGCGAGCCCGTCGCTCCACGGCGTGCCCTCCGGGGCCACGGTGGCGAGCTTCATCGTGTAGGTGCCGTCCTGGGCTACCGCCGGGAGCGCAGTCGTGGCCGCGAGCGCGGCGGATCCGGTGATGAAGGCGCGACGATGCATCGGAGGTGTCCTGGGAGGAAGGCGGCGCGTTGTAGCACGCGCGCCGCGAAACTCAACCCGCGGCCATCGGCGGGGCATCCGGTGTTAGCCGCGCGGGCATGAAGCGTCGCCTGCTCGACTGGCTTGCGTGCCCTGCCTGCGGCGAGGGTGAACTCCACGTGGAGGTGCGTCGCTCGGAGCGGCGGAAGGCCTTCGCCGGCCACTGGGAGCCCGACGAGGTCGTCCCCGGCCTCGCCGACGGCAAGGTGGAGGAGATCCTCGAGGGCGAGCTGCGTTGTCCCGGCTGCGGCGCGAAGTACCCGATCGTCGACAGCATCCCCCGGATGCTGGGGCCCGGTTCCCAAGCGGGCCCGGCCACGGGCCATGCCTGGACGCAGTTCGCCAATGCCGTGCCGGAGTTCGAGAAGAACTTCCTCGACATCGCCCAGCCGCTGGAGCCGGGCGACTTCATGGGACGGCTGGTGCTCGACGCCGGCTGCGGCTTTGGTCGGCACGCGCTCTTCGCCGCCCGCTTCGGCGCCGAGGTGGTGGCGATCGACAGCTCTCCCGAGGCGGTGGCCTCCTGCCTCGCGAACCTTGGCGAGGGCATGCGCGCCCACGTGGTGCAGGGCGACATCAATCGTCCCCCCCTGAAGCGGGGGATCTTCGACCTCGTCTTCAGCTACGGCGTCCTCCATCACGTGCCCAGCGCCCGCGGCACCTTCGCCACGCTCGGCGAGCTGGTCAAGCCAAACGGCAGGCTTTCCATCTGGTTGTATGGCCCGCGGCAGGGAAGCACGCGGATCGTCACCGGGGCCTTGCGCGGCGCCGCCGCGGCGATGCGTCCCGAGCAGCTCCACCGCTTCTCGCAGGTGGTGGCCAGCGGCCTGCGGGTCTTCTCCCACACCCCCTATCGATTCCTGTCGCCGGTCCCGCCCTTCGGCTGGCTCTTGTCGCACCTGCCGGTACACGATCATCACCGGTGGCCCTTCGACGTGGTGGTGGCCGACATCTACGATCGCCTGCGCGTTCCGGTCACCGGCTATTACACCGGGGAGGAAGTCGAAGGCTGGTACGCCGACGCCGGCTACGCCGACATCAAGGTGTCGCGACGTCTCACCAATACCGAGAGCTTCCGGGGGCTGGGGACGAGGCGGTAGCGGCGGCGGCGGAGCGCGCGGCCGCCTTACTCGAGGAGGACCGCGCGCAGCTCCCGCGGGATGGGCTCGCGCCCGGGCTTGATGCTCGCCCGCGCGCGCCGGGGCTGCTCGGGCGACATGTAGGAGGGCGTGCCAATCGCCTCGCCGGCGGGGGTGAGTGAGATGGGGGGCTCGGTCGGCGGCGGCACGGGCGAATCTAGGTGCTACGCGGTTCCAACTCCGCGCGATACGTGGGCGCCGAACCACGGAGTCCCGAATCATGCTCGTCTTGTTGTCCACGATGCTGACTGGTTGCGTGCCCCAGGACCAGTACGACAAGGTGCTCAAGCAGAATCAGGACCTCAAGGAGCGCGTCGAGAAGATGGACGCGCGCATCGAGAAGCAGATCGCCGAGATCCAGGACCTGATTCAGGATCTCAAGCCGCTGATCGAGAGGGGCCTGGTCAGCGTCGACGTTGTCGACGGCCGGGTGACGATCGGCATGCCCTCCGACGTGCTCTTCGCCTCGGGCTCAGCCACGCTCTCCACGCAGGGCAAGGAATCGGTGACCGACCTCGCGCGCGCGCTCAGCCGTCGCGCCGCCGACCATGACTTCCAGATCGAGGGCCACACCGACAGCGAGGCGATCAACACCGCGCAGTTCCCCAACAACTGGTGGCTTGGCTCCGCCCGCTCGATCACCGTGCTCGAGGCGATGGTGGGCGCGGGGTTCCCGCGCGCCAACATCTCCGCCTCCACCTACGCGGAAACGCAGCCGGCCGCGAGCAACAGCGACGCCACAGGCCGCGCGCTCAACCGTCGCATCGACGTGGTGATGGTGCCCGACGTGACTGGCCTCCCCGGCTACAAGCGGATCATGGAGGCGACGAAGGGGAAGGAGCGGCGGAAGAAGTAGGGGACGGGCTCTAGGCCGTGGGGAGTAGGCTGTAGGCGGAGTGCTGGCGAAGGGGCGGGCTGGTGCTTGCCCCGGTGGCGATTGGGGGTGACGTCCGCGACGTGCTGGTCGAGGGCGACCGACTGTGGACGCTCGGCTACGACGGCCTCGCCGAGTGGGACATCTCGGGCGAGCCCCAGGAGCTCGGCTCGGTGGATCTCGGGGGAACGTGCAACGACCTCGCCGCGCTGGACGCTGCCCGACGACCTGGCCGAGGGCACGATCGTCGAGTTGCCGTCCAACGACGCGGACGAGCCCGTGCTGGCGCTGGAGGTGGGGGACCTCCAGGGCTTCGGCGTGGGCGACGATGCCCCCACCTTTGTCGAGGTCGACCTCGACGGCGTCACCTGGTCGCTCGAGGAACTCGCCGGCAAGGTCGTGTTCCTCGGGCTGCTCGACGCCTGGTGACCCACCTGCAGTTCGGAGGTTCCGGACACCGACCAGCTCCTCGACGCGGCCGACGACAGCGGCCTCGTCGTGCTGTGGGGCTTCGAGGGACCGGCCCTCGACGCCGCCGAATTCGTGGAGGAGTACCGCATTCAGCACACGACGCTCGTGGACGATGACCTGAGCCTCTACGCTGACTATTTCATCACGCAGGAGAATCGCGATGCCTTCGCGAAGTACCCGCGGCACTTCATCATCGACCACGAGGGACGATTCGCCTACGTCGCGACGCAGTACGAGCCCGACGCGCTGCTCGCGGCCATCGACGGCGCCCTGGCCGCGGCTGCCGCCGACTGACGCAATTCCCCCGCGGCTCGGCCCCCCGGCTCAGCCCGCTGGCTGGTCGTTGGTGTGGCAGTGCACGCCGCCGCCGGCGTACCACGACTCGAGCGTCTCGATGATGTAGACCTCGCGGCCCGGGAACCACGCCTCGATCTGGGCCTTGGCGGCGCTGTCGGTGGCGGGGTTGTCGAAGCCGACCGTGGCCACGAAGCCGTTGCCGACGAGCCAGTTCATGTAGTCGGTGTCGAAGGTGGTGTCGCGGTAGGCCACGGCGCCAAGGAAGGGCCAGCGGACGACCTCGAACCCCTGCGCGGCGATCTGTTCGGCGGCGTCGTCGTAGATCTGGTCGTCGTGACCGCCCGGCTCGCAGCGGCTCGACTTGGAACAGTCGGCGACCACCACGCGCTCCTCGTCGATGAAACGGGCGATACCGTCGATGTGGCCGCCGGTGAGGTCGCCCTCGGGCGCGCCCTCCACGATCACCACCCGCGACACGCCGAAGTGACGCCGCATGGCGCGCTCGACGTCTTCGCGGGTGATGCCTGGATTGCGGCCCGCGTCGCCGATGGTCGACCAGTTGAGGATCACTCCGTCGCTCCCGTTGAACTCGAGGTTGCCGCGCTCGTGGACGATGTCCACCCCGTCGACCGGCACGTCGAGGGCGGCGCCGACGGCCACGGGCACGGCATCGTCGGCCTCGTAGGGGATGCCCGCGCCGAAGGCGCCGCCCCAGGCGTCGAAGCCCCAGTCCTGGATGCGCACCTCGCCGTCCTGGACCACCCAGGTGGGGCCGTTGTCACGCATCCAGGCGTTGTCGTTGGGAATGTCGTGCCAGGTGATGCGAAAGCCCTGCGACGAGGCGGCGCCGCCGATGACCGCGGCGGACAGGCCGCCCTCGACCTCCAGCGCCTCCTCCGCGCTCCGCCGGGTGCTCGCGTCGTTCACGAGGATGTGTACCGCCTCGTGGCGCAGGATCGTCGCCACGATGCGCGCGAAGGCAGGCTCGTAGCTGGCCTCCCAGCGCTGCGGCCACTGCAGCCAGATGGCGGCCTGGGGCTCCCACTCGGCGGGCACCCGGAGGGCGTCGCCCGCCGGGCCGGTGTCGCGCGGTTCCGAGTCATCCGTGTTGGTGCAGGCGAGGCAGGCCAGGGCGAGGAGGACGGGAGCCCGCGGGCGCTGGGCGCGGGTCAGCGCTCGCCGGTACCCTGGCTCGATGGCGGGCGGCGAGTTGAATGGGGGTGTTTCCAGGGGACGGCTCGCGACATCGCCACGGTAGCCGACCCGGCGCGGTTTCCCTCCATCGCTGTGGAACCTCGGCTGTCGCTTTGTGTCGGGGGTCACGGACCGGGCCCGCCCCCGTTCAGATGCCGCTGCCGAACAGGAGGTACGCGGCGCCGGCCTCGCTGCCGGCCATGTTGCTCGAGAACGCCCCGACGAGCAGGTCGTCGAGGCCGTCGCCGTCCACGTCGCCGGCGCCGGCGAGGCCGACCCCGGCCTTGCTGCCCCGTGGCTCGCCGTCGCCCGTCGCCGACCGGCGGCGTTCCCGGCCACCTCCACCGCCGAAAATCAGGTTCTCCACGGCCTCATCCCTCGAGCCCTCAGCCTCCCCTAGAACCTCGCCCGCGCCATCAGGTTGAACCCCAGCGCGTTGCGCACCTCTTCCGACTCCAGGACATAGGCGTTGGTGCCATCCTCCTGTGTCTCGAAGGACGAACGATTGTTGTCAATCGTGTAGAGCACCTCGCCCACCACCACCATCGAGTTCGACACGTCCCACTGGAGGCCGCCCACCGTGGAGAGGATCGCGGTGGGCTCCTGCCCGTCGGGCACGTGTGCCTTGTTTCGCTCGTCGTACTGGACGAAGTAGCTGTTGCCGCTGGTGGTGTAGGTGGAGGGCAACATCCAGCCCAGGCCGAGCGAGGGCGTGAGGTGCGCCCTCGGGAACCAGTGCCCCACGCGCCCGCGCACGTACAGCTGCGGGGTGGCGTCGAAGTCGGGGTCGAGCGCGTAGCCCGAGGTGATGCCCGGGATGTTGAACACGATGAATGGCAGGTCCTTGTAGACGAAGTCGAGCTGCATCTCGGTGGTGCCGGCCACCGCGAGCGCCTGGATGTCGCCGGCGATCGCCTTCTCCACGGTGGTGTCGTCGACACTCTCGGGGTCGATGAGGTTGTGGAAGAGGAAGTTGCCCTCGGCCTGCACCAGGAGCCCGAAGCCATCGAGCTCGCGATGGGAGATGTAGGTGTCGCGCACCATGTCGGGCGCGTTGCGGTAGAGCCGCAGCTCGTTGCTCACGATGTAGTCGAGCTCGGGGTTGGTGCGCACGCTCAGCTGGGTGGACACGCCGGCCGCGTTGATCGGCGCGTTGTAGAGAGGGCTGTCCACGTCGCCCACGTTGGTCAACTGGCCCTGCTCGAAGTTGCCCAGGCCCGCCTCCACGCGCAGGTGCTGGCCGATCTCCACGCCGCCGCCGGCGAGGCCGCCCCAGTAGGCCTCGATGTTCTTCTGCCCGGTGTCCCGGTCGGTGTAGTCGCCCACTGCCGTCTTGGCGCCCGCGAACACGTAGTGGTCACCGGACTGGTACTGCACGCGGATGCCGGGCGCGGCGTAGGGGTCGAAGGCGAAGATTTCGCGACCGCCCCAGGTGATGTCGTAGGAGTAGCCGAGGCGGAAGCGGTTGGCGTCGACGGCGTAGCCGGTGAAGCTCAGGTTCTGGGTGTCGCTGAACTCCTTGATGATGCGGACGTAGCTGCCGTCGTCGGCCACCGTCACCCCGGGACGGCTGTTCGCCGTGTCGAGGTAGGGTTGCATGCGCAGCACGAAGGCGGCCTCGGTCTTCACGCCCTTGATGAAGCCGTCGTCGAGACGGTAGAGCACGAGGTGGGTCACCGAGATGTCGTCGGTGTACCGCGACTCGTAGTTCTCGAAGAAGGTGCTGTTGCCCCGCTGCACGAAGTTGGCGGCGGGGCTGTAGTCGGAGGGCCCGGCCCGCACGTTGGTGTCTTCGAGGCCGGTCGTCACCCAGGTGTCGACGAAGTCGGAGCCGAGGGCGGCCCCGGCGAGGAACAGGATCATGGAGAAACCTTGGTGGCGCCAATGCCATCGGCATCAAGAATGGTGAAGATCCACTTGCCGTAGACCTCCTTGATCATCCCCTCTACGTGCTCGAGGGTCTCGCCCGCGTGGTCGGGCGGGAAGTAGTCGGGGACGGAGCTGCCCGACTCCACGTAGAGCGTGCAACTGCCGAAGCTGATGGGCCACTGCCCATATTCCTCGTAGTCGGCGTACTCTTCGCTGTCGGTGGTGAAGCTGGCGGGGATGGTGGGCGACTCCGCGCGCACCCGGCTCGCCTCGAGCTTCTCCATCTCGTTGTCGTCGCCGCAGGCGGCCTCGGTGAGCAGCATCGCGTCGGGCGGGGTGAGCGACACGCCCTCCACCACTTCGTAGGTGGGCCAGGAGAGCTGGGTGGAGCCGAGGTATTCCTGGTCTTGCCCGTTGAGCGAGCTCAGCTGCGCGCCGATCACGATGCTCTCGTCGGGCTTGTTGAAGGTGTAGACGTAGATGCCGGCGTAGCCAGCAGCGGCGTCGAGCAGGTCGCTCGCCCAGAAGCCGGCGGCGTCGATCGCGGTGACGACCACCTGCCGATCGGCGATGCGCAGCTCGGCGAACTCCCCGGCGAGCTGGTTGGTCTCGTGGTTGTCGGTGGCCTGCATCTCGGCGAGGGTGGGGAAGGCCCACCACACGGGCTCGCTCACCCCGGCGGCCCAGCCGGGAACGCGGTCGTCGTCGGTGTCTTCGTCGAGCGCCCAGGCGCGGGTGGGACCGAAGCCGGCCTCGATGTTCACGCTGCCCTGGTAGGCGCCGCTGTCGTCGAGGCTCACGTGGTCGGGCTCGATGCGACCCGGTCGCGACTTCAGCGTGACGGTGCCGGGCCAGGGGTAGGGCTTGCCGTCGATGTCGAGGGCGACGATGGTGATCCCCACCGCGCTGGCCTCGGCCGAGAAGGGGAGGGGGGCCTCGGGGCTACCGGCCTCGGTACCCTCGGCGAGGCCCACGGCGAGGAAGGCCGGCTCCACGCGGTCCCGCGTGCCGATGGCGGAACAGGCAAGGAAGAACCACATTAGTACACCGCCAGGATGCGACCGTCTTCCTCGCAGGCGCCCGCCTGCGGCAGGGTGCCGTAGCCGGAGATGGCCTGCTTCACGACGTCGCGGATCGACACGCCGGTGTCGACCTGCGTGGTGTTGCGCTCCAGCACCTCGAATCCCGAGCCGCCGTGGGCGATGTAGTTGTTGGTGGCCAACTCGTAGGTGCCGTCCTCGCTCAGCGGCGCGCCGTTGATGTAGATGTCGGTCGCGACCACGTTGCGACAGTCCATGGTGAACCGGATACCGGCCACTTGCGCTTGCGACTGGCAGCCGCGCTCGGTGCTGCGGCTGGTGACGTAGTCGAGCAGCTCCTGCAGCTCTCTTCCCGAGAGGAACATCGTGGTGATGGTGTTGTCGAAGGGCATCGAGTTGTAGAGCACGTCCAGGGTGATGTCGCCGGCAGGGATGTCGGCGCGGATGCCGAGGGTGTTGGTGAGCGCAATCTCGGTCTCCACGCCGGGCGTGAAGCGCATCGCCTCGGCGGTGAGGTTGCCGAGCATGGAGTCGCCGCCGCTGGTGCCGTAGCGGAGGAGCTTCTCTTCGGCGTAGCCGATCACCTGGTCGAGGTTCAGCTCGTAGTCGAGCTGCTCCTGGTATTCCTCCAGGATCTCGGCGACTTCCGGGTCCTGCGGGACGGTGTTGTCGACGGGGAACAGCTGGTAGTCGTGCGAGAGGATCTGGCCGTCTTGCACCACGATGTCGAGCCGTCCCACGAACTTCGCGAAGGCGCCGGAGTGCACGATGGGGATGCGCTTGCCGGTCTGTTCGTTGGTCACCACCAGCGGCGGGTCGAGCGCCACGTGGTGGTGGCCGCCGAGGATCAGGTCGATCTCGGGGTGGTTCGTGGCGTTCTCGATGTCGTCGTCGAGGCCCATGTGCGACACGAGCACGACGATGTCGGCGCCCTCGGCGCGGAGCTTGGCGGCCTCGGAGGGGATCACGTCGTCCACCTCGATCACGCGGATGCCCATGGAGTTGGACTGGTCGTAGATGCTGTTGAGCGAGCTCAGGTTGCCCATGCCGATGATGCCGACGCGGAGCCCGTCGACGTCGAACATCACGCTCGGCAGGACGAGGTCTTCCAGCTCGGTGGCATAGGGAAGGTCGCTGTCGGCGAAGTCGTAGTTCGCGGCGAGCAGGTCGAAGCCCGCCCAGGTGGCGGCCTGGGTGGCGAGGTTGCTCGCGCCCTTGTCGAACTCGTGGTTGGCGAGGACCGCCGCGTTGAGCCCGGCGGCGGTGAGCGCGCGGAACTCGGCCTCGCCGTCGAACTCGTTGAAGACCACGGCACCCTGGAAGGAGTCGCCGCTGTCGACGTGCAGCACGCGCCCCGACTGCTCGCGCTCGCGACGCAGGATGTAGGCGATCTCGGCGAGGCCGCCGTAGGGGCCGAGATCCTCGGCGAGGCCGAGCGTCTCGTCGGTGAAGCTCGGCTCGAAGTGGTACTCGAAGAGGCGGCTGTGGATGTCGCTGGTGTGCAGGAAGGTCATGTGCACCGGCAACCCGGCGATGTTCGCGCCGTCGCCGTCGACCGCCACCGGGATGCAGGCCGCGAACAGGAGAACGAGGGGCACGGCGCGTCGTCCGAGGGAGAGGGCGCGGCGTCTACTCAATGAGGAGCTAGGCGGCAAGGCGACGATCTCGCCAGGGCGAGGAAATCGTGGTTGACAGTGCCCCTGGCGCCGTGTTCTATGGCCGCCTTTCGCGAGGCACCGGCTCCCCGGATGTGGCTTCTCCCCCTCCTGTCCGTCGTCACGACGGACGCGCTCGCCGCCGGCTTCCAGATCAAGACGATGCGGGCGCCCTTCGCTGCTGTCGAGGTTGAACGTCCGCTAGTCCTCGGCAAGGGCTGGCTGGAGTTCAGCCTCGGTTACGACCACAAGCTCGCCGACGGTGCCTGGAGCGCCGAGGGCGAGGCGGTGCAGTGGGAGAGCGCGCGCTGGCTCTACACCACCGAGCGCATCGGCATCCGATACGGCATCACTCGCGACGGCGAGCTCTACTGGGACGTGCCGTTTCACTACGTGAACCTCAGCAACGACGCCCTCGGCACCGACACCAGCGCCTTCGGCCTCGGCGAGCCCCGCTTCGGCTGGCGCCTCCAGCTCTTCCGGCGGCAAGTGCCCACCACCTCCCTGGTGATGGACCTCCAGTACAAGATGCCCGCCGGTTCCGAGTCGCCGGGGAGCTACGTGGGCGGCCCCAACACCGTCTCCACCTTCGCCATGAGCAGCGGGCAGGCCGACCTCGCCGGTTTCCTGCGTTTCAAGCAGCAAGTTGGGCCGCTCGCGGGCACCTTCAGCGCTGGCTATGTCCACCGCTTCTCCGGCGTGACGCAATTCGTGATCGACGCGGAAACGTACCAGTTTGCAGGCCGATTCAAGCCCGGCTCTGAGGTGCGCGCCGAGGGCGAGCTGCTGGCGCAGGTGTTCGGCCCCCTGGCCTTCTACGGCGATGCCACGGTGCGTCGCTGGTTCGAGGGCGCCGTGGGCACCACCTCCGGCGGCTTCTACGCCGACGCGAACCTCGACCCCATCCCCGGGTCCGACGGGTGGTCGCTCGACGCCGGTGGCGGCGCGATCGTCAACGTCACCCGCGGGGTCGACATCGGCGCCTCGGTGAGCGTGCCGCTGCGCGGCGAAGACCTCGCCTACTTCCCACTGGAAGGCATCTCCGCCACCCGCGGCAACACCTACGGCGCCACCCTCGAGCTGCGGTACTAGAATGCTCCGAAACTTCCTCCTCGCCGCCGCGCTCCTCCTGCCCGCGCCCGCCCTCGCCAAGAACGTCTTCGACCACAACCACCCCGATCTCGACTGGTACTCCATCGAGACCGAGCACTTCGTGGTGCACTACCCGCAGAGCAAGAAGAAGGAGAACAACAAGCACTACCTGACGGCGAAGTGGACGGCGCAGAAGTCAGCCAAGATCGCCGAGGAAATGTATCCGCGCATGTCGGCGGAGTTCAACTACTACATCAAGGAGAAGGTGCACATCGTCATCCTCAACCAGGGCGACGACCTGCAGGGCTTCACCGTGCCCACCTGGGACTGGATCGAGGTGTCGGCCAACCCGGGCTCCGACTTCTACCGCATGCGCTCGCGCATGGACTGGCTCTACGACGTGCTCGTCCACGAGTACGCGCACGTGGTGTCGCTCAAGGCGCAGGGCAACTACGCCGAGGGCGTGCAGGCGGTGAGCATCGGCGCGCTCTACAACGAGGGCGTCGGCAACACCATGACCGGCGGCGAGGTGCTGCTCGGCAACAACGAGCCCTGGTACTGGACCGAGGGCGGCGCCGAGTACTGGAGCGACCAGTCCGGCTACAACTGGTGGACGCCCGGTCGCGACCGCACCGTGCGCATGAGCGTGCTGGAAGACCGGCTGCTCGACTGGGACGAGTGGAAGACGGTGGCCCAGACCCACACCTGGATGGACGGCGAGCGTGGCTACCAGCAGGGCTACAGCTTCGGCCTCTACCTCCGCGAGCGCTTCGGCAGCGAGACCTACAACAAGTTCGCGACCGAGAACCAGCAGGGCTGGGTGTTCGACTGGAACGACCACCTGGAGAAGGTGACCGGCGTCCCCGGCCCGCAGCTCTACCAGGACTGGCGCGCGTGGGTGACCAAGAAGTATACCGAGCAGTACGCCGCGATGAAGGCGGAGGGTGAAACCCCGTGGCGCGAGCTGGCCCTCGAGGACTACGAGTGGGAGTACACCGACCCCGACGGTCGCGACGCGTTCAACGACTTGCGCTGGAAGCGCAAGTGGGGCGTCACCGGCGAGAAGATCGCCCGTCGCGAGCGCGAGGCCGCCAAGGAAGCCACCGGTCGCTGGTACCTCACCCCGAAGTGGTCGGACGACGGCAAGTGGTTCGGCTCCGAGAACTCGGGCACGCTCGAGATCAACCCCGTCGACGAGAGCCTGTTCTCGGCCTACACCGGCACCGTCGGCACCGACCGCGGCGAGACCGACCTCCTCGCCCGGCAGACGCTGGTCGTGCCCACTGGCGCCTGGGGCGCCAACGGTGCCGGTCACGACTGGGACTTCGTACCCGGCCAGGACGCGGTGGTGATCACCGGCGCCGAGCACCTGGGCGACGACAAGAAGCCCGGCGCGGTCCTGCTCAACGCCCGCTGGGAGGCCGACGGCTACGAGTGGAAGAAACTCTGGTACGTGCCGCTCGAGCTCAAGGAGCACAAGGAGGGCAACCTCACGTACACCGGCTGGAAGGAGGTCGACGTCCTGGGCGTGAAGCACCCGCCGATGCCGAAGGGCGCCTATGCCATCCCCAACACCGAGCGCGGCACCGACCCCGCCGTGTCGCCCGATGGCAAGAAGATCGCCTACTTCGAGTACACCGACGCCACGATGAACCTCGTCACCATCAACCTCGACGGCACCGACAAGAAGTACCTGTCGAAATTCGACGACGGCACCGCGTTTCAGCGCATGGACTGGTCTCCTGACGGCAAGACCATTGCCGTGGGCATTTTCCGCAACTTCCAGCAAGATATCTGGCTGGTCGACGCCGACGGGCAGAACTGGCGCCCGCTGATGTACGACCGCTGGGAAGACAACGATCCCGAGTACACTCGCGACGGCGACCTGCTGTTCATCTCGGATCGTACCGGCATCATGCAGGTGTACCGGTGGGACCACGAGACGAACAAGATCGCGCAGATCACCAACCTGATCGGCTCGGCGGAGACCCCTTCGGAAACGCCCGACGGCAACCTCGTGTTCACCTCCACCACGGCGCACGGGCAGAAGGTGGGCGGCCTCCAGCGGGCCGATTTCCTCGAGAAGGACGTCACCGCCGACTTCGTGCTCGATGCCGACCCGGCGGCGGTCAAGGAGGCCTGGGAGTTCCGCGAGGACCTCTCGATGTTCAAGGAAGAGCCCTACCGGTACCAGTTGATGGCGCCGAGCGCGGTGCCGCTCATCCGCATCACAAACGATAGTCGCGACGACCTCTCGCTCCAGGCTGGCGCGGCCTTCTTCGTCCAGGACTTCATCGAAGACCACTTCGCCTACGCCGAGGCCATCGCCGGCGAGGACTGGAACGCCCGGTTGCAGTACATGTATCAGGGGTGGTACCCCAACCTCATCCTCGGCGGCGTGTACGGCGAGGCGAAGTACCCCTACGGCTACCTGCTCGACGACGACAACGACCTGAGCACCACCGCCGACCAGGGCACCTACGAGGGCAAGCAGAGTCAGAACTACATGTTCGGCTTCGGCGGAGTCGACTACCCGTGGAACAGCTACTGGCGGAGCTTCCTCGTGGGCTCGTACATCCAGTACGGGTTCCGCAGCACCGACGACACCAGCTTCGCCCAGTACAACTTCAGCACCGAGGTGGGGCTGACCCAGAGCTTCTCGAGCCTCGGGCAGTGGTCGGCGAGCGCCAACCCCCGCGGCGGTCGCAGCTTCGACATCATGCTGAGCCGGGGCTTCACCGACATCGTCTACGAGCCCTTCGGCGGCAAGACCGTCGACGACGGCGAACTGCTCGACAACTACGCATACAACAAGGCGGAGATCCGCTGGGTCGAGCAGATCCCGGTGCCGGCGTGGGGTGGCCTGTTGACCGAGGCCAACCAGAAGCAGCACACCATCCAGCTCGACTTCGACGTGGGCATGATCGACCGGAACGTCGATCGCAACGACGAGTTCCGCGGCGGCGGCCAGCACCCCTTCTACTGGGGGAGCAACTCGCTGCGGCCGAACACGCTTTTCTCTGGGTACCCTGCCTACTCGCTCTCCGGCGAGACGATGGCCATGGTCAACCTGGCCTACCGCTTCCCCATCCGGCGCTACCTCAACAAGCACGTCGGGCCGCTCTACGTGCACACCATCACCGGGCAGGTGATGGGCACGGCGGGCAACCTCTGGAGCTTCACGCCGCCCGACGACCCGGCGAAGTTCTACCGGAACGAGTACGGTGAGCGCGTGGCCTACGATCCCGCCGACGTCCAGCGCGAGATCCCGTTCATCGACGAGGCCCACAAGAATGGGAACTACCTGCTCTACGACGCCGGCGCCGAGCTTCGGGTGAGCAGCACGCTCTTCGACAACTACTACTGGAACAGCTTCGTTCGCGTGTCGTACGGCTTCAACGAGATCCGCGGCTACGGCGACGTCAACGGCGACGACATCTCCGACTCGACCGAGAGCGCGGTTGGCGACGAGCTCTCCAACGAGACGGAGGAGCCGGGCTTCCGCTTCTACGTCGGTCTTGGGACGGGGTGGTAAATGATGCTCATTCTCGCTTTGCTTTCCTGCGCGCCCAGCTACGACGACGTCGACGTCAAGACCGTAGGCGTGGGCTACAACCCCGAGGAGATCGGTCCCTCGCCGACCCCGCTCGGGGGCGTGGTCGAGTACTCGTGGGTGAACTTCGCCGGCGGAGGGTTGTCGCTGGCGATGATGCAACTCGGTAGCTTCGACGAGGTTGGCCCGGCGATGGTGGGCTACGCGCCGCCCTACGCTGCGGTCTATGGCTTCTCCTACCTGTTCACGGAGAAGCTGGAGGCGGCGGACTCCCTCGGCGGCGTCACCTCGGTGCCGCCCGAGGCGGAAGACACTTGCTACACCACCTTCGAGGCCACCGGCCCCATCGGCAGCTTCAAGACCATCGACGTGGGCCAGTGGATGGAACTGGTCACCGAGGACGGCACCGGCGGCTTGCGCATGGATCGCTACCCGCAGCAGTACCCGGCCGACAACCAGGACGCCTTCGCCTACTACTCGGGCATCGACATCTGGACCCTGCAGCCCCAGTATGGACTCGTCCCCGGCCCCGACGGTTCGGTGGCGAGCATGAGCCGCCAGGTCATCCACCCGGCGAGCTACCCCGCCGGGCAGGAGGTCATCTTCCGCTTCCCCGGCGGGATGGCGCCCTCCAACGCTCCCCTCGGCTCGGTGCCGGTGTCGAGTAGCAGCGTGGGCGAGACGAAGATCAAGCTGCCGAACCTGCCCGGTGGCGTCCAGCTCGAGTGGTCGGGCCCCCGCTACGACGGCTACGGCAACGTGCTCGACACCGGCGGCGACGCGCAGCGCACCTGCCTCGCCTACGCCGGGCATCGCGTCGGGGCGCCGTCGGCGGCCGATGTCCCCGAGGGCCTCGTGGCCGTGGGCTCGCCGCAGAGCGCCGCCGAGTGTGCCGACGCCCTCTACCAGGACCCGAACCAGGACGACCCCGCCAACCTCGGACAGATGTACACGGGCCCCTGGGACACCGACGACGGCACGGTGCTCTTCCGCTGGGAGCCCGACGAGGGCCGGACCGACGAGTACGTGCACCTCGCCGTCCGTTTCCTCGGCCCGGTCGACGAGGCCGACCCGAACTACCTCGAGGAAGTGGTGTACGAGACCGCGCCCAGGGCGGTGGCGTCGGACTGGAATGCCGCGCAGCGCGAGAATCTCATCTCCGCCGACGCGGAGGTCCCTGACGGTCGCCGCGCGCCCACGGCCTGCGAGGACGAGGGCAGCTACGTGTTCGACGACGCCTACCTCGACGAGAAGGGGGACTACGTGCCGTCGATGCGCGGCGACCCGTTCCACAACATGGCCGAGGTCACCTGCCGGATGAAGGACGACGGCGAGTTCGCGCTCACCTCGAAGATGGTCGAGGAGGCACTGACCTATGGCCGTGCCCATGGCGCGCAGGGGGCGGTGTTCTACTTCGGCCGATCCACCGAGACCCAGGTCGAGGTGCCCGCCGCGATGGACAACTACGGCAACCGCAAAGACATCACGCCCATCGGTGTGGCCACCCGAGCCGTCGACATCGGCCGCTTCTGGTTCGAGGAGTAGCCAACATGCGCGCCCACGCTTCCTTGTTGCTCATCTTCGCCGGCTGCGAGCAGCTCGCCGCCGAGCTGCCCGGCTACTACGACGGCGCCAGCGGCCCCGCGCCCACGATCGACAGCGTCGAGTCAGGGCAGCAGAACGGCAACGTCGGTGGACTCACGGTCACCATCACGGGTTCGAACTTCGACGACAGCGCCATGGTCCAGTTCGCTCAGCGAAACGCGGTGATCCAGTCGCTGAGCGACAGCGAGATCGTGGTCACGGCGCCGGCCGGTCCCATGGGGGGCGGTACCGTCACCGTCACCGTGGGCACCGCCAACGGTTTCGACACCGCCGAGTACGTCTATGACATGGGCCCCGACCTGCTGGAGTCCTCGGCGGGCGAGGATAGTGTCGAGGGGCAAGCTGGCGATTACGATGGCGCCGACGTGGTGGGCTACGTGCTCGTCAACAACTTCTGGGAGAGTTGCTACGGCGGCCTCTCCTCTCGCATCGACGACACCTACGGAGCCGTGGGCTGCACCGAGTTCGCGTACATCGGCTTCACCGGCACGTCGGGCAACGCGGAGGCGCTCGAGTTCGCCTACCCCCGCCTCTTGAGCGGCTACCAGGGCTTCTTCGGCGCCACCGACCTCGGCGACGCGCAGTGGCGCGTGCAGCGGCCCGGGGAGGTGGCCTACAGCGCCGCCATCGACGACTTCCACCTCGACCTCGGCTCGGTACGCCTCAGCAACAGCTACTACGACGACGACCAGGTATGCGCGGACCTGGCGCAGGTGGCTTCCTACCGCTACGGCGGCGGCGAGGACGACGCGCCCGCGCCCTACACCGTGTACGGCAGCGGCCTGCCCGACGTGTCCAAGCTCGGCGAGGGGGAGGCCTGTGAATCGGGCAATGTCTACGCCGTGGGCGAGATGGAGTTCTGCGCCCGCCTCAACGAGGAGGGCGTCCCCGACTACCTGTACGAGGCCGACTACCCCGTCGACCGGAACTTCTTCGCGTCGTCACGAAGCGGTTTCGACCCCGTCCAGGTGACCCTCGACATGCCCGACGTGGGGGTGGACGACGTGGTCCTCGCGCTTCCCGAGTCGCTGTTGGTCTACAACACCGAGGGCATGGGGCAGATGCTGGAGGACACGCCGGGCGGGCACGACCTCTGGTCGCTGGCGACCTTCGAGCACTGCTTCGACGACGGCGACGACGGCGAGGATCTCGACGACACCGCGCTCACCTTCGAGTGGAAGGTCAGCACGCTCCACACCGGCGAGGCCGAGGTCGGCTACCCCGAGGTCGACGGCGAAGTCCTGGGCTACCGCACCTACGTGCGCATCAGCTTCACCGAGCTCTCGCTCGGC
>VGRE01000030.1:0-2500 GCA_016875435.1 Deltaproteobacteria bacterium | reverse complement strand
TAGGATAGGTGGGAGGCTGTGAACCCGGGGCGCTAGCTCAGGGGGAGCCAACCTTGAAATACCACCCTGGCTGTGTTGGATGCCTAACCCGGCCCTCGTGGCGGGGACACTGCCTGGCGGGGAGTTTGACTGGGGCGGTCGCCTCCCAAATAGTAACGGAGGCGCGCAAAGGTCCCCTCAGCCTGATTGGAAACCAGGCGAAGAGCGCAATGGCACAAGGGGGCTTGACTGCGACTCCGACAGGAGGAGCAGGTGCGAAAGCAGGCCATAGTGATCCGGCGGTCCCACGTGGGAGGGCCGTCGCTCATCGGATAAAAGGTACTCCGGGGATAACAGGCTTATCACGCCCAAGAGTTCACATCGACGGCGTGGTTTGGCACCTCGATGTCGGCTCATCGCATCCTGGGGCTGGAGCAGGTCCCAAGGGTTTGGCTGTTCGCCAATTAAAGCGGTACGCGAGCTGGGTTCAAAACGTCGTGAGACAGTTTGGTCCCTATCTGCTGTGGGCGCAGGAGAGTTGAGAGGAGCTGTCCTTAGTACGAGAGGACCGGGATGGACGTCCCTCTGGTGTTCCGGTTGTCGCGCCAGCGGCACCGCCGGGTAGCCACGGACGGACGGGATAACCGCTGAAAGCATCTAAGTGGGAAGCCCCCCTCGAGACCAGCTCTCCCTTGAAGGGCCCTGGTAGACCACCAGGTCGATAGGCGGGACGTGTAGGCGCGGCAACGCGCGCAGCGAACCCGTACTAATTGCCCGCTCGACTTGACCCTCTTTCGAGTTTCTCCGCCCGCCCAACCGGCGGGCCACGGCGCCGCGCGAGCACCCGCTCGCGGCGCCCCGCCTTCCCCAGCCTCGCGCGCCACCCTGGCCGGTGGTGATAGCGGAGGGGCCCCACCCGTTCCCATCCCGAACACGGAAGTTAAGCCCTCTCGCGCCGATGGTACTGCAGCCTCGCAGCTGTGGGAGAGTAGGTAGCTGCCGGCCTCCCCAACACCCTCCCATGGGTGGACCGCCCCCGTCGAGCACTCGAGGCTCCGGGGGCGGTCGTATTTTTGACCCTTTCGGCTCGAGATCGCCGCGCGGGTGGCCTAGTCGCGTGATAGCGTCGGCGCCGTCGGAGGTTTCGATGGTCCTGTCCCTCGTCCTTCTCGGTTGCGTCAATGAGAACAACCTCGTCTCGCCCAACGCCTACGAGGCACAGTACAACCCGCCCGACCTGGGCGTGGAGCAGCAGGTCGACCGGATCACCCAGGTCACCGTGCCGGCGGTCGACGTGCTCTGGGTCGTCGACAACTCGGGCTCGATGCAGGAGGAGCAGGCCCTCGTCCGCGACAACATCGACGATTTCATGCGGTACTTCACCGACTCGGGCCTCGACTACCACGTGGGCGTGGTGAGCACCGACATGCAGAGTCGTAGCGAGAGCGGCCAACTCATCCAGGACGACAGCCAGGGCGACCGCTTCATTACCAGCGACTACAGCGCGCAGGAGGCGGTTGCCAGCTTCAAGGAGCGGGCGAACCTCGGCATTCGAGGCAGCTCCGACGAGTGCGGCCGCGAGGCCGCCTACACCGCCCTCACCGAGCCCCTGATCAACGGCGTCAACAAGGGTTTCTACCGTGACGACGCGGTGATCTCCACCATCGTCATCTCCGACGAGCGCGACTGGAGTCGCGACCCCTCGAGGAACGAGTTCCAGAACTGGTACAACTCGCTCAAGGCCTCGGACGACCAGACCTGGTTCTCGGCGATCGTCGGCCCCGACGGCGGCTGCAACTCGCGCAACGGCAACGCCGAGGAAGGCACCGACTACCTCCGCCTGGTTGAAGGCATCGGCGGCATCGCCTACTCCATCTGCGAGCCCGACTGGTCGAGCGTGCTCGAGGAGCTCGGCATGCAGGCCGCCGGCCTCAAGCGCGAGTTCTTCCTCTCCCTGGCGCCGGTGGAGAGTTCCATCAAGGTCACGGTGGAGACCGACGGCGACGAGAAGAAGAAGGACAAGGACGAGTGGTCCTACGACCCTGCCCGCAACAGCATCACCTTCGACAGCTTCGTCCCCGAGCCCCTCGCGGTGGTGAGCATCACCTACGACGTGCTCTCCTCGGCGAGCACCGGGGGCCAGCTCACCGACACCGCTGTCGTCGAGGAGTAGCTACCCGAGGGTAGCGAGCGCCCGGCCCACCTCGACCGAGCGCCGGTCACCCGGCGGGAGCGCGGCGAGCAGTCGCGACAGGTAATCCCGGGCGCGCGGGAGGTCGCCCACGCCGTTCGCGCTCGCCTGCGCGGCCTGCGACAGCGCCTCCAGGTGGCCGGGCGCGAGTTCGAGCGCGAGGTCGAAGGCGTCGAGGGCCTCGTGGAAGCGTCGCTCGTGCACCCGGGCGATGCCCCGGTTCACGCGCTTCTCCGCGCCGAGCACCGCCAGATCGGCGCTGGCCTCGGCGTTCATCGGGCGCATCGGGGCACGGGTGCCAGCGAGGCGGCTCGCGACGTGCGCGAGCAG
>VGRE01000029.1 GCA_016875435.1 Deltaproteobacteria bacterium | reverse complement strand
AAGGCCGACATCGCCGCCGGCCGCCTCGGCGGCGCCGAGGACATCGAGCGCACCATCGACGGCTTCCTCATGGAACTCGGGTGAACCCCCTCGACGCGCTGCTCGCGGCCGCCGAGGCTCAGGTGGCCGCCGCCCGGACCGCCAACGCCGGCGCGCTGGCCGCTGCCACCGAGGCTCGCGTGGCCGCGATGGCGGCTCTCGACGTCGATGCCATCTGGCGCGACCCCGTCGCCCGGCAGGCTGCGGCGGTCGTGGTCCGCAAGGTGCGCACCCTCGACCTGCGCCTGCGCGCCTGCGGCGAGACCGTGCTCGCGGCCTTCGGCAGCGTCGACGGCAATGCCGCGCCAGGCACCTACGGCCGCCGCGGCCAGTACCGGGGGCCCTAGGTGGGCCTCCTCGATGCGCTGAACACCGGCGCACGCGGCCTCGCCGTCGCGAGCGCAGGCATCAACGTCACCACGCAGAACGTGACGGGTGCAGGCATCGAGGGCTACTCCCGCCGCAGCCTGCGCACCTCGCAGCTCGACCCGGTCAACCAGCGGGGGCTGTGGATCGGGCAGGGAGCCACGGCCTCGTCGGTCGCGCGAAGCGCGGATCGGCTGCTTGGCGTGCGGCTGGTGGAGGCCACGGGCGCCGAGGGCGCCGCGACCACGCTCAACGACAGCCTGAGAGTTGTCGAGAGCTGGTTCGGAACCGGGGCGACCACGGGGCTTGCCGAGGCCCTCGACGGCTGGTTCGACGCGCTGGGACAGGCCACCGCCGACCCCTCCGACACCGCGCTGCGGCGCTCGGTCGTGGCCGCCGCCGAGGGGCTGGCCAACGTGGTGTCGCGCATCGCGACGGGCCTCGATGAGAGCGTCAGCACCTTCGAGGAGCAGCTCGGTAGCGGCATCGACGAGGTGAACAGCATGCTCGCCGAGGTAGCCTCGCTCAACGCCGCCATCGGCAAGTCGGGCGCCACGACCGGCCCGGGCGACCTGCTCGACCGTCGCGACCAGCTCCTCGTGGAGCTGGCGAGCCGCTGCGGTGCCACCGCCGAGCTGCGCGCCGACGGCCAGGCGGTGGTCATGGTCGGCGGCCACGCCGTGGTGTCCGGTCCCGAGGCGCGGGCGCTCGTCGCGGCCACCGACGACGAGGGTCGCGTGGCGGTGCACGTCACCGTCGACGAGGGCGAGCTCGACGTCACGTCGGTCCTCGGCGGGCAGATGGGAGGCCTCGTGAGCGCCCGGGAACTGGCAGAGGGCTGGATCGACGACCTCGACGACTTCGCCTACAACTTCGCCACCGCGGTCAACACCCAGCATGCGCTCGGCTTCGACACCAGCGGCAACGCCGGTGGCGATGTCTTCCTTGCGCCGACCGCCATCGCCGGGGCGGCGATGGGGATGGCCGTCGACCCTGGCGTGGCGGACGACGCCGACCTGCTCGCCTTCGCCGGCGCGGCCACCGCGCTCGCCGGCGACGGCGACAACCTCGAGGCCATGCTCGATCTCGAAGACGACACCACCGGCTTTGGCGGGCGAACGGCCCGCGCGGTGCTGTCGGGCCTCGTGGCCGACGTGGGCTCGGCGGTGGCCGGGGCCCAGGCCGAGGCCGAGGCCGAGTCTGCCCGCTGTGCCGACCTCGAGACCCTGCGCGAGTCGATCTCCGGCGTCGACACCGACGAGGAGGCCACGCACCTGCTGGAATACCAGGCTGCCTACCGCGCCGCCGCGCGCGTGGTGAGCGCCGCTGACGAGCTGCTCCGGCAGCTCCTGGCCATCGGAGGCTAGGGATGCGCGTCACCCAGTCCGGCACCTGGACGATGGTCCGTGCCAACCTGAGCTCCATCCTCGCCGAGACCCGCAAGGCGGAAGAGCAGGCCGTCACCGGGCTGCTCGTCAACCGTGCCTCCGACGCGCCGGAACTGCGCGCGCAGGTCGACGCGCTTTCCGCCGCCGTGGCGGACCAGTCGGTTTACGAGCGCAACGCCACCCAGGCGATGTCGGCGCTCGATACGATGGACAGTGCTCTTTCACGCGCGCACGACGCGCTCACGCGTGCGAGGGAGATCGCCGTGCAGATGGCGGGCGACACCGTGTCAGCCGACGAGCGGAGCCTGGCTGCCGCGGAGATCGAGGCGCTGCGCTCCACGCTCATCGACGCGGCCAACTCGGACTACGGCGGGCGCTACCTCTTCGCGGGCACCGCCTACGACGCGCTGCCCTTCGACGAGAGTGGCAACTACGCCGGGAGCACTGACGAGCCCTCCGCGCGCGTGGGCGAGAACACGTGGGTGGCCACCGGTCGCGACGGGTCGGCGGTCTTCACTGGGGGCATCGACGTCTTCGCGGCGCTGGCCGACCTGCAGGTCGCGCTGGAGAACGACGACGACGTCGGCGTGTCCGACGGCATCACCGCCATCGACACCGGCCTCGATCAGCTGGTGACGGCGCGCGGCGAGATCGGCAACACCACCAACGTGGCCGAAGACGCGCTCGCGCTCTCTGAGTCGCTCAGCGCCGAGTTCCAGACTCGGCTCGACGATCTCGCCGCCGCCGATCCGGCGGAGACCTACACCAAGCTCAGCGAGCTCCGCAGCGCCTACAGCACGGCTCTGCAGGTGGCCGCCAGTGGCAAGAAGCAAAGCCTCTTCGACCTGATGTAGCTCGGCGCCCCGTTGCCAGTTCTTGGCCGGGGCGCTCGCTTTTTTGGTCCCCGCGATCGGGCGATCGAAAAAAGATTACGCGGGGCCGACCCGGCGGAGACCTACACCAAGCTCAGCGAGCTCCGCAGCGCCTACAGCACGGCTCTGCAGGTGGCCGCCAGTGGCAAGAAGCAAAGCCTCTTCGACCTGATGTAGCTCGGCGCCCCGTTGTAAGTTCTTGGCCGCGGCGCTAGCTTTTTTGGTCCCCGCGATCGGGCGATCGAAAAAAGATTACGCGGGGCCTAATGAACGTCGCGCCAAGATCCGTCTCCAGAAATGGGACCGCGGTCCGCGGCCAGATATCAAGGCAGCTAAACCTGCATAACCCAATGGGAGCAACATCATGGCAATGACCGTCAACTCCAACCAATCCGCCAACCGGGCGATGACCCAGCTCGGAAAGACTGGGCGTGCCCTCGCCGGCTCCTTCTCTCGCATCTCGAGCGGTCTCCGCATCAGCAAGGCTGCTGACGACGCGGCCGGACTCGGCGTGGCCGAGAACCTCAAGGTCGCCTTCAGGTCGGCCAAGGTGGCGCAGCGCAACGTCGGCGACGGCATCTCGATGATCTCGGTGGCGGAAGGCGCCACCAGCGAGGTGGCCAGCATCCTCGGCCGCATGCGCGAACTCGCCGTGCAGAGCGCGTCGGAGACGCTCGACGACGACGAGCGCGCCTACATCCAGGACGAGTACCTGGCGCTGGCGTCGGAAGTCGATCGCATCGCCAATGTCACCGAGTTCAACGGCCAGTCCCTCACCGCGGGGGCCTCCACCTTCGGCGTGCAGGTGGGCATCCACAACACGGCGAACGACCAGGTGGACATCACCATGGGCGACCTCACTGCGGCCACCCTCGGCATCGACAGCGCCAGCGTCGACATGAGCACCTCGGCCGGCGCGTCGACCGCCCTCACCGCCATCGACTCGGCCATCGAGACGGTCAGCGGCTACCGCTCCGACTACGGTGCCGCGGAGAACCGCCTGAGCGGTGCGCTGAACAGCCTCGAGTCCTTCGCCGAGAACACGGCGGCGGCCGAGAGCGCGATCCGCGACGCCGACTTCGGCTACGAGTCCGCGGAACTCGCCAAGAACCAGGTGCTCCAGCAGGCCGGCGTGGCCGTCCTCGCCCAGGCCAAGAGCATGAGCCAGAGCGTGCTGTCGCTGATCCAGTAGCGAGAGCCTGACTTCCCCGGCGGTCCGCGAGGGCCGCCGGGTTTCTTTTTTTGGGCCGGTCGCTGAAATCCCTCAAACGACTCCTCGGGTTGCCGAACAGGACGCCGTCAGCCTCGGAGAGATCAAATGGCAATCACCGTCAACACCAACACGGCGGCCAACGGGGCGCTCACCAGGCTTAGTGACACGTCCCGGCGCCTGAACAAGTCCTTCGAGCGCATCTCGTCCGGTCTCCGCATCGCCCGCGCCGCGGACGACGCTGCCGGACTCGGCGTCGCGGAGAATCTCAAGGTCGCCGCGTCCTCGGCGAAGGTGGCCGCCCGCAACATCGGCGACGGCATCTCGATGATCTCGGTGGCGGAAGGCGCCACCAGCGAGGTGGCCAGCATCCTCGGCCGCATGCGCGAACTCGCCGTGCAGAGCGCCTCGGAGACGCTCGGCGACGACGAGCGCGCCTACATCCAGGACGAGTACGTCGCCCTCGCCCTGGAGGTGGATCGCATCGCGAGTGTCACCGAGTTCAATGGTGCCATGCTCGCTGACGGCAGCTTGCCCACCGTCTCGGTGCAGGTGGGCATCCGCGCCACCGCCAACGACGTGGTCGATCTCGCCATGGCCGACCTGCGCGCCACCACGCTGGGCATTGACAGCGGTGTGCTCGATCTGAGCACCTCCGGCGGGGCGGCCGTCGCCCTCGACGTGATCGACGCCGCCGTGGATTCCGTCTCGGCCTACCGCTCGCTGATGGGCGCCGGTGAAAACCGCCTCAACAACGCGCTGAACAACCTCGAGGTCTTCATCGAGAACACCAAGGCCGCCGAGAGCCAGATCCGCGACGCGGATTTCGGCGAGGAATCGGCCGAGCTGGCCAAGATGCAGGTGCTGCAACAGGCGGGCGTGGCGGTCCTCGCCCAGGCCAAGAACCTGCCGCAGTCGGTCATCCAGCTCCTCCAGAGCTAGTTCGACCCCCGTCGGCCAACCGTCCCGCCTTCACGGCTCGCCGTGGAGGCGGGCGCGTTTCTCTAGTGGTGGTGACTGGATCGATGGCCTAGTTTACCTACAGTTTTCGCGACCGCCAGCCGATCCACAGACCGAGGTTTTCCGCCGTGCCCATCACCGTTGGCGGCATCGTCTCCGGCATCGACACCGACGCGTTGATCGACAAGCTTGTCGATGCGGCGAGCGTGCCGATGACGGTGATGGAGGAGGACCTCGACGATCTCGAGGAGCTCGACGACGCCTACGACGAGCTGACGACGCTCGTCGAAGCGGCGAAGTCGGCGCTCGAGGCCATCGACAGCACCGCCGACATGAGGGCCGCGACCGGGACCAGCTCCGACGAGGGCGCGGTGGCGGTGACCACCGACGGCACCGCGGTGACTGGACGCTACAGCATCGAGGTGAGCCAGCTTGCTGCCTCCGAGACCGAAGTGTCACAGGGCTACAGCGACAAGGACAGCAGCGGGGTGATCCCCGAGGGCACCCTGTCGATCACCTACGCCGGCACCACCACGTCGCTGACCATCGACAGCACCAACTCGTCGCTGTCCGACCTGGCCGACCTCATCAACGATAGCATCAGCGGCGTGGCGGCGTACATCATGAACACCGGCGACGCCACCTCGCCGTATCGACTGGTGATCGCCGGACTCGACACCGGCGCCGACAACACCATCACCGTCGAC
Source organism: Deltaproteobacteria bacterium (assembly GCA_016875435.1). Lineage (GTDB taxonomy): Bacteria > Myxococcota_A > UBA796 > UBA796 > SXON01 > SXON01. Next base: position 22,458 of record VGRE01000029.1, on the reverse strand, counting down.
ACCAGCGGGCTGACCGGCGCGTCGGGCACCGTCCCCGGCTTTACCGAGACGAGCACGGCCACCGACGCGACGCTCACCGTCAACGGCATCACCATCACCCATCCCGACAACGACGTCGATGGCGTGGTCGAGGGCATCACCTTCAACGTCAAGGAGGTCACCACCTCGGCGGTGACCATCGACGTGGACACCGACATCGACACCACGGTGGCGAACATCCAGAGTTTCGTCGATGCCTACAACGCGATGCGCAAGTACATCAACACGCACCGCGCCTTCGACAGCGAGAACAGCATCAAGGGCGAGTTCGTGGGCGAGAGCCTCGTCGTGAACATGATGCGCTCGATGCAGGCGGCCATTTCCAGCGCGTACACGACAGGCAGCACCTACGCCTCGCTGGCTTCCATCGGCTTCGAGACGCAGCAGGACGGGACCATCGAGCTGGACACGGAGGCGCTCGAGGAAGCGCTGGAGGCCGCGCCCGGCGAGGTGGGCCAGCTGTTTCAGACCGGCAGTGGCGGATTCGGCGATGCCTTCAAGGCGCTGGTGGAGAGTTACACCGACGAGGACGAGGGCTTCATCGCCACGCGACAAGAGGCGATCAACGAGCAGATCGACGTGCTTGAGGAGGACATCGAGGGCTTCGAGGAGCGGATGGCAGCGTACGAGGAGCGGCTCGCGAAGCAATTCCTCGCCATGGAACTGGCGATGGCCAAGATGCAGGACGCGACCGCGCAGCTCGAGGCGCTGCTGTCTTCGAGCAACAGCGATGACGATGATTAGGGGAGGCAACGATGAGCGCAATCGACCAGTACCGCAGCAACCGAGTGCACGGCGCCACCCCGGGTGAGCTGGTGGTCCTGCTCCTCGAGACGGCCGACACGCGCCTCGTCGCCGCGCGAGAGCACATGGAGGCCGGCCGCCGCATGGCCTGGATCGCCGAGCTGGCCAGGGTGCGCCCCATCTACCTCGAGCTGATGCTCGCCCTCGACCACGCGACGGCGCCGGAGCTAACGAGAAACCTGCATGGTACCTACACCTGGGCCATCCAGCGCCTCGGCGAGGTGGGGAGGACTGGTGACGTGGGGGGCACCGAGGCCTTGCTCCGGGTGAACAACACGCTGCTCGACGCGTTTCGCCAGGTGGTGATCGCGGGGGCCGAGGCCGAGGGCACGCCGTGAGCGACGCCGTCGAGAGCCTGGCCGCCCGCATGGACCACCTTGCATGGTCGTGGACCCAGGGGGCGCGTGTGCGACCCGCCGAGCTCCAGCGGCTGGTGGAGGAGGTCCACCTCGTCGCGGCGTCCTCGCCGCCCGACGTCGTGGCGCGGCTCCTCGGCCGCATCCGTCACCTGTCCGACGCGCTGGTCCGCGCGCGCGCGCACGCTGAGAGCGAGCTCGCCGCCCTCCCGGCTCGTCGCCGGGCGATCCGAGCCCAGCTCCAGCCGAAATTCGTCGCGCCCGGCACCCGCCTGCGAAAGCGAGCCTAGGGGGAACTCATGTTGCTGTTCGCCTTTGCCATGGCCGCCGAGCCCGCCATCACCGAGGTGGCGGTAGGTCTCGCCGCGAGCGGCGAGGCCGTGTTCCAGGACGGCCTCAAGCGGGTGTACGAGGACATCGGCGGCAGCCTCGGCGCCGAGCTGGTCGTGTCGGCGCGCACGCGATGGCCGATGGAGGTCACGTTCGAGGCCGGGTTCCGAGAGTTGGCAGGCACCCGCGCCGAGGGCACCGCCGGCACCGCCCTGTGGTACGCGCCGGTGAGCGCTCTGCTCTCGGCCCGCTACGACGCCGGCCAGGTGGCGCTCCTCGCGGGCGCGGGGCCGTCCTGGGTGCTCTACGGCGAGAGCACGGGCCAGGTGCTCGAGACGGAGCGATCCGACAGCGGCGCGCGGCCGGGCCTGTTGCTCGAGGTGAGCGGACGCTGGCACACCGGCTGGGTGCGTCCCACGCTCCACCACCCCGACCAGGGGCCTCGCGGTCTCGACGTGTTCGTGTCGCTCGGCTACCGCTACAGCGACGTCAACGACGCGGCGCGCGAGGCGAACACCTGCATGGAAGCCCCCTGCGGCATCGACATGTCGGCGGCGCGCGTCTCCGCCGGCCTGGCACTGAGGCTCTAGTGGCTCTCGGCGGCGGCCTTTTGCTCGTGGCGGGCCTCGCCGCGTCCGCCGCTGGGGCGGAGCCGATCCGCCTGGCCACATCGAGCACCGCCGTGGTGGAAGTCCTGCCCGCCCGGCACGGCCGGGTCGACGTGCTCGTACACGACAACACCGAAGACCTTCGCGCGCAGTTGCGCACGCTGCGGAACGCGGCCGTGCGTGACGCCCGCGCCGTCGACACCGGCGGTGACTGGGTGCTCAGCTTCTTCATGCTCGACGAGGCCATGACCTTCGAGCTCGCCGGGGCCCCGGGCAACTTGGTCCTGGTGCCGGTGCCCACGGCAAGGCCGGACACGATCTTGGCGCCCTCCGACGCCTCCGCCGCGCTCGCCCAGGCGCCCGAGCCACCCGCCTGCCGTCCAGACGAGGTGGCCCTGGCTCCCCTGCCCACCGGGCAGACGCGCTGGGCCGACGCGGCGCTGGCGTCCGCGCCGCGCGTGCCCGTCTGGAACGCGGCCGAGGTTTCCGGGGCGAGCTGGGCCATGGTCAGCGAGACGCGGAACGCGCTGGCTCGGAACGGCGCTCCCCGGGGCGAGTTGCTCTACCGGCTCGGCGCGCTGCATCGCGAGCTTGGCCACGCGCGCGAGGCGGCGTGGTACTTCGGCGAGGCCGCCACTGCCCCGGACGTGGCGGCGCCCGACGTGGCGGCGGCGCTGATGCAGCGCTCCCGGGCGCTCCTCGCCGTGGGCGCGAACGCGCCGGCGAGCGACGCCGCTCGGCTGGCGGCCCACAGCGGCGCCCCGCCCGAGATGGTGCTGCACCTGGTCACCCTCGCGGCCTGGCGAGGGCGCGAGGATGCGGCGCCGGGTCTGGGGTGGGCGCTTGCGGGCTCGGCAACCACGGTGGAATCGCGCGTGCTCGCGGCCGTGGTGATCGGGGGCAGTGGGTGCACCGCCGAGGCACTCGAGTTGTTGCGCCCGGTGGTCAAGCTGGGTTCTCCAGATCTCCTCGACGAGAGACTACTTTTCCTCTCGGACCTCCTGTATCGCCACGGCGAGTTCCTCGCGTCCTCATCGGTTCTCGGCGAGGTGGCCACCGGTGGCCTCGACCCCGAACTGCGCGCCGTGCATGCCCAGCGCGGGGGGCTAGGGGCGATCGCGGCGCAGCCCCCCACGGCATGGACCGCCTACGTTCCTGATATGCGTCGAGACGCGGCCCTCCCGGGGGCCGCCGGGGCCGACGCCCTCCACCTTCTCGCGCAGGTGTACCTTGCCACGGGCGAGGAGCGCGATGCCATCGGCGCTTGGGCGGAGCTAGTGCGTCGTGACGAGGCACTCGTTCGCGGCGAGGCCGGTTCCCGTCTCGCGCGCTCCTGGGTCAAGCGCAGCGCCTTGCTCCTCGCGGCTGGGGACGGGGACGAGGCGATGGCGCTGCATTGCGGCGCCTGGCACGACGGGCTCGTGGCCCACCTCGACGACCTGTCGCCCATTGCCGCCGTGGCCGAGCAGTACGCCTCAGGGGGCTTTTTAGACCGGGCGCTCGCGGCGTGGAAGACGGTCGCCACCACCGAGGAGGCACGGGGTCTCGACAGTTCCCTCGCCGTGCACCATCTGGCGAGGCTCTACGTCGCCACCGGCGCCTCGGGCGACGCGCTGGACAGCGTCCGCTGGTTGCGTCAGCGCCCGTACGGCCGGACCCACTCGGTCGAACTCGACGTCCTCGAGCGGGCTGCCCGCGGCGAGGCGCCCGGCCAGGTGACGGCGGCCACCGGCTGTGCCGGGGTGGACCTGGAGCGCTCTTCGGTGTGCGCTGCCCTTGCGCGGGACACCGAGGCGCAGGCCGCGATCGAGTCTGTGCTCGCGAAGAAAAGATTGGCGAGTCGCTAAACCTACGGCGGGGCTGACCGAAGAGTGAAGTGGAGGTCTTCTCCATGTCACCTACCGGCGGACTCAAGCTCTTCGACGGCCTGTACACCGGGCTCGAGAACGTGCTCGACCTGCGCCGCGCCCAGCACGCCGTGGGCGCGTCGAACCTCGCGAACGCGAACACTCCAGGCTACCTGGCGAAGGAGGCTCCCTTCGACGCCCTCTTGCTGGAGGTGATGGACCGGCCGCTCGCCGGCGAGTCCGTGTCGCCCGAGGCGCGGGTCATGGAAACGATGACCGAGGTGGCCGCTCCGGAGTCGTCGCTCGACGGTAACTCGGTGAATGCCGAGACCGAGGCCACGCGACTGATGGAAAACCGGGTGATGTACGAGGCGGTGGCTGGGGGACTGTCCCGGCGGCTGGCCATGCTTCGCTTCGCCGCTTCCGATGGTAAGATCTAATGGCTGACATCCTCGACACCTTCTCGATCGCATCCAGCGGCCTCGCTGCGGAGCGCGTCCGCTTGCAGTCCATAGCCTCGAACATGGCCAACGCGCGGACCACCCGCACGCCCGAGGGCGGGCCCTACCAGCGGCAGGTTCCCGTGTTCCAGGCCGAGGCCATCGATCCTTTCGGCGAGTCGCTCGACGCGGCCTCCAGCCGCGTGCAAGTGGCCGAGGTCAAGACCGACGACCGGCCGCCGGTGCGCGTGTACGACCCCACCCATCCCGACGCGGGACCGGACGGCTTCGTGGCCTACCCCGACATCAACGTGTTGCAGGAGATGGTTGACTTGATGACGGCGCAGCGCGCCTACGAGGCCAATGCCAACGTGGTGGAAGCCACCCGCGACATGGCAATGACTGCGCTGGGCATCGGGAGGTAGCGATGATCAAGGGCATCGGTAGCGGCGTCGGCGGCCTCGAGGAGGCGCTCGCACAGGCCGCCAAGAACCAGAAGGCCCGCGGCACGGAGGGCGTGCCCAGTGCAGACTTCGGCAGCACGCTCACCAGCGCCGTGCAGGCGGTAGAGAACCAGCAGGCCGAGGCCGACCAGTCGGTGTATCGCGTGGCCAGCGGACAGGACGCCGACCTCGCGGGGATGATGATCGCGCTCGAAGAAGCCAACATCGGACTGCGCGCGATGGCGAGCGTCCGGGACAAGGTCGTCGAGGCTTACCAGCAGATCTGGAATATGCCGATTTAGGCTGGAGGCTGGGGGGGCAGGCTGGAGGGGTCCTGCGCAAGCGTCCCTCCCCCGCGAGCGGGGGAGGGATGCTCGCTTCTGGCCCCTCGCGCTCGCCTAGCGACGGTTACCGCCTCCGACGAACCAGCCCCAATGCCGCCACCAACCCCAGCCACGCGCTCGCCCCGCCCGCGTTGCAGCCGCACGCGGCAGGCGCCTCGCCCAGGTCGAGCCCGCCGTCGTCGTCCTGCGTGGGGGTGCCGTCGCAGAAGCTGTCCACGCAGTTGTAGTTCTGGTCCCAGTCGTCGGCGTACACGGTGTTCGTCGGCTCGTAAATCTGCGTGTGGTAGAGCACCAGGTCTTCCGTGGCCTGGTCGGGGGTGTAGCGGAAGCGCAGGCGGCTCAGGTGGTGGGCCCAGTAGTCGCCGCGGAAGCCGAGCATCGCCACGTCCTCATCGGTGAGGTTGTAGCCGGTGCAGGGGTTGCAGTCGTAGGGCTGTCCCGCGTACTCGAGGGACCACGCACCGGTGCCCTGGGCTTCCCAGGCGTCCACGAAGTGGTCCTCGTAGAAGGTGTCGAAGTCCTCGCTGGCGGGGTCGCCCCAGATGCAGCGGTCGGGCACCTCGAACTCGGCGTAGTTGGCCAGGCCCGTCTTGCCGTCCTCAACGTCGTTGAGCGCGTAGATCACCATGTCCTGCACGCCCGGGGAGTTGAGCGTGGCGAGGCGGATGGGGATGGCGAAGATGTCGCTCTCGTAGGAGATCTGCAGCGGAGACAGCGGCAGGCCGTTGGCCTCGGCCGCCTCGTCGGCTACCTTCGCGGTGAGGAAGTAGCTGCCGGCGTCGATGTACTCGGCGAGGCGCTCGTCGGCGCCTGCGGGAAGGTAGAACCCTCGCTGGTCGAGGTAGTCCTTCAGCCCCGACGACTCGGTGGAGGAGAGGATCGTCACCTCGTACTCGCCCACGAGGTAGTTGGCCTCCACGTCCACGTCGGTGTCGCCGTCGCTGTCGGTGCCGGTGTCGGCCTCGGCCCCGTCGAGGGCGTAGCCGCTGTCGCGCGGGCAGCCGGCGTCGTTGACGTGCATCGGCGCCGAGTAGGCGTTCAGTCTGGCAAAGATGTCGGCGTCGAGGGTCTGGATCTCGTCTTGCTCCAGGATCGTCGACACCGGCAGCACCAGCGCGAAGGACTGCTTGTCGCCATAGGGGTTGATCGACACCGAGAAGGTGGTGCGGTTGTGCTGCCGCACGATGGCCACCTGGGCCACGTCGAAGGAGAGCTGGGAGGGCGTGCCGGTCGCGACCGTGGGGCACGCGTCGGCGGGCGTGGCGAGGAAGAGAAGTGGAAGCATGGGCAAGCGTACACCGACCATCGCTCACTCGCCGAGATCAACCACTCGCCCCGGCCGGATGACCGACGCCACGCAAGACAGCTCCGGGGCGGAGAGCAGCTCCTCGTGCACCACGATGTAGCGCAGGCCCCAGTCCCGCAGCTGCTCGATCCCCTCGGCGAGCGTCTGCGCCGAGTCCTGCACCAACCAGGCCTGCAGCGGGGGGTGACCATCGCGAGATACGGTGTGGGTGGGCGCGTCGTCGAGACAGGCCATGAGCTGCTGGTAGGCCGCGTTGTCACGCCAGGCTCGCGGCAGGAACACGTTGAGCGTGTAGGGCACCGGGCGACCGTGTACCGCCTGGAGGCCGAGCCACTGCCGGTTGCGATCGCGGTACTCCGGCGGGAAGTCCCAGCGCCCGCCCGGGTCGGGCAGCACGTCGGGGTCGGCCACCGAGGCGGTGGCGAGAGGCCCCGCCGCCGGTGATACAAACCATGTATCGGCAAGCACCGCTGCCGACGCCGCCACCGCGAGCCGCGGGCGCCGGCCCAGCGCGGAGGCCGCCGCCGCGAGCACCAGCATCGGCAACACCACTAGCCGATAGGGATGGTGCACGCTGCGGAAGGGCGAGCCAGGAAGGTACAACAGCGCCGCCGGCAAGGGGACGATGTGCCCGCCCACGCGCACCGGCTTGCTGTCGACGTGAAGCGTGGGACCCAGCGCGAGCACCCCCGCGAGCAGCGCCGCCTTCCACCACCGCCGCAGGCCGGGGGCAGCGACGAGCAAGCCCGCGAGGCCGAGGTAGGCCACGTGCTGGATGCCGTGGTTGCCGCGCGACCGCAGGTCGGGGAAGAAGCGGTCGCCGGGTACCACGAAGCTGAGCAGGTCGTTGGCGGGGAGATAAACCCAGTCCCAGCCAGGGGCGCTCTCAGGGCGGATGAGACTGTCGGGCTGGTGCAGGGAGTACCACGTGGCCAGCAGGTTCGGCGCCGCGATGATCGTCGTGACTGCGCCGACGGTGATGGATTTTTGAAGTTTCACGCCTAACGGTCCCGTGGTCGACAGCGCGGCCATGAGCACCACCACCGTGCCGAAGAGCCCGTAGTAGCCGTTCGCCCAGCCGAGCCACCCCCAGGCAAGCGCCGGGATCATCCAGCTCCCTCGCCCTTCCAGGAACCGATGCATGCCTAGGAAAAGGAGTGGAAACGGGGCGAGGTGGAAGTACTCGCTCACCCCGGAGTGAACGAGCCCGAGGGCGAAGGGCGAGGCGCCGAAGATCACCGCCGCGAGCCAACCGCCGGCGCGCCCACCGCCGAAAGTGAGGCCCATCGCGTAGGCGGCGAGCATCGCCAGCCAGATCTGGGCGACCACCACCACGGTGTAGGCCACGGGCGCGCCCAGCACGACCTGGATGGGGAGCGACAGGGTCGCGCCCAGCGTATCGGGAAACCAAAGGCTTCCGGCCTCGGGGGTTCCGAACTGGGTGGCGTGGATCGGCCACTCGCCCCGGCGAAGCTCGTCGGCCACCCACCAGTAGCCCTGGAGGTGCTCGTAGGCGTCGGACTGCGGGTGCCCGGGGATCGCCGTGCCGAGCCGGACCACCGCCGGCCAGGTGGATGCGAGCGCCACCAGCAGCAGGCCGAGCGCGGGGAGGGCGTGGGCGCGGATGCTGCTCACCGGCTTCGCTTAGCGTGCCGGGCTCCCCACCGTTGCCAACCCGCGCCCGCCACTGGGCTCCCCCGGCTCGCTTCCTGGATCTCGACCTGCGTCACCTCGCTGGGCGAGCTGCGCTGGAACGAGGTCCTCCTCTACCTCTTCCCCCTCGACCTGCTCCTGCCGTGGTTGCCCGGCGCGGATCGTTACGCCGAGCTGCGCCTCGCGGGCCTCGCCGGCGCGGCCCTGCTCTGGGCGGCGGGCGTGCTCGTCCAGCCGCTCGGTCCCATGCTACTCCTTGCCGCGGCGCCGCTCTTCGCCCGGCGTTTCCTCCGTCCCCGGAGTCTGCCGTGACGCTCTTGCTCCTCGCCTGTGCCCCCCCCGAGACCGATTCCGCCGCCGGCGAGCCGGTCGACACCGCCGACACCGGCAGCGTGGACGAGGGCCCCGAGCCCGCCCCCCTGGCCGAGCTCTCCTCCGGCGAGTGCCCGGCGCTCGAGGCCAGCGGCACGTCGAGCTTCCTGAGCAGCGGCGCGGAGCGCAGCGTCACCGTCATCGTCCCCAGCCAGCCCGTGGCCGACATGCCGCTGTTCTTCTTCTTCCACGGCCTCGACGACCCGGGCGCCACCGAGCACCCGGGCGAATCCTGGGCGAGCGCGCTCGACGTGCAGGCCCTGGCCGACGAGACCGGCACCGTCTGGGTGTTCGCCGACTCGCCCGTCCAGAACATGTACGGCTACGAGTTCTACCTGTGGAACCTCGAGACCACCGGCAACCTCGACCTGGTGCTCTACGACGACCTCCGCAGCTGCGTGGCCAACAACCTCGACGTCGACCTGTCCCACGCCTCGGCCATGGGCTTCTCCGGTGGCGCCCTGTTCACCACGCTGTTGCTCGCCCACCGGGCCGACACGCTGGCCACCGTCGTGCAGCTCTCCGGCGGCGCCGACCTCTCGGTGCCCACGTTCGAGGAACTGCTCGCGCTCTATGCCGAGCCCGCCACCGACCTCCCGGTGCTGCTCACCACCGGCGGCGAGGCCGACGTGTGGCCCAGCGAGCAGCTCAGGGTCGTCGACTTCTACGCCGCCAGCGACACGCTCCAGGGTCACCTCCTCGACGACGGGCACTACGTGGTTCGCTGCAACGACGAGAAAGGCCACATGGTCAACCGAGCCGACTGGGACCTCGGGGTGAGTTGGTTGCTCGCCCATAGTTTCGGCGGCGACTCTCCGTTTGCGACGAGCGGCCTGAACGACGACGCCGACTGGTGCGCCGAGGCCAGCATCGTCGACGAGTAGTTTTTTTCGGCTGGGGGGCTCAAGCGCCGCCAGGGGTGACCGATGCCAGGACGAAGCCCCGACAGCATGGACAACCTGAAGCACCAGCTCAGCGCCTTCTGGAACGGACTCGACGAGTCCCGGCGCCGCATCCTGATGCTGGCGGTCGTCGCGGCGCTGGCGGTGGTGGTAGGCGTCGGCGCCTGGGCGAGCCAGCCTAGCTTCGTGATGCTCTCCCGGGTGAGCGACGGCGACGCCCGCGCCGCCGTGACCGACCAGCTCAGCCGCGCGGGCGTGAGGTGGCGCGTCGCCGAGGATGGCGCCACCATCGAGGTGCGGGAGGAAGACGAGGCACTGGCACGTCGCGAGGCGGCGGGGGAACACGGCCTCGTGGGTATCGACGGCGTCGAGCAGCTCGACCCGTGGGTCACGCCCTTCCAGGAGCAGCTGCACAAGCAGCGCATGCTCCAGAACGACCTCGTCAAGGCGATCAACGGCATCGAGGGGGTCGAGAAGAGCACCGTTCACCTCAATATCCGCGGCGCGAGCGACTTTCTCAGCGACCACAAGACCTCGACCGCCGCCGTGACTGTCCGCAGCAACGACGGCGTGACCCTCACCCGGGAGATCGGCCGCTCCATCGCGCGGCTGGTGTCGCACTCGGTGGCTGGGATGACCGAGGCCGAGGTGTCGGTGATCGACCAGCGCACGGGGCGCGCTCTCTGGGCCGGCGAGCGCTCGGACGAGCCGGACGCCGCCGTGTCGGATGCGGCCCAGCGCCGTGGCGAGCGCATCGCCGCCCAGGCCACCGAGGCGCTGGCCGCCGTCCTCGGGAGCCCCGAGAAGGTGCGGGTCACGGTGTCGGTCGATCTCACCACGGCGAGCACCCAGTCCACGGTCAACGCCATCGACCCCGACAGTGCCGCCGCGATGAAGGAGAAGCTCGAGACACAGGCCAACGGCAGCACCAAGGCCGACGGCGGCGCGGCCGGCGTGTCGTCGAACACCCCCGAGGCAGCGGCCGCGTCGAATGGCTCCACGACGAGCAAGCGCGAGCAGGTCGAGACGGCCTACCAGTACACCACCACGCAGACCACCACGGTCCAGCCGGCCGGCGAGGTGAAGCGCCTCAGCGCGGCCGTGTACATCGACCAGTCGGCCGTGGCTGCGCTCGCCGCGGCGGGTGGACTCGACGAGGCGGCGATGAAGGCGACGCTCGCCGAGTCCGTTCGCGCCGCGATGGGCGCCGACGACAAGCGCGGCGACAGCGTGGTGGTGAGCTTCGTGCCCTTCGCGGAGGTGCCGATGAGCGACGCCGAGCTCGCCGCGCCCGGCCTGCCCTGGGAGGGCCTGGCGAAGTCGGCCGTGGCGCTGGCGGCGGTGGTGCTCGCCTTCCTCTTCGTGGTGCGACCGCTGGTGCGGCAGGTTTCCGTCGCGAAGTCGGGCTCGGTCGACGAGACCGGACGGGTGCTGGCCGAAATCGGCGACGAGCCCAGCAGCTGGCGTCGCGGCGCGGCGCCCGTGGATGGCGGTGTCGACGACGAGAACGTCATCGACCTCGCCGCCCGCTTGCGGGCGCAGGTGGATGGATTCAAGCGCGTGAGCGCCGAGGACGTCAGCCGCCTCGTCAATCGCGAGACCGACAACAGTGCCGAAGTCCTGCGCCGCTGGATGCGCGGGTAGAGGAGAAACATGCCTGCCGCTTCTGCCCAACGCGTCGAGAACAAGGCACCCGAGGCCCCGGCCCCGAGCCGTCGCACCGTCGCCAACCTCTCCGGGATGGAGAAGGCCGCGATCCTGGTGATGTACCTGCAGCACGACACGGCGCGCGCGATGCTCCGCAGGCTCGCTGACGAGGACGTGAAGAAGCTCGGCATGGCCATCGCCGGCATCGCCGATATTGCCGACGACGTGATCGAGGCGGTGGTGGGCGACTTCATCGTGTCCTTGCAGGCGGTGTCGCTGGTGCCCTGCACCGGCCGAACCTACGCCCAGTCGGTGCTCCCGGACCTGGTGGACGAGAGCCGCCGCCACGTGGTGGCCGGCGCCATCCGTCGCCGCGTGGGCTCCGATTTCGCCGAGTTCATCAAGTCGCGCACGCCCCAGGCGGTAGCCGCCGTCCTGTGCGACGAACACCCCCAGGTGCAGGCGGTGGCGCTCTTGAGGATGGGCCCGGAGAACGCCTCGCGCGTGCTCTTGAGCCTCGAGCCCGAGCGACAGTTCGATCTCACCGTGCGCATGGCCAAGTCCGAGCGCGTGTCGGGCGAGCTCGCCGACGACGTGGAAGACACCATCCGCGGCGCGCTGCAAGACCAGGACGACCCGCTGCCCATCGGCGGGCCGCAATCGACCGCGCGCATCCTCGGGCGCCTGCCGCGCGAAAAAAACCAGATGGTCATCTCGCGCCTGCGCAACGAGGGCAGCGAGCTGGGCGAGCGCCTCCAGCGGCTCATGGTCGTCTTCGAAGACTTGGGTACCCTCGAGGATCGAGCCATCCAGGCCCTGCTCCGCGTGGTGGAGCGCCCCGACCTCGTGCTCGCGCTCAAGGGCGCGTCGCCCGAGCTGCGGGGCCGCTTCCTGAAGAACCTCTCCAAGCGCGCTGCCACCGACATGATCGACGAGATGGAGGTGCTCGGCACCCCCCGGAAGGCGCAGCTCCGGCAGGCACAGGAGAACATCACGGCGGCCGCTCAGCGGCTGCACGACGACGGCGTCATCGTGCTCGCCATCGGCGGCGAAGAGGAGGCCTAGTTGGGCACCTTCGAGGGCCTCGCCCGCCCTCGCGGCGGCTTCGCCTCGGTCGCGTCGCCCCGCGCTGGCGGCTTCAAGGCCGGTCTCGGCCCGCGTCAGGTGGCGGTCGCGCCGGCGGTGGTGTTGGAGGAACCACCACCCGCGCTCAGCGAAGAGGCCGGCGAGTCCTCCGCCGGGCGGGACGAGGGCGATCAGCATCGTTCAGAGAAGTCTGCGATCGAGTCGACCTACGAGGCCCGGGAACAAATCAGGGCGCGGGAGCACCAGATGTTGCTCGCGGAGCTCGAGTCGGAGCGAAAGCGCCTCCGTGACGCATCCGCTCGCCTGGGCCAGCTCGCGGCCGAGCTCACCCGGGTGCGCGCCTCGCTGCTCGGGGAGATGCGGGCCCAGGCAGGCGACGTCTTGCTGGCCGGGGCGCAGGCCCTCGCGACGCGTGCGCTGGCCGCCGACCCCTCGTTGCTGCTGGCGATGGTGAACGAGGCGGTGGAGACGCTCGGCGGGCGGGGGGCGGTGGTGCGCGTAAACCCCGACGACGTGGAGCGGGTGACCGCCGCCTTCGGCGAAGCGGCTACCGTGATCGGCGACGAGAGCGTCCACGCCGGTTGCATCTGCGAGGGCGCCATCGGCACCATCGACCGCCGGTTTGACACGGCCAACGCCGCGCTCGTCGCCGAGACGGCGGCATGGAAGAGGACGTCGTAGTCAAGGGTCGAATGGCGGCGCCCTGCGCCGCGTTGGAGGGAGAGCGCCATGCATCCCTTTCACGCCCGCGCCTTCGCCCCCCTCGCCAGCGCCCTCGTCCACGTGGGTGTCCTCGTTTTCGCCCTCGCCGGCGCCTCGCTCCCCGAGCTTGGCCACGGGGACGGGCCTGTCGAACTGGGCGGCGACAGCCTCCAGGTGGCGCTGGTCGAGCCCGAGCCCGACTTCGGGCCGGCCGTGGTCGAAGTGGTTGGCATCGGCATCGTCGCCGACGACCTGGCGCCGGTGGCGGCGGTCGACCACGCGCCCACGCCCGCGCCGGCTCGCGTCGAGAAGCTCGCCGACCCGGTCGCCGTGCCGGCACCCCAGCCGGCGGTGGCGCAGGCCGAACTGTCCGAGCCGCGTCGCGCCTTCGAGCCGGCCGTGGTGGCCCACGCGAAGAAGCAGGGCCAGAGTATCGCTGCGAGCAAGGCGCGCAAGCCCTCGGGCAAGGGCAAGGTCGATACCTGCCCGGCCAACCCCGACGATGGCGTGGAGAACGTGGCCGAGGGCGAGTGGCGCGTGGAGCGCGGCGTGGTGGACTACTACGCCAAGCATCTGAAAGAATTGACGAAGCTCGGCTCGGTGCGGGTCAACAAGACCGCCGACGGCAAGGCGGACGGCTTCCGCGTGGGCCTGGCGAAATGCTCGATCCTGCGCGAGGGTGGCCTGCGCTCGGGCGACGTGGTCAAGAACGTCAACGGCCTCGTGGTGCACGACCTCTTCTCGGCGGTGGGGGCTTACCTCAAGCTCCGGCGCGAGCCGATCATCGAGCTGGAAGTGGAGCGCAAGGGCAAGCGCGTCACCATGCGCTACGAGCTGGTATAGGGCTCAACTTCGCGGGCGGCTGACCGAAGGGAGGGCGTGGTCCCTCAAGACACCCTCGGGCTCGACTCGCTCGCCGAGCGTTGGCGCCGCGCGCCGGTGGAACGCCGCAGCGGGCGCGTGGTGTCGGTGCATGGCACGCTGGTGACGGCCGACGTGCCCGGGGCGCGACTGGGCGAGGTGGTGCAGATCGCCGGCGCCGGTGCGGCGGAGACGGTGGGCTTCAGGGAACGTCACGCCTTGCTGATGCCCTTTGGTGCCCTGGAAGGGGTGCACCACGGCGCCCGGGTGGACTGTACCGGCGCGATGCCCGTGGCCTGGGTGGGGAACCTGCTCAAGGGCCGGGTGATCGACGGTTTTGGCGAGCCCCTCGACGGCAAGGGGCCGGTCTCTGGGCTGGTGTCTCGTCCGCTCCACGCCGCGGCCCCGGACGCGCTCGCGCGGGCGCTGGTGCGCGAGCCGCTGCCCACCGGCGTCCGGGTCATCGACGGCCTGCTCACGTTTGGCCGCGGGCAACGCGTGGGCCTGATGGCTGGCTCCGGCGTGGGGAAGAGCACGCTGATGGGGATGATCGCGCGGCGATCGGCGGCGGCGGTGAACGTGATTGCCCTCATCGGCGAGCGCGGCCGCGAGGTGCGCGAGTTCCTCGAGGACGTGCTCGGACCGGATGGCCTCCGTCGCAGCGTGGTGGTGGTGGTGACCAGCGACAAGGCGCCGGTGCTCCAGCTCCGCGGCGCATTCCTCGCGATGACCATCGCCGAGCACTTCCGCGACCAGGGGGCGGACGTGATGATGATGGTCGATTCTGTCACCCGGCTGGCGATGGCCCAGCGACAGATCGGCCTCGCGGTTGGCGAACCGCCCACCACCCGCGGCTACACGCCCTCGTGCTTCGCGCTCCTGCCGCGATTGCTCGAGCGGGCAGGCCCGGCCGACCGGGGCAGCATCACCGCGCTCTACACGGTGCTGGTCGACGGCGACGACGTGGAAGCCGACCCGGTGGGCGACGCGGTGCGGGGCGTCGTGGACGGCCACGTGGTGCTCTCGCGTCGCATCGCCGCCGAGGGACGGTTCCCCGCCGTCAACGTGCTTCAATCGATCTCGCGCGTGCAGCAGGTCGTCGTCACGCCGCGGCACTACGAGCTGTCGCGCAAGGTGCGCGCGGTGCTCGCCGCGTGGAACCAGAACGAGGAGCTGGTCCGCCTCGGCGCCTACAAGGCGGGGAGCAGTCCCGTCGTCGACGACGCGATCGCCCGGATTCCCCGGATCCACGCTTGGCTCACGCAGCCGGTGGAGGAGGCCACCGGCTACGAGGCGGTGTTGCAGGGGATGGATGGGGTGGTGAAGTAGAGGGGGTGGGCGGCCTCTATTCATGGCTGCAACGTGATGAGCGCCTCGCGGGAGCTTCGATCACGATTGCCGTGGCTTACCTCGAGGCTGAGCGGGGCGTAGTAGGCGTCACGTCTGGATCTCCAATGGGTGGGCGAGTGAAGAGATGCGGGAGGAGCACCCAGCGAGTGAGCTCGTTTTCGAGCGCCGCCTCATCGCCCCGGGGGGCGATACCACTCCACCGGGAGAGGCCCCTAAAGCCATCGCCCGCGCAGCCGATAATCCCGTTGTGTCGGCCACGCTCCACACCCTGCTTCGCCTCCGCACCCTTGCGCGCGAGGAAACTGCGGTGGCGGTGCGCAAGGCGGAAGACGAGCGCGAGGCGCAACTGGCGCGGCTAGTGGCCGTGCGTGAGTCGGTGGCCCGCGCCCGCACCGAGACCGACCTCGAGGACGTCCTCGATCTCGCTGCCTATTACGCCTTTCGCTTGCGCTCCGAGATGGCGGAGCGTCGCGAGGCGGCGCGCCTGGCCCAGAAGGAGCGCGACGTGGAACAGAGGCGCGCGCTGCACGTGGCGCGCGTGCGCGACGAGATCGCGATGCAGAACGTGATCGATCACCGCGAGCGGGAGGCGGTCCTCGACGAGTCGCGTCGCGACGCAGCCCGCATGGACGAGATCGCCGCTCGTCGCCGGGAGGGCGGGTGACCAGGCGCGACTGGCTGGCGCTGGCCTGCCTCGGCGGGCTCTTGACCGCGGGCGGCGCATTCGCCAACAGCGCGCTGCGGCCGACGATCACCGAGATCGAGCAGTACTGCGACGTCCAGGCGCAGGGGGCCCACAAGCTCGGCGAGGACCTTCGCCACCGCGAGCGGGAACTCGCCAAGCGCGAGTACGCCGTGGCCGCCGCCGAGGCCGAGCTCAAGTCCGCCGAGACCACGCTCGCCGAGCGCTTGAAGGTGCTCCAAGCCACCCGGGACGAGATCGCCGCGCTCCTGTCGCAGGCCGACGCGGCCCGCGAGGAGAAGGTCGGGGCGCTGGTGACGATGATCGAATCCGGTCGCGCCAGCAACGTGGCGCCGATGTTCGACGAGCTTCCAGCGGAGCTGGCGGTCGACGTGCTCGATCGCATGAACCGCAGCAAGGCCGGGAAGTTGCTCGTGGCGCTTCCCCCTTCCAAGGCTGCCGATCTGGCCGAGCGCATGGCCGCGCCGATCTCGTTGTCCGCGGTGACGCCATGAGCGCGCCCATCCTCGCGGTGGCCTTGGAGCCCGAGCCCGCGCAGGCGCCTGCGGCTCGAGCCGAGCCGGGATTCGACGGCTTGCTGGCCATGGCGGTGAGTGACTTCTTCTCGCTGGGCACCGAGCCGCATGCGAAGCCGGTCAGGCGGGGCAAGAAGGGGGAAGCCGCCGGTGCAGGGGAGGGGACGAGCGCCCAGTTGGTGGGTGTCGACCCCTCGTCCGGCCCTCTGATAGCTTCGCCACCCGGTCACGGAGGAGGGGACACCGGGGTGGTCGTCGATGCCGCGCTTGGCTTCTACGCGCGAGAAGCGCCGGACGTGCCGCTGCCGGAAGAATCCGATCCGGCCCAGTCTTCAGGCGTCGGCGAAGACCACGGCGACCAGGGTCAGCCCTACCAGCGCCGCGACGACGAGCCCCGGGAGATGGGGGACCACGACGCGCTCGCCGCCCATCTCGACCACATGGGCATCGACGTGGAGGTGAGTGGGCTCGCCGTGCCGCGGGAGCCCTTCCGCTTCTCCGATGCGCCGGCGGCCGGTCTGGGCGCCCCCGTCGAGATGGAGGCCCCCGAGATCGTCGATACTGCCGCCGCCATGGACCTGCGCGCGCTGGAGGTGCGGGATGGCGTGACCGTCCGCGTCAACGACAGCGGCCGGGCCTGGGAGATCGACGTGGTCCGGCACGACAACACTCTGGATCTTGCCGTGCGCGCCGACGCGCAGGTACGGGAGATCATCGCCGCCGAGCAAGACAGCATCCGCGCCGCCGTGGCGCGCGAGGGCTATCAACTCGGCTCCCTCGACATCGCCGAGCGTCGTTCGGTCGAGACGGCGCAAGCCGTCAAGGCCACCGAGGCGAGTCAATCACTCGACAACACCAGCAGTCACATGTCACACCAGGACTCCAATCCACAGGCTCGTCGCGAGGAGCTGCCGCCCTGGCCGGCACCCCGTTTCGGGCGCCGCGCCGCGACGGCCGAGCCGACCCGCCAGGGTCGCCTCGACCGCGACGCCTGATTCACTCAAGTTCACCCTTTTCCAGCCGAAGCAGAGCCCATGGACCTCAGCAGCATCGACGGCCTCGTTCCCGCGAGCACGCTCTCGACGGCCACGAGCGCCTCTACCGGCGACGAGCTGGGCAAGGACGCCTTCCTGAAGCTGCTCACCACGCAGCTGCAGTACCAGGACCCGCTAAACCCGATGAGCAACGAGGAGTTCGTGGCGCAGCTCGCCCAGTTCTCCTCGCTCGAACAGCTCCAGACGCTCACCACGGGCATGGAGTCGCTCTACATGGTCAACATGTCGATGAACAACGCCGCGATGACCAACCTCATCGGGAAGGACGTTGTCGCGACAGGCGACGCTTTCAGCTACTCGGGTGCGGGGGAGGAGACTCTGCACTACGATGCCGCGGCCGACACCGCGAGCACCACGCTCACCATCACCGACGCCGACGGCGTGGTGGTGTGGTCGGGCGACATCGGGGCGCTCGCGGAAGGCGACGGCACCTATGCCTGGGACGGCAAGGACCTCAACGGGGCGCAGTGCCCCGAGGGCGAGTACACGTTCAGCTTCGATGCCACCGATGCCGATGGCAACGCGGTGGCCGTCGATAGCCGGATCGTGGGCACCGTCGAGGCGATGGACCTGTCCACCGGCTCGCCGCTGCTGGAGGTCGATGGCGTCACCATCGAGCTCTCGCAGATCTTGTCCGTCGAAGAGACCCAGCCGTGATCCATCGGGTCGGCCAGGTTGGGAACGCGCCGCCGCGGGAGCTGCAGCGTATCGAGGGCCTGCCGGGCTTCGGCGACCAGCTCGACGCGCTGCTTCGACCGCCGCCTACGCGCGCGGCCGATGTCGACCCGCAGGGTGTCAGTTTCAGCAAGCACGCCCAGGCGCGCCTCGCCTCGCGCGGCATCGAGCTCGACGAGTGCGACATGGCCGATCTCAACAAGGCCGTCGACAACCTCGCCCGCAAGGGCGCGCGCGAGAGCCTCGTGCTCCTCGGCGAAAATGCGTTCATCGTTGGCGTGCCCGACCGTAAAGTCGTGACCGCTCTGAGCCGACAAGAGGCCATAGGCAATATCTTCACCAACATCGATTCGACGGTGGTTGCTCGATAGGCACCCAACGTTGCTAGCCAGGCCGGACCACGGATTTTCCAAGGGGGCCTGGAAAAGGGAGAGGAGCCCGACGTGCTCCGAACCCACTCAACCCTCGGAGGAAAATCACATGTCGCTCTTCTCTACCCTCAGCGTTGGTGCGTCCGGTCTCGGCGTGTCGTCCACGTGGATGAACGTGATCGGCGACAACATCGCCAACATGAACACCGTCGGCTACAAGCAAGGCCGAGCTTCCTTCGCCGACTTCCTCCCGCAGCAAGTGTTCGGTGTGGGTGGCGGTGGAAAGGTGGGCGCCGGCGCGGTCAACAACCGGGTGGCCACGCTGATGGGCCAGGGCAGCTTCGAGAGCAGCACGAACGCCACCGACATGGCCATCTCCGGGGCTGGCTTCTTCATGGTCGAGGGCGACGACGGCGCCTACTTCACCCGCGCCGGCGAGTTCGGCGTGGACGACCAGGGCTACGTGGTCAATGCCCAGGGCTACCGCCTCCAGGGCTACTCCGGGCAGGGCGGCGCGCTAGGCGCGATGCTCGGCGACCTGCAGATCCCCATGGACACCCTCGCTCCCGAGGCCACCTCGAGCGTCACGCTGGAGGCCAACCTCAGCGCCGCCACCGAGGTGGGCGCCGACCTGGCCGCGCTGGACTTCTACGGCACTGGTACCGGCTCCAGCACCCTCCTGGAGGCCGGCGAGGCGGCGGACTTCACCACCTCGATGACCATCTACGACAGCCGCGGCCAGTCGCACGACGTGACGGTGCTCTTCGAGCGCACGAGCAACGACCAGTGGACCTGGCGCGCGGTGTGCGACGCGTCCGAGGCCTACGACCCCACCGGCGCCGCCTACGCCAGCGAGTCGGGCTACGCCTTCGAGATCGCCACCGGCACGGCGGACTTCGACACCGACGGCAACATCTCTGGTTTCACCCAGACGAGCACCGGCGCCACCATCGCCTGGAGCTTCGCCGGCAGCGCCACGCCGTCGATCGACTTCGACTTCGGCCTCGACAGCACGGGGACGGAGACCGACGGCAGCGTGAGCATGACCGGCGACGAGTCGGCGGTCACCGCCGTGGCGCAAGACGGCAGCAAGGCCGGCTCGCTCACTGGCATCAGCATCGACGAGGACGGCATCATCTCGGGCAACTACGACAGCGGCGAGACGCAGGAGATCGGCCAGGTGGCCCTCGCCATCTTCGACGCCCCCGACCAACTCACTCGAGTGGGTTCCGCCCTCTTCGCCACTACCCCGGGCGCGGGCGAGTATGCCATCGGCGCGGCGGGCACCGGCGGGCGCGGCAGCATCTCCGGCTATGCGCTCGAGAAGTCCAACGTGAACCTCGAAGAGCAGTTCGTGCAGATGATCACCGCGCAGCGCAGCTACCAGGCGAGCAGCAAGGTGATCACGACGGCGAACGACACGCTGCAGCAGCTTCTCCAGCTGGTGTAGCGCCTCAAGATCCCGCAGCGCTGACCGATGTGAGGTATGAGGCCCTCATGGACGACGACGATGCCGAGCTGCCGCCGCCTCCGCCCCCCAGCAAGATGAAGAAGTTCCTCCCCATCGTGGGACTCGTCATCGTCGGCGCGCTCCTCGGCGTGGGCGTCGGCTACGGCGCGAGCCTCTCGTCGTCCGCCACGGCGCAGGAGAGCGAGGGTGGGGCGGCGGACAATGGCGAGCACGGCGAGGCCGCCGAGGCGGCGGCCGAGGGCGGACACGGCGCCGCCTCCAGCCGCGAGGGCCAGGCAGCGGCGGGCGCGGGCCTGACCGACAGCGTCGTGACCAACCTCGGCACCTTCACGGTCAACCTCCGCGGCAGCGGCGGCGGGCGCGTGCTCCGCATGGAAGTGCAGGTAGACAGCAACGCCGAGAAGGCCAGCGTCGTGACGGCGAGGTCGGCGCAACTCCGCGACAGCATCATCACTGGCGTGTCGGACTACACGTGGTCGGAACTCGAGGGCGTCGATGGCAAGGCCCGCCTTCGCGATGAGCTCCACGTGCGCGTCAACGGCGCGCTCGGGTCGCAGGGGGGCATCGACCACATCTATTTCACCCAGTTCGTGGTGCAGTAATGTCCACTGCGGTGCTGGCGCAGGACCGGGAGATCGTCGGCGCCGTGCCGCTGGTGGAGGACTGCGTCCGGCAGGCGCTGCGTCGCCTGCGCACGCGCATGCTCACCCGCTCTGGCAGCGACGCGCCCATTCGTCTCCTGCAGGCCGGGGTGCTCACCGCTGGCGAGTTGCTCGAGTGGCCCCAGGTCCGCGACGGCGCGGCCTTCACCGGTTTCCACGTGGAGCGCGGCAACGTCTCCGGTTTCTGCGTGATGGAGGGGCCTCTGCTCGAGCGTCTCACCGCGCGCCTGTTCGGTGATGTCGCGGCGTCGCCGGCGTTGTCGCCCACCGGGCGCGGCGCCTCGGACGTGGAGCTTCGCGTAGCGACGCGACTGAGCGAGGAGATCTTCCTCGCCATCGAAGCCCACTGGCCGGTTCGCCCCGCACCGCGACTGGTGCCGCGCAAGGCCACGCCCAACCGCCACGGGGTGGCGGACACGCTGGCGGCCTCGACGGTGTTCGCGGCGGCGGTCGAGTTCGGGACGGAGGAAGAGCCGGTGGGACGCCTGACGATCGCGCTGCCTGCGCACCTGTTGCGCGGCGTGGCTGGTGTCGTTGAACTGCCGACATCCGCCCCGGGCCAGTCGCAGCGCGACGTGAGCTTCGAGCGCGTGGGCGCCTGCGAGGTGGAACTGGTGGTCGAGCTCACGCGCATCAAGTCCACGCTCGGCGCGCTGCGCGGGATCGGCGTGGGCGCGGAGATCCCGCTCGGCGTTCTGAGCGCCGCCAGGGGCGTCGTCAACGGGCGCCTCGCGCTCGTGGGCGAGCCCGGCGCGCGTGACGGCCAGCGCTCCTTCCGCGTGACCAAGCGCGTGGCGATCACGAACGAATGAATCTTCGCGGCCGTCGCTAAAGTCTGGAGGGGAGTGACCGAAGCAGAGAGGGTCGGGAGACACCTCGATGTCTGAACGCCACCCTGTCAGTTTCCTCTCCGAGCTGCCCGTCGACGTGGTCGTGGAGCTCGGTCGCACCAGGCTCACTGTCCGGCAGCTCGCCGAGCTCGACCGCGACGACGTCGTCGACCTCGGCCGAGGCAGCGACACGCCGCTCGACCTCGTGGTCGGCGGCCGCGTGATCGCCCGGGGTGAGGTGGTGATGGTGGGGGACAAGCTCGCCCTGCGCATCACCGAGATGGTGGGCGACGAGAGCGCTCGGAGCGACTCGTGAGCCCGCTCCTGTTTCTCGCCAGCATGGCGATAGCGCAGGACGCCGACTACAACCGGCTGTTCGGCGCCGAGGCCGCCCCGGCGTCGGCGAGCGCCCCTGCCGAGCTGCCCGCCAGTGGCTGGGCCTGGCCGGCGCTGCTCGCGGGCGCCGGCGTCGCCGCCGCCTGGCAGCTCCGCAAGAAGGTGCACGCCAATGCTGCCCAGGTGGGCATGCGGGTGGTACAGCGCGAGGTGGTGGGAGACAAGTCGAGCCTGATCCTCGTGGAGGTCGACGACGGCAAGGGCAACGCGCGGCGCCTCTTGCTCGGCAGCTCGCCGGGCGGCGTCGCGCTGGTCCAGGACCTCGGCGCCAACGAGGCCGCCGAGGTCGAGGCCCAGGTGATGGCTACGGCGGCACCGGCGCCGATGGTGGAGGCTGCCCCCGAGGAGCCCGCCGCGGCCCCGGTCGCCCGCGCCCGCGTGGATGCCTTCGCACGCGTGCTCGACGGGGTGATGGAAGAGCGCAGCCGCGAGAATGCGGCGCCAACCTCGGAGTTCGACGAGAACGCGTTCTTCGCGAGTCGTCCCGCCCAGAATGCGGGCCGCTTCTTCACGGAGGAAGACCTCGCGCCGCTCGCGACCGCCGCGCCGGAAGCGCCGCCTCGCGAGCTCCGGCCGATCGCGCCGGTGGTGCCGTCGCCGGTGGCGCTCGTTCCGCGCCCCCTGCCCACGCCGGCCCCGCGAACCAGTCGCGCGGCGTCGGCGCCGGTGCTGCCCGCCGCCGACGCGCCT
>VGRE01000028.1 GCA_016875435.1 Deltaproteobacteria bacterium | reverse complement strand
GAGCGCGATGACGGTGGGCGCCTTCCGGCCGTTCTCCACGGCCTGGCGCACCTCGGCCTGCTCGGCGATCGACGTCATCGAAAAGCGCACGGCCTGGTAGAGGTAGGTGAAGCCCGAGCCAACCTGGAGCTGGTCTCTCACCAGCTTCCGATACTCCTTCGCGTCCTCGACCACCCACTTGCCGCCGAGCGGCTCCGGGAGCCCGCCGCGGAAGACCAGCGGCGACACGGCGGAGGCCGCCCCGGGGGGAAAGAAGGAGTCCACGACGTCGCGACGGAGCAACGCCTTCTTCAGCTTGTCCATGCGCGACAAGCCATCGGGCCCGTCGGCCACGGCCATCGAGCCCGAGCCGTCCATCAGGAGCACGTAGAGGTTGTTGGTCTGCTCCTCGTCGTGGGGGACGAGCTTGATCCGCGTCTCGCCAGGAACATCCACGTCTTTGCCCTGGTGATAAACCGAGATCGAGTCCTCGTTGAGCGCCACCGGGCGCACCTGCCCGTCGATGCTGAGCTGGATGGCGAGGCGGACGGTGCCGCTGGCGCGGTCGATGAAGGGGTAGCAGAGGTGACGATCGAGGTCGCGGATGCCGTCACTGCCGCACTCGTCGTCGCTGTCGTAGATCTGGAGCGTTTGCTTGGTGTCGGCGCCGGCCGCCTTGCTCGGCCCAAGCCGCACCGTGGAGCCGCGGACGTGCGTGCGAGTATCGTCGGCGCAGGCCGCGAGTAAGACCAGGAGCGCCAGCAGGGCCCTCACCGCTCCTCCCGCGGCAGCATCAGGAACTCGACGACGGTTTGCTTGCCCCTGCCCCCCATCACGATGCGGTCGCCGCTCGACAGCCGCGTTTCCAGCGGCGCGGGGCGAGTGGCGTCGTAGCTGAGATCGACGCTCTCGAGGAAGCGTCGCACCACGGTGGGCGCCAACGTGAGGCCACGAAGGCGGTATTCCTGCTTCTTGTCGACCAGCACGCTGGCATGCAGCTCGAGCACGGCGTCGTCGGCGGGCAGGAACAGGTCGAGGCCGCGGGGGAAGTGCCCGACGAAGCGCTCGCGGAGGCCGTTGTCGAGACCGTCGATGGGGATGCGACGACCGTGACGGGTGATGGTGAGCACGCGGAGCCAGCCGGCGTACAGGTCGTCGGGCACGCCCCAGGTGAAGGCGCCGAAGAAGAAGCCGAAGGCCGCAGAGCCGAGCGCCGAAGCGTAGAACAAGTCTTGGTTGAAGGCGAACTTAGGGTAGCCCACCGCGAACCACACCGCCGCGCCCCCGAGCCCGGCGAGGGCACCGCCCACCACGTGCGGAAGACTGCCCCGGAACTTGCGCACCAGTGCCGTGCCGAGCCCGGCGCCGAAGCCGGCCGCCATCCACGCGACCCACCGGTAGCGCAGCGACACGAGGCTGGGGTCGAGCACGTCTTCCTCGGTGCCGAGACTGGCGAGCATCTTGGTGCTCACCAGCGCCCAGGTCCAGTACATGCCGATCGACACGAGCGCGGCAACCAAGGTGGCGACCGCCGCCAGGAGAGCGCGCTTCCACAGCACCGTGCGCCGGAGGGAACCCTCGGCGAGCACGCTGCCACCCCCCGCGGCGGCGGAGATGGCGCCGAGGAACACCGCGCCGTCCCACTCCACCGACCAGGGTGCCCAAACCCACGTGAGGCTCAGCACCAGCCACCAGGCCGCGAGGCAAAAGGCCATGCAGACGAAACCCACCACCACGTGCCGGAAGGGCGTGTAGGGAATGAGGTAGATGTTCACGACGGGGCGACGTAACCGCGTGACGCGGCGCGGGGTGCGTTAGCTTGCCCCCCGTCGATGCCGCGCGACGATCTCGCTGTTTACCTCACGCTCTCCCCCGAGTTCGGGGGCACCCGCTTCGGCCCCTTCGAGGGCCTCGAGGTGCGACTGGGCTCCGACCGGGAGCGCTGCCACATCGTCTTGCCAGAAACCTTCGGGGTGTCGCGCGAGCACTGCAAGCTCATCCGGCAGGGCGACGGCGGGTTGATCCTCGCGGCGGCGGAGCGCACCGCCGCGGTGTTCGTCTGGAAGGGCGAGGCGCGGCGGCCGATCCAGATCCAGACGCCCACGGCGGTACGCCCCGGCGACAGTTTCGCGCTGGTGTCGCCCGAGGGGGCGAAGTTCACCATCGAGATCGCGGCGCTACCACCGGAAGTGCTGGCCAAGCGACAGAAGCGCACGCGCGGCCGGGCCGGGCTCACCGGCGAGAAGCTCGCCCGCGAGGGCTGGCGGATGGCCGTGGCCCGCATCTGGTCGATTGGCCCAGTCGGCATGGCGATGCGGGCCTGGTACCTCGTCAAGTCGGGCACGCTCTGGCAGCCACGCATCCTCATCACCACCGCCATCGCCGCCTTTGGCTACATGGCGGCGCTCGCTGGTTCATGCTCGGCGCTGAAGTTCAAGGCCGACGCCCTGTCCGTGGAAGAAGACCTGGAGCAGTGCCAGGAAGCGGCGGGGTTCGCGAAGGGACTGGGTGGCTCGGGCATCGAGAACCGCAGCTTCGACCAGCTCGCCGCCGGTATCACCGCCAACGAGACCCTCGGCCTCATGCTGCAGAAAGAGAACGCGCTGCGCCAGCTCGTGGAGCAGAAGGCCAAGGCGATGGCAGGCGACGACGCGAGCGCCTACGACTGGCTCTTCCGCGAGGGCAGCGGGGCGGCGGGGCAGTGGATCCTGTGGCGTGAGCGAGTGCAGAAGTCCGAGTCGCTCGACGAGTTCACCATGCACGTGCTGCCCTACACGGCCGCCGTCCGCAAGCGCACGGAGACGGACTGGAACTTCTGGCTCGACGTCACCAACAAGCAGAGCTGCCTGCGGGGGCCGTCGCGACTCACCTACCGCCAGGCGCGCTCGCTCGGGCTGGAGAGCGTGATGCTCGACGCCTACAAGCCGGCCGACGCCGCCAGCCTCGGCGCCGACGACGCGGCGCGCGCGCAGTTGCTCATCACCACGTCGACGGAAGCGGGCGAGCCGCCACCCGACCCGCCGCCCGCCTCGCAGGTGGCCGCCCTCGCCAACGCCGCTGAGTCGTGCGTGTACGCCGCGGGCGATGACGATCGCGACAACCCGTCGAGGGTGATGGCAGTGCTCAACCGCGAGCTTGGCCGCGAGGCCGCCGCCGTGCCAGACTCGGGCAACAACTCCGCTGGCATGGGCCGAATCCTGAAATACTACGCCGCCGACACTCCGGGCAACAAGTACGCCACCGGCGCCCCGCTGCTCGACTTCCGCAACGGCCTCGCCACGCCGCTCAAGGACCACCCCAGCGGCGAGAAGATCATGGAGAAGGCCGCCGAGGCGGTCGCGCGGTCCATCGTGCTGCCCTGCGTGGGCGCGCTCGACTCGCCCAGGACGGCGGAAGCCACCTTCGGCCGCAAGGCCGACCCGATTGCGTGCCTCGTGCTGATGTACCGCCTGTCGCAGAACGCGGGCGAGTGACTACTCGCCGACGAGCTCCGCCGCCGCCGAGAGCTGGCTGAAGTAGTCGCTGCTGTCGTAGGCGATGATGGTCATCGCGTCGTCGACGAGCATCAGCGCGGGGTAGCCGCGCAGCTTGGTCCAGTCGAGCCACAGCATGTCCTCGTCGGCCACCACCGGCGTGTTGGGCATGGCGTAGTGCTTCTCCCACTGCTCCAGGTCTTTCTCGGTGATGGTGCCGCCGGACTGGTTCTGGTCGAGGTACTCCACCCAGATGAGGTCGCCGTTCTCGATGGCCTTCCGGACGACCTTGAGCTCGGGGTAGGAGCGCTCATACTGGTCGAAGTACGACTCCTGGCTGCCCATGTACTTCGCGAGCTCCTGGCAGTAGCTGCACCACTCGGCGCTGATGTCGATGATCACCGGCTTGCCGTGCCCCGCCATGTCGTAGAGGTCGAAGGTGTCGCCGAACTGGTCGTAGCCCACGTGGCGCGGCACGACGCTGCCCTCCTTGGCGCGGCCGTCCCAGCCCGGGTCGGCCATCTCGTCCTTGTCGGGGTTGTAGGGCCAGCCGCCGTTGTAGATCATGTCGCTGCTGTCGACGGGGTCGTGCTCCGTCTGCACCTCGTCGAAGTCAGAGTAGCCGTCGCCGTCGGAATCGACCGCGTCGCGGTTGGTGCCGAGCTCGTCTTCCTCGGCGTTGGTGAGGCCGTCGCCGTCGTCGTCGGCGAGGCCGGCGTCGTCGGTGGTGTCACGACTTGGCACGGTGTTCTCTGAACCAGCGGGCAGGCAGCCGATCGCGACTATTGAGAGGAATGGCACGAGGCGCACTGGGGTACTCCGAAGCCGGGCCACAATAGCACCGACTACCGCTGGTCGGAAAGTCACCACCATGCAAAGTCACGGGGCGCCGGGGTATACGCCGGCGCCACAGAGGAGCCGCCATGCTTGTCGCCACCCTCGCCCTCGCGCTCGCGGGCGACGCCACCAAGCCCCACGAGCACACCGGGATCGTTTCGGCCTACAAGGGCGCGCCACCGGCGGTGACCCTCTCCAGCGGCGACATCGCCAGGATCGAGGCGGGCGAGGTGGTGCTGAAGCAGCAACAGGTGGGCTCGGGTGGGCGCGGCATCGCCATCTTCGACATCGCCGCCACGCCCAGCAAGATCTGGTCGCGAATCGTCGACTACTCGGCCTACCCGCGCATGGTGGACAAGGTGGCCGAGTGCGGCAACTACAAGGTTTCCGGCAGTGAAATCTACACGCGCTTCCTGCTCGCGGTGATGGGCTTCGATGTGGAGTACTTCATCCACCACACCTACAGGCCCGACCAGGGCTACCTCACCTGGACGCTCGACTACTCCCGCCAGTCCGACCTCGACGACTCCGTCGGCTACTGGCGTGTGACGGCGCTGGAGAGCTCGCCGCCGCAGTCGCGACTCGAATACAGCGTCGACATCCGTTTCAAAGGCTACATCCCTGGCTTCGTGCAGGACATGATCTCGAAGAAGGGACTCACCGACGCCGCGACGTGGGTGAAGCGCGAATCCGAAAAATAGCAGCAACCGGGCTCGTCTTTGGCTAGCATGCGTCGAGAGGTCGCCATGCTTCCCTTGCTCCTCTCGCTATTCGTCGGCTGTGCAGACCCGTTCGGCGATGCCAAGAAGGCCGACACCATCGAGGCATGGAACACCTACCTGACCACCACGCCCTCGGGCACCAACAAGATGCGGGCCGAGAAACGGCTCGAGGAACTACTGGTGGAGAAGGCGGAGGAATCGAAGGCGATTCCCGACTACGACGCGGTGCTCAAGCGTTTCCCGAGCAGCAGGAAGACGAAGGACATGCAGGCCGGTCGCGCCAACGCCGCCTTCGTGGTGGCCGACACCGAGCGCACTCAGGCGGGGTGGCAGAAGTTCATCGATGAGAATCCATTCGCCGACGCGGCCCTGAAGAAGCGCGCGAAGTCGATGCTCACCGTGGCCCGGTTCGCCGCGGGGCTGGCGATGACCGAGCCGGTGGTGGAGGAGGTCAACCTCGCCGAAGACCCGAAGGGTCCGAAGGACGGGTGGGGCTTCTCCACCGAGTTGACCAACAACACCGGCGAGACCTTTGGCTACATGCTCCTGGAGCTTGTCTTCCTCGACGCAGACGGCAAGAAGCTCAGGGCGACCACCTACCCGCTCGTGGTCGGCGCGGGCCCCAGCGGCATGCCCATCGAGGAGTCGTACACCAAGCCGCTCGAGCCTGGCGCCAAGCGATCGTGGAAGTACAGCACCGGCGATGTGCCCGCGGGCTGGTCGAAGAAGGTGAGCATCTCCCCGGTGTCGATCAGCCTGGCCGAAGAGGCCGCCGCGGACAAGTAGGCGGCGACCGGCAAGACTGTCGGCGTGACCTGGTTCCTCGCCTGCGCCGAGTTCGACGCCCCGGTCGACACCTGCGACCCGCGCGAAATGGCCTCGGGGGAGGCGCGCGCCAAGCGCGTGGCCTGCGAGGACGAGCTCGTCCCCGGCGGCGAGGGACGGGAGGGCGACTGGCTGATCGAGAACGCGGTCGCCCGCTTCGTGGTGCGCGACGGCTACGCCTCGCTCACCCAGATCGGCGAGGTCGGCGGTACGCTGGTCGACGCGGCCGTGCCCGGCGGGATCGACTTGCTGATGGAGCTGCTGCCCTCCGCCGCGCGCGATGGCATCGAGGCCGTGACGGGACAGGGCTACGCCGAGCTCCGCGCGGGCGACCTGGTGTACCACCTCGACGCCGACCGGCCGTACCTGCACGTGGGAACACCCGGTCTCGTCGACGGCTGGCTCGTCCCCCGCCCCGGCGCCGAGCGGGCGGGCCTCGCGATGCGCTACGACACGAGCTTCCTGGCGCTCGACGCCGACACCGTGGCCGGCGACGACAGCCGGTCGCCCACCGCGCCTGGCCAGATCGCCGTCACCGGCCTCCGTGGCGTGGCCCTCGACCCCTCGGCCCTGTGGACCGAGCCCCTCGAGATCGACGCGCCGGGCCTCGACAGCGTGGCGGTACGCGTGGGCGGGCGGCTGGTCGACCGGGTGCCGGTGGTCGATGGTGTCGCGACATCGAGCGCTCCCGTCGAGGCGACGCTCGCCGGCGAGGCCGCGGGCTGCGACATCCACGGCCTCGACATCGTCGCCTGCGCGAGCCTCCGCGTGGAGGCGGTGGACGAGGACGGGCGGCCGCTCCCGGTGACGGTGCGCTTCCGCAGCGCCGAATTCCCGCTTCCCGAGGGCGGGGGCGCGGCGCCGCTGGGGACGACGGCGGGCGAGGTGGGCATCTGGGCGGGGCCCGCGTACTCGGCCTGGGCCGGGCACTATGCGGGTCGCGATACCGACGTGGCCGTCACCCTCTCGCGCGCGCTGCCCGCCGCCGTGGACTGGCCCGCGCCGGGCGCGCTGTTCCCGAGCGGCGGCCTCGTCCTCGCGAGCCTCGCCGCCGAGGCGGCCCCCGACGCGGACCACGGCCGGTACAGTCGCGACCTGTACCACGCGCTCTACGCCCAGGGCTTCGGCGCTGCCGTGGTGATCGCCGACGGCGAGCTGCCGGTACACAGCCGCGACCCGCACGATCGCGTCGAGGTGCAACTCGGCTCCCGGGCCGGAGGCGACACCTGGGCCTGGCCCTACTCGTCGAGTACCAAGCGCGCGGGCCACGGCGCCAGCGACGTGCAGGGCTTCGGTGCGCTCGACCGCATGGCGCTGGTGCGCGGCGGGTCGTCCACCGACCGGTACACCATCGTCACGCCGTCCTGGGTGGCGGCGGCCCTCGCCGAGGCCGAGCCCTGGGCCTGGGCGCCCCGCCCCGACGCGATCTGGCTCGATCACGCCGCCGACGTCGATGTCTACGCGCAGCTCCTCGACCTCTGGCTCGACATCGCGCCGGTGGGCCCGGCCACCTGGGTGCGCTACCTCGGCGCCCCGGGCGACGTGGCCTACGAGGCCGGCCTGCGCGAGCGACAGCACGCCGCCGGGAACGGGCCCTACGTGGCGCTCGCCATCGACGAGTCCGAGGGCGGCGATCCCCTCCCCGCCCGGCTGCGCATCGACGTGGCCGCGCCCGGCTGGATGGGACTCGACTCGGTTTCGCTGGTGACGAGCGAGGGCACCGAGCGCCACGCCGTCCCCCGGAGTGGCTACCTCGTCGTCCCCGCGCCCCGCGCGCACTGGGCCTTCGCCCGCGTCGACGGCGCCTGCGCCGATCCCGGCTGTGGCGAGGCCGCCTGGGCGGTCAGCCCGCCCGTCTGGCTCGATCCGCCCGGCTAGGCTGGCGGTGATGCTCATCGCCCTCTCGCTGGCCCTCGCGGCGCCCACTGCCCTCGACCTCGCCGCGGCGCGGAACGCCAACCTCGCCGGCAAGGGCGCCAAGTTGGCCAGCTTTCCCGTGCTCGAGGGCCTCGCGTTTCCCGACGCCGCCGCGCCGAAGGACGCGGTGGCCCTGCGTTCCGGGGCCACCCCGAAGGCCCCGAAGCGGGTGGACGTGGCGGCGACCGGCACCGCCGAGCGCCTCTTCCTCGTCGCGACCTTCGACGGCGCGCTCCCCCTCGGCACGCCCGTGCTGCGCGTCCACTTCGACTACGCCACGGGGAGAGACGCCTACGTCGACCTACGCGCAGGCGACGAGATCTTCTCGCTCCAGGGCGGCGGCAGCTCCGGCGCTGCGCGCGCGCTCGCGACCGGCGAGGGACGGGCGCTGTCGCTGGTGGCGGTGGAGAACCCGCGCCCGGGCGAGGCGCTGGCGCAAGTGGGCTTCGAGGCCCGCGGCACGTCGATGCCCGCCTACATCGTGGTGGCGGCCCTCGGCGGGGAGTTGCCTGCTTTCCCTCGCCCGGCGGTCGATGCCGCACCTCGGGCCTTTCCCTTCCCCCTCGCCCTCGGGAGCAAGGCGCCGCCGGTGCCCAGCGGGTGGGCCGTCCCGCCGGGCGCGCGGGCGCGGGGCAAGGTGCGCATCGAGGACGGGCACCTGACCTACGCCGACGGGAGCCGCGCGCGTTTCTGGGGTATCAACCTGCTCAACGAGGCTTGCTACCCCACCCGCGAGGTGGCCGACCAACTCGCGGCCCAGCTCGCCGCCAGCGGTTTCAACCTCGTGCGGCTCCACCACTGCGACAGCGACCGCGCGGGCGGCGTGCGCAGCGACCGCAAGCCGGGCGAAGACCCGCTGTCGCCCGAGATGATGGACCGGCTCGATTATTTCGTGTCACGACTCGGCGACGCGGGAGTCTACGCCTACATGGAGGTGGCCACCAACCGGGCCTTCGCCGCGGTCGACGGCGTCAACAACCCCGGTCCCGACGTGCCCAACGGGCACAAGCTGCTCCCGATGTTCGAGGACGATTGGCGCGCCGCCTACCTCGACTGGGCGCGGCGCTGGCTCGGCCGCACCAACCCCTACACCGGGCTGCGCTACGTCGACGATCCCGCCGTGGCCGTGGTGGAGCTGGCCAACGAGCACAGCATCCTCGCCGCGTGGATGGCGGGCAACCTCGAGCGCCTCCCAGCGGTCCACCGCGCCGCGCTCGACGCCCGCTGGAACGAGTTCCTTCGCGGTCGCCACGCCGACGACGCCGCGATCGTCGCCGCCTGGACCGGCAGCGTGAACCCTGGGCTGCGACCCGGCGAGTCCCTCGGCACCGTGTCGCGACAGCCCTCCGGCCAGGGCACCTTCTCGGCCTGGCCGCAGGGGCGCGTGGCCGACCTCTACGACTTCTACGCCGGCCTCGACGCGGCCTTCTACGACGCCGTGGCGCGCGAGGTGCGCGGCCTCGGCTACCAGGGCCCGCTCATCGCCAACGTCACCTTCGGGCAGCCCACCTTGGCGCGCGTGGCGGGCCCGCACGGGATCGTCGACACCCACTTCCAGTGGGACGACGGCAGCGCGCAGATCCGCGACGAGTCGGTGCTCGGCGCGCCGCGCTCGCAGAACCTGCTCGACCGCTTCCGCGAGGCGCAGGTCGGCCGCCCCTTCTCGGTGTCGGAGCTGAGCCACGGTTTCCCCAACGGCCACGCCCACGAGGCGCCCTTGTTCTGGGCGGCGATGGCCTCGGTGCAAGACTGGGACAGCATCGCGTGGCTCGACTACGCCAACGGGCCGGTGGACCGCGAGCACGGGCCGGTGACCGGCCCCTTCGACCTGCGTTTCTCCGGCGACCGCTGGGCCCACATGGCGCTGGCGAGCGGCCTCTTCCGGAGCGGCACCATCGCGCCCGCCACGGGACGGCTGGTGACCTGGCGGAGCCCCGAGTTGCTCAAGGCCGAGGTGGTCCAGGGCAAGAAGACCGAGGTGATCCAGAATCGCGACGTGCGCTTCCTGCTCGGCCACCTCGTGCGCGACAGCTACGACGACGCGGCGGAGGCGTCGTCGCCCGGTACCCCCGGCGCCCAGGTGGGCTGGTGGGTCGACGCCGGGCGCATGGTGATCGCCACGCCGCAGTTCGACGCCGTCCTCGGCGATCATCCCCTGAAGTTCCGCGCTGGCAAGGGCGAGGGGGCTGGTCCCGTGTCGGCCCCGCACCTCGACCCCCAGCTCGAGGGTCCCGCCGCAGTGAGCCTCGCCTGTGTCGACGGCGCCTCGCTCGACACCTGCACGCGCGCGCTGCTCACCGTGGCCGGCGCCTCGCGCAACGCGGGGATGGTCACCAGCGCCGGGGGGGCGATCACCCTCGACGCCGGTCGCGACGCCGCCCTGCTCTCACGCCCGGCGGGCACGGTGCGCCTCCAGTGGCGCCGCAAGCCGGAGCTGCGGGCCCTCTACCTGGATGGTTCGGTCGGGGCGCCGCTTGCGGCGAAGTCGAGCGGCACCGGCTGGTGGGTGGTGGACATGGATGCGGCGGGGGAGACGGCGTGGTGGGAGATACGCTAGCTTCCGGGGGAGGCGCCCATGCTCGTCGTCGCGTGGAAGTCGGCGGCGCTCGCGCAGGCGCCGCTCCGCCAGCTGCTCCAGCCGCCCGGCTTCGTGGCCTGGGGCGGGGAGCTCATCGACGCGGGCGACGTCGATGGCAACGGCTTCCATGACCTCGGCGTGCTCGCCGGCGACAAGCCCGACGCGCCCCCGTGCAGGTGCGCCTCGGGCGTCAGTCCGTGGGCGCTGTTCCTGGTCCTCCTGCCGCTGCGGCGACGGAATCGCCGCTAGTTCGTCTTCCAGTCAAACCCCGCCGACCCCGCCGCGTCGGAGAAACGCGTGCAGAACCTCGCCCGGTTGGTGCCCTTCGGCGGTGTCCACGTGACGCTGAACTTCTGCCCCATGCCCACCTCGGTGGTCACGAAGACGGGGGCGTAAGGCACCCCGCCAGCGAGCACCGCGCGGTCGTTGGCGTCGCGAGCGAAGGCCTCGATGGCGAGGCCCGACCAGTCCACGGCGTCGGGGTTGGTGGCGGCGAGGTCCACGGTGCCGAACACGGTGACGGGGCCCGAAGCGCTCACCCACTTCGAGCAGGCCACGCTCGAGGCGCGCTGGTCGACCCGCAACGTGAATCCGCGCTGGCTGCCGTCGGCGGTGAATGAGGCCACGGCCGGGGTGACGGCCGCGATCTGGGGCGCGGTGGTGACGGTCGTGTTCGCGACCGGGGCAGGCGCGGGGGCAGGCGCGGGCGCAGGGGCAGGCGAAGGCGCTGGAGCTGGCGCGGCCGCCACCGCCGTGGTGGCGGCCGCGACCGGCACCGAGCCGTCGGTCTTGGAGATGAGCTGCACGCGGTCGAGCTCCAGCACGCCCGTCGACAACACGAAGCGGAAACACACCTCGCCCTGCGTGGCGCCCGCCGGCACCGGCACCCGCCCCTCCATGTCCACCCAGCCAGCCGTGGGCTCGCGCACGTTCTGCACCAGCGTGTACATCAGCCCCGGCGGCGACACGAGGTTGCCCTTGGCGTCGCGCGTGCGGAGCTCCATGTTCATCCCCATCCACGACCCGCCTCCCGGCGTGATCTCCGGCACCTTCAGCCGCGCGCGCACGACGGCCTGCGGGCCGAGCGGCGCCGACTGGGTACACATGAGCGCGTCGCCCGCCTGGCGCACCGTGAGCTTGGCGCCCTGCACCCCGTCGCTGAGCGCGCCCGTCACCGCCTCGGCGTTGGCCCCGGGCGGCACGATGAAGAACATGCCCTCCGGCGCGCCGTTGAGGCCGCCGCCGGCGTCGAGCCCCAGGTCGCGAATCGTCCCCTGGAAGCCGGACTGCGCCAGCGCCGTCGCCAAGAGGAGCGCGATCATTCGATGTACCCGAGCTGGCGGAGCAGCTCCGTCTGCTCGTCGGTGAGCTCCTTCGGCTTCTCGACCGGGTACTTCGCCCCCAACCTTTTGCCGTGGACGAAGCGCGCGTCGGCGAGCGCGCGGAGCCGCGCCACGTCGGCCGGTCGCGACGAGGCGAGGTTCGTCTTCTCCCCGGGGTCGGCCTTCAGATCGTAGAGCTTGTCGGCGCCGTCGCCGAGCAGGAGCTTGAGCCCCGCCGGGTCGATCACCGTGCGCATGTTGATGTACTCGCTGTACACGAAGTCGCTGTGGCCCGTGCCGCCGGCCATGCCGCTGGCGAAACTCTGGCCCATCCACGACGCGCCCTTCTTCACCCCGGCGAGGTCGGCGAGGGTGGGCGTCACGTCGATGATCTGCGCGTAGCCTTTCATGCGACCCGCCTTGATCCCCGGCCCGCGCATCACCACCGGCACGTGGATGTTCTCCTGGTACAGGTGACCGTGGAAGATGTTCTGGTGCTCGTAGAAGGCCTCGCCGTGGTCGGCCAGCACCACGATGATGGTGTTCTTGCCGATGCCCGCCGCGTCGAGCTCGCCGATGAGCCGCCCGAACTGGCTGTCCCAGTACTCCACCTCGGCGTCGTAGAGCGCCCGCAGGTAGTTCCAGTCGTCGGGACTGGGCCCCGCGTTCTTCTTGACCGCGTCGTCGATCTCCACGTGCGCGCCGGTGAAAGCGCCGCCGTAGCTGCCCTTGTACTTGGAGTACCAGGGCTCGGGCGCCTTGTAGGGGCTGTGTGCGTCCATGTAGTGCACGTAGGCCATGAAGGGCTTGCCCGACTTGCCCTGCTCCTTGAGCCAGGGGATCGCCGCGTCGTTGAGCTGTTGGGCGGAGTGGCCCCAGGCCTGGTCGGTGCCGCCGACGATCTCGTACTTGTCGAAGCCCTGCGAGAAACCTCG
This sequence comes from Deltaproteobacteria bacterium, assembly GCA_016875435.1. Classification (GTDB taxonomy): domain Bacteria; phylum Myxococcota_A; class UBA796; order UBA796; family SXON01; genus SXON01. The sequence goes on along the minus strand of VGRE01000028.1, from coordinate 16,018 downwards.
CGAGGCGTCGATGACGGTGCTCTTGATGAAGGCGCCGGTGGTGTAGCCGCCAGCCTTGAACGACTCCGCCAGCGTGTCGTGCAAGAGCGACATCGTGTCCATCTCGACGCGGTCTTTCACCTGGAAGCGCAGGGTGCGGTGGGCCTGCGGGTCGACCCCGGTGAACAGCGAGGCCACGCTGGGGACGGTCCAGGCGTTCTGGGAGATCACGTTGTCCCACACCACGCCGGCCGACGCGAACTTGTCAAGGTTGGGCGTGGTCTTGCGCTTGGTGTAGCCATAGGGGCCCAGCACGTCGGCGCGCTGGGCGTCGAGCAGCATGACGATCACGTTGGGCTTGGTGGCCGCCTCGGCGGGCGGAGCCTCGGCGAGACAGCCACCGAGCAGGATCAGGGCGGCGAGGACGAGCAGGCGAGCCATCGAGCGAACCTCAGGGGTCGTTACGAGCCACGACCCTACCCAGACCGGTGGGCGGCGGCAATCGCGGGGCGAACCCAGCGACGCCTACTTGTAGTCCGCGGCCTCGAGGCCCAGCGCCTTCATTCGCGAGAACAAGGTGCGACGGGTGATGCCGGCCGCGGCGGCGGTGTTGATGAGGTGGCCACGGTGTCGCGAGAGCAGCTTGTGAAGGTAGGCGCGCTCCACCTGCGTGGTCACCCGGTCGGTGAGCTGGGGGAGCGTCACGTTGTCGTCGATGAACATGCCGGTAGGCTCGGCGTCGGCGGGCCCCTGGGCGCGTAGCTCGGGGGGCAAGTCTTCCACCCTCAGGTCGCGACCGTTGCTCTGGATCACCCAGCGCTCGCACAGCGCGCGGAGCTGCCTCACGTTGCCCGGCCAGCGGTAGCGCAGCACCGCCTCCATCGCCTCCGGCGTGACCGTGGGCGGCGGCATCTCGTACTCGCTCGCGGCGTCTTGGAGGAAGTGTCTCGTGAGCAGCGGGATGTCTTCCGGGCGCTCGCGGAGCGGCGGCAGCGTGACCGGGAAGACGTTGAGCCGATAGAACAAGTCCTCGCGGAACTTGCCTTCTTTCACCGCCTGGTCCAAATTGACGTTCGTCGCGGCGATGATGCGCACGTCCACGTCGATGAGCTCGTGGCCGCCCACGCGCCGGAAGCGCATCTCCTCGAGCACGCGCAGCAAATTCACCTGCACCGAGAGCGAGGTTTCCCCCAGCTCGTCGAGGAACAGGCTCCCGCCATCGGCCATCTCGAACACGCCCTGCCGTCGCCCGGCGGCCCCGGTGAACGAGCCCTTCTCGTGGCCAAAGAGCTCCGACTCCAGCAAGGTCTCGGTGAAGGCCCCGCAGTTCACCGAGATGAGATTTCGCTCGCGACGGCGACTACGCTCGTGGAGCGCGCGGGCTACCAGCTCCTTGCCGGTGCCCGTTTCCCCGCGCACCAGAACGGTGGCATCGGTGCCGGCCACGGCGCGGATCGCGTCGAACACCCGGATCATGCGCGGGCTCATCGACAAAAGGTGGGTGAAACCCCAGCGATCGCGGGCTTCCTTCTGCGCCTGCGCGAGCTGCCGCGAGGAACGCGCCTCCGAGAGCGCCCGCACCACCTTCTCGCTCAACAAGCCCGGCGACACCGGGCGACCGAGGTAGTCGACGGCGCCCGCGCGGAGCGCCTGCACCGCCCCCTCAACCGTGGGATGCGCGGCGATCACGATCACCGGCACGCCCGGCTGGCGGTGCCGCACCGCCTCAAGGAGCCGCAGCCCGGGAAGGTCGGCGGTGTCGAGCGCGGCGATCACCACGTCGGGCCGAACGTCGGGCAGCAAGGCGAGGCCCGCCTGCGCGCTGGTGCAGGCGTGGATCATGCGATCGTCGCTGCCGAGAGCGACATGGTAGGTCCGTCCAGACGGATCGGAGGCATCGATGACAAGCACCTGCTCGCGCGCGCGCGGCGAGGGTGCGGGTCGGGCAAGCATGGGTTTCCCGGGCGAGTCGCCCCATGTAGATCACGGCGGGGCACAATGCGCAAGGGTACCTCGCGACAGATTATTGACCCTCCACCGCGCCGGACCCGCGGCACGCGGGACATAGTAGGCGCCTCCGGAGAGAATCATGTTTGCGCTGTTCCTCGCGACCCAGGTTCACGCGGGCGAGGTGGAGGCCTGGACGTACACGCGCTTTCCCGAGGAGGGCGACTCCATCGCGGGCACCGGCGGCTGGACCAACGGCTACGACGACGACCCCTGGGGCGGCTACGACTTCGACGGCAGCGGTGCCTGGGCCTTCCCCTTGTCCGACCACGGGGGCAACGGCTTCGGCAGCGGCGACGGCAGCGACAACTGGCTGGTCAACGAGGCCGAGCCGGTGTGGCAGGGCGTCTACGAGGTGGAAGTCTACGTCGACGACAACGACGGCTGGGGCGTGGTGTTCGGCCACGACGGCAACGCGAGCTACTACATGCTCCTGGTGTGCGGCTCGGCGGGCGGCAGCGACAACAGGTGGTGCCCCACCGAGGAGATCGACACGCCCTCGTCGGCGATCATCGAGGTGCGAGGTCGCAACGTGACGGTCCATGCCGGGAGCAGCCGCACCTTCGACGAGGGCGACTACGACACCGCTCGGATCGCGATCAACGACGGCGTGGTTTCCGTGCGCTGGAACCAGATCGACGTGGAGTTCGAGGCCCCAGACGACATCATGCTCACCGGCATCGGCTTCTACGGCTACAACCAGGGCCTCTACACCGAGGACGGGGAGAATGACGGCGACAGCGTGTACTTCCGCAACCCCGTGGTGTCCTGGTTCGACGACGACGACGACGGCGTGGTGGACGACAGCGACAACTGCGAGAAGGTGGAGAACGCCGACCAGGCCGACGCCGACGGCGATGGGATCGGCACCGCGTGTGACGACGACGAGGGCGGGGGCGGCATCGACACGGGCAACGGCAACGGGAATGGCAACGGCAACGGCAACGGGAATGGCAAGGACGACGGCGACAAGGCCGACGGCGGAGGTCCCGGCCTCACCGCGCCCGGCCAGTGCGGCTGCAACACGACGTCGACCGCCGGGGCGATCGCCCTGGCGCTCTCGGCACTCGGCGCCCTGTCCCGGCGCCGGCGCGCGTAGTACGAGGGCGGGTATGCGCTGGCGCGAGCTGCCCATCGTGGCCTTCGACACCGAGACCACGGGCTTTGCCCCCGAGGAGGGGCACCGGGTGATCGAGGTGGCCGCGGTGAGCCTGCGGCTCGACCCGAGCGGCCGCATCGCGCAGCTCCGCCGCCACGAGTGGCTGGTCAACCCGGGCATCCCCATCCCCCGGGAGAGCACCGAGGTCCACCACATCACCAACGACGACGTGGCGGGAAAGCCTCCCTTCGCCGACGTGGCCAGCGAGGTGTGGAAGCTGCTCGACGGCGCCTTGATCGTGGCCCACAACCTCCCCTTCGACAAGCGTCACCTCGGCTGCGAGTTCACCACCGCCGGGCTCGGGAGCTGGCCACAGCCGGCCGCCGAGGCCGACACCCTCGACATGTCGCACAAGTTCCACCGCGAGGCCAAGGGCCACAAGCTGGGCGACCTGTGCAAGCGCCTGGAAATCCAGCTCGAGGAGGCCCACCGCGCCGGCAACGACGCCGAGGCCTGCGCGCGGTGCTTCGTGACGCTGGCCGACCGCTTCTCGGCCCCGGAGACGGTGCCCGAGCTGGCCGAGTGGGGCGACGTGATCGTCGACCCGCCGCTCGGCACCTTCATCATGAAGGACGCCGACGGCACGCTCCGCTTCGCGGGCGGCCCCCAGGACGGCGAACCGGCGCTGAACCACCCGGGTGTGCTGGCGTGGATGACCATGGCCCGCGAGCGCAAGGACGGCCGCTGGGACTGGCGTTATCCTCAGGATCTTCGCTGCTGGATCGACCGCTACCTCCGGCTGCGCGCCTCGGGCAACTTCCCCCAGGCGATGAAGGGCTTCGGCCCGGCCGAGTGGGGCATCGACCCCCCGCTCGGCCACGGCTTCGCGGGCTAGGCCACGGTGATCCTCGCTCTCTCCCTGCTCGTCGATCCCGCTCGCGGTGGCGCCGCAGCGGACCGGGCGTTGATCGGCCAGCTCGACCGCGAGGTAATCGCGCTGCGGCTGAAGGTGTCGCGACTACAGGAGCAACTCGCCACCTGCGCCGACAGCGCCGCCCCCGACCCGCTCTACGCCGAGCTGGTGCAGGTGATGAACGGGCAGGAGGCGGCGGTGTCGTGGCTTGGCCGTCGCACGATGGTGAGCATCCCCCTCGACGAGCTCTACGCGCCCGACAGCCTCTCGCTGCGCGAGGAGGCCTGGCCGATCCTCGACCTCGTGGCGATGGCGGTGAAGCTGCACCCCGAGGTGGCGGTCACCGTGGTGGCCCACGGCGACGACAGCACGCCGCCGGCGGCGGCGCGGAAGATCCTGCCGACCCCGTGGGAGTGGACCGCCTACCGCGCCGCGTCGGTGGCGCGGGAGCTGGCGGAGGGCTTTGGCGTGTCGCCCCATCGCATCACCTGGGCCGGTCGCGGCGCCCAAGATCCCATCTCCAGCAACGACACCCCCGAGGGTCGCGCCCTCAACCGCCGGATCGTCATCGTGCTCGAAGCCTTCCCTACCGAACCCAAAGGAAACGCACCATGAACCGACTCAGCTTCCTCCTGCTCATGGCGTGCGCGCCCGGTGGCGACAGTGGCGACAGTGGCCAGAGTGGCAGCAACTGCGGCGACGTCGATGGCAACGGGGGCGACACCGGCAACATCCCCGACGTGCTCGGCCTGTGGACCACCACGCTGGGCGCCGAGTACTGGAACGACGGCTGCACCGTGCCCAACTTCGACCTGTCCACCGAGTCGGAGTGGATCGGGGCCTTCGAGGTGAAGGGCAGCGCCCCGAGCGCGCTCTACGCCTACTTCCAGGACGAGCCCGAGGAACGACTGGAGGCGGCGGTCGACCTGCGCGGCGGCTTCACCATGTCCGGTCTGCACCAGCACGAGGCGGGGCCACTTTACGTGAACTTCTCGGGGCTGGTGTACACCGACAACAACGGGCGTACCAATATCGACGGAAACGCGTTTCTGGGCTTCGAGCTGACGGGCGACGAGATCATCGATTGTTACGCCCGCACGAGCTGGAGCCCGGCGAAGTCCGGGCAGTAGGCCTACTTTCCCCGCAACGCCGCTAGCAGCAGCTTCCACACCTGCGGGAGGGCCGACCCCTCCCCGCCATGGATGGCGACGGCCTCTCCGACCTCGGGGACGCCGAGGGAGCAGACGGGAGGCTCCGGGGTACTACGACGAGACCGGCGTCCAGATCCGCCCTGTCGACCTCGTCTACGGGCAAGGACTGCAGCGGCGGGTTCACCGCTGCAGGGCCAACGGCGGCGCCGGGATACTTGCGCCCGAGATGTCCAACGTGTTCGAGGATCTGGCCCGGCGGCTCCGCCGCACCGACCTGTTGTTGCTGCGCGCCGTGCGTCGGCAACGGTCCCGTCCCGCGATGCGCGCCAAGGGCCAGTTCTGGGGCTCGGTCATCACCGACGACGAGGTCGACGCGCTGCTGCGTGCCCACGGCGAGATCGACTACCCCGGCGGTCCCGACGGTCTCGAGGAGGCGGTGCTCGCGTCCACCGCGCTCCGCGACGCGCCCGGCGGCCATTTCAGCCGCCTGCGCGAGGCCTTCGAGCTCGATGGCGACGACAGCGACCTGATCCTCATGTCGCTCGCCCCGGAGATCAGCGCCGGCTACGGCAAGATCTTCGCCTACCTCAACGACAACCTCAACCAGGCCTACCTCACCGTCGACATGGCCACCCGCGTGCTCCGCGCCGGCCGCCGCGAACGTCTCGCCCTGCAAGCGCGCTTGTTGCCCGGCGGGCCGCTCATCCGCAATCGCCTGCTGTTGCTCAACCCGCCCGACGGCATGGAAACGCACACCAGCCGGCGGCTACACCCCGCGCCGCGGCTTGTGCGCTGGTTTCTCGAAGAAGAAGAACTCCCGTCGAGCGTGGGCTTCACGCCCATCGACACCTCGGTCGAGCCCTTCATCCCGCGGCCCACGCGCAAGCGCATCGAAGACCTCGGCGACGCGCTGCGGGGCCCGATCACCGTGGCGGTGGTGGGCAGCACCGTGGGCCTGCGCGAGGGCGTGGCGCAGGCCATCGCCCGGCACGTCGACCGCAAGCTCGCCCGCATCGACTTGGAGCGCACCAAGGGCTACCTGGACGAGCCCTGGGACCTCATCCGCGAGCTGCGCCTCTCGGGCGCTTTGCCCTACGTGGTGAACGTGGACAGCGCCCAGGAAGACCCTGCCCTGCGCAACCAGATGGTCGCCCTCGGCGGGGCGCTCGCCACCCTGCCCTACCCGGTGCTGGTGGGCGGCTCCGACCGCAAGTCGATCAGCGGGTTGCTCGGCTCCGACCGTGCCTCGGTGACGGTCCACGTGGGCCGCACCACGCTGGACGAGCGCACCGAGGCTTGGAAGGTGCAACTCGAGCGCATGGGCTGGGCAAGCGCCATCGCGCCGGAGATCAGCGAGCGTTTCTACAGCGTGGGCGGCACGACCATTCCCCGCGTGATCGAGCGCGCCCACGCCGAGGCCGGCGGCAAGGAGCCCCCGCTGGAGCTCATCTGGGCCGCGGCGCGCGAGCTGTCGCGACCGGAGTTCCGCGGCCTCGCCCAGCACGTGATCCCCCAGTACCAGCTGGACGACCTGATCATCACCGAGAAGGTGAAGGGCCAGCTCATCCACCTCACGCACTACCTGTCGGAACAGGAAAACGTGTACCACCGCTGGGGCGCCAACAAGATCCGCGCCCGCGGATACGGCATCAAGGCCCTATTCTCGGGCGGCCCCGGCACCGGCAAGACGATGGCGGCCGAGGTGATCGCGGGGGCGCTGGGGCTCGACCTGTTCCGCGTCGACCTGTCGAGCGTCATCAGCCGCTGGGTGGGCGAGACCGAGAAGAACCTGCGCGAGATCTTCGACGCCGCCGAGGGCGGCACCGCCGTGGTGCTCTTCGACGAGGCCGACGCGCTCTTCGGTAGCCGCGGCGAGGTGAAGCAGGCGCAGGACCGCTTCGCCAACCAGGAAGTGAGCTTCCTCTTGCAGCGCCTGGAAGTGTTCGAGGGCTGCGCCATCCTCACCACCAACTTGCAGGAGAATATCGACGAGGCCTTCTTGCGACGCTTCGGCGCGGTGGTGGAGTTTCCCATGCCCACCCCCGACATGCGTCGCAAGCTGTGGGAGAAGGCCATCCCGCCCTACGCGCCTCGCGGCGACGACCTCGACCTCGGCTACCTCGCAAACCAGTTCATCCTGGCCGGCGGTGCCATCGTCAACAGCGCCATCAACGCCTGCGTGCTCGCCTCCGCCCGGCGCGAGCCGGTGTGCATGCGTCACGCGGTGGAGGCGGTGGCCCGCGAGATGATCAAGATGGGCAAGCAGGTCAACCGCGTGCACTTCGCGGATTACTTCGAGTTCGTGAAGGACTTGTAGTCGAGGCGGGCGGCGAGGGAGCGTCACCGTGGCGGTCGACTGCTGGGACCAGACGGGGGGCTGAGCGCGCGCGCCACGCTTCGACGAAAACGCGCGGCGGCCCAGCGGCGGGCTACGATGCGCGCGCCATGACTCTCCTCCTCCTCGCCTGCGCCGACTCCGCCCGCATCGACCACGAGCCCGCCCCCGAGGCCGCGCGCCTCGCGGTCGATCGCCCCGCCGAGACGATATTCGGTCGCGACCTGGGCCTCGGTATCGCCGCCATCTCGGGTGGCGCGACCTTCTCGGAGTCGGGCGCCAACGCGGGCGACGCGCTCGGAACCAGTCTCGCCGCCGGTGACTTCGACGGCGATGGCACGCCGGAGGTGGCGGCGGGCGCCCCGGGCTACGACGGCACCGGCGCCGAAGACGGCGCCGTGTACCTCTTGAGCGAGGGTAGCCTCGCCATCGACCAGGTGGGCACCGGGGGCCTCGGCGCCGCGCTCGCGGCAGGCGACGTCGACGGCGACGGCGACGACGACCTCGCGGCCGCCAGCGACAGCACCGTCTACCTCTTCGCCGGCAGCGGCGGGGGGCTTGGCCTGAGTTCCTGGAGCTACACCGACGGCGACGCCTCGGTGGCCGACGCGCTCGCGGCGGTCGACCTCGACAACGACGGCAGCGCCGAGCTCTACGTGGGTGCCAGCGGCTACGACAGCGGAGCGGGGCGGCTCGCCGCCTTCGCCAGCCTCGACGCCTCCCCCTCGTCGACGGTCGACGGCAATAGCGGCGAGGGCCTCGGCACCGCCCTCTCGCGCGCCTCCGACGCCGACGGCGACGGCTTCGAGGAGTTGCTAGTCGGCAGCGAGGCGTACTCGGGAACGTTCACCGGCGAGGGCGCGGTGTACGTGTACGGCGGGGGCAGCTTCGCGCTCTCACAGGCCGTCACCGGCGGCAGCGCCAACTTCGGCCTCGGCGTCCGGGTGGCCGACGGCGGCGACAGCAACGGCGACGGCTACGGCGACCTCTGGGTGGCGGCGCGCCTCGTCAGCGGCAGCGGCGACGACAAGGGCCGCGTCTTGCTCTACGAGGGCAGCGCCAGCGGCTACGAGTCCGCCGCCCAGATGAGTCGTCCCGGGGCCAGCGGCGACGCGCTCGGCTCCAACGGCATCGCCGGCGGCGTCGACATCGACTTCGACGGCTACGACGACCTGCTCGCCTCCATCGCCGACCTACCGGGGATCGTGGTGTACTACGGCGCCGCCAGTGGCGTGAGCGCCACCAACGCCAGCAACGTGGCGCTCGCGTCGACGACCGGCGCCTCGAACAGCCTCGGCGTGGCCGTCGCCGCGCCCGACCTCGACGGCGACGGCTACGGCGAGTTCATCGTCGGCGACCCGGGGAACTTCTCCTCCGGCACCAGCGGCGACGCCTACGGCTGGGTGGGCGTGTTCGAGGGGTATGCGGATCGGGACGGCGACGGCTACTCCGGCGGCGCCACCGGCGGCGACTGCGACGACGCCGATGCCAGCGTGTATCCCACCGCGTCGGAAGTGGTGGGCGATGGCATCGACAACAACTGCGACGGCTTCGAGAGCTGCTACCTGGACGCCGACGGCGACGGCTACGGCAGCACGAGCACCATCGCGAGCGCCGACGAGGACTGCACCGCCATCGGCGAGTCCGCCAACGCCGACGACTGCGACGACACCCGCGCCAACGCCTACCCGGGCGCCACCGAGGTGGAAGGCGACGGCATCGACAACGACTGCGACGGCGTGGAGGGCTGCTTCGAAGACCTCGACGGCGACGGCTACGGCAGCACCACCCCGCTCTCTTCCAGCGACGGCGACTGCGACGACGCGGGCGAAGCCGTCAACGACGACGACTGCGACGACAGCGACGCCACCGTGTACCCCACCGCCACCGAGACCACCGCCGACGGCATCGACAGCGACTGCAATGGCTACGAGCGTTGCCACCAGGACACCGACGGCGATGGCGCGGGCGGTGGCGCCACCACCGCCAGCGCCGACCTCACCTGCACCTCGGCGGGCCTCGCGACCGCGCCCACCGACTGCGACGACACCGACGCGAGCATCTACCCCTCGGCCACCGAGGTCGTTGCCGACGGCGTCGACCAGAACTGCAACGGGATGGAGGACTGCTACTTCGACAACGATGGCGACCGCTACGGCTACACCGCGACGATCAACAGCAGCGACACCGACTGCGACGACAGCAACGAGTCGGGCAACGACGACGACTGCGACGACACGAGCGCCAGCGTGTACCCCGGCGCGGGGGAGACGCCGGGCGACGGTATCGACAGCAACTGCGACAGCGTCGACGACTGCTTCACGGACGCCGATGGCGACGGCTTCGGCGGCGGGACGAGCGCGCCGGGGAACGACCTCGACTGCTCCGACGCGGGCGAGGCGATGGGCGGTGAAGACTGCGACGACAGCGATGCCGCCGTGTCGCCCGCCACCCCCGAGGTGCCCGGCGACGGGATCGACAACGACTGCAACGGCGCCGACGAGTGCTACACCGATGCCGACGGCGACGGCTTCGGCGTAGACCTAGTGGCCAACGACGACGGTGACTGCACCGACAGCGGCGAGGCCTCGAGCGGCGGCGACTGCGAGGATGCCAACGCCGCCGTGAACCCCGGCGCCCCGGAGATCGACGCCAACGGCATCGACGACAACTGCGACGGTATCGACGGCTGCTACGTCGACGCCGACGGCGACGGCTTCGGCGGCGCGGAGACCACCACCGAGGGCTGCGGCGATGCCGGCACCAGCCTCGTCGGCGGCGACTGCGACGACAGCAACGCGGCGCTCTCACCCGCCGGGACCGAGTACTGCAATCTGGTAGACGACGACTGCGACGGCGAGACGGACGAGGACGCCGTCGACCCGCTCACCTGGTACGCCGACGCCGACAGCGACGCCTACGGCGACCCGGCGACGAGCGTCCTGGCCTGCGACTCGCCCGAGGGCCACGTGGCCGACGCCACCGACTGCGACGACACCAACGCGGCCGCCTTCCCCGGCGCGGTGGAAGACTGCGCGGGCAGCGCCGACCTCGACTGCGACGGCCTGCCCGCCGCGACCGACGACGACTGCGCGGGCGACAGCGGCGAGGCCGCCGACACGGGCGAGCCCGACGAGCCAGGCGGCGATGACAACGGCGACAAGGGCGGCGACAAGGGCGGCGACACCGATGGCTGCGGCTGCAACGGTGGCGCCGGAGCCGGGGGCGTCGCGGTGCTCCTCGCGCTCGCGACCACGGCGCGCAGGCGGAAACCGCAATAGTCGCAGCAGTCCAAGAAATTGCAGGCGATCTCATTTCCGCGACCGCGGCTTGGCCCCGGTCTCGACCTGAGCCAGAACTGGGCTCTCGCCGGGGCATGGTGGGCTCTCCGGACGAGCGATCTCGAGTTCAAGAACGCGACCGACGCGGCCGCGCAACCTCGCGCGGGGGCGCGGCGATGGCGCCGGGCAAAATCACCCGCGACAAAATAAAAATGACCCACGAGTCATATTTGTGACTCGTGGGTCCGTTTCGCTTTATCCGCCTACTTGGCGGGCTGGACGCGCTCCCTGAGGTCCTCGGTCACGAGGTCGAGCAGCGTGGTGGACAGCTCGATGATCTGCTGGTGGGTGAAGCCCTCGGTCCGCAGTTGCCGGTAGAAAGCACTAGCCACGGAACGGTTCCGGGTGCGGAAGAGTTCGTCGGCCTGCTGCGTGGTGGGGTTCATCTTCTCTCCGGACATGGCTTCACGATCGGGTGGACGCAGCACGCGTAGCAAGGGCCGTGCCGTCGCCGCTGCTAGCAAATACTTGGCCTTTCACCTTTGTGGGACCCTTCTGACTGCGTAGATGGTTTCGCACCCAGGGTGCGTAGCGGATTACGCACTGCCACCCTCGCGACGCGGTCAGAGGTCGCACCGCAAGGGCGGGGCACGGGATAGTCGCAGGCGTGCTTCTCGCCGGGCTCGTCTTCGCCGCCCCGATGGCGCTCACCGCCGCGCCCGGAGGCGGGCTGCGCTTCGAGCTCCCATCGTCCGCCGGCCCGGTGGTGGGCCTTGCCGACGTGTTCTCCTGCACGCTCGACCCCGAGGCGGCCACCGGGCAGCTCGAGGTGCAGGCCAGTTCGCTCGCCACCGGCCACGGCCCGCGCGACCAGCGGCTCCTGGTGTACGCGCTGGATGTGGCCAGCTTCCCCGCCATCAGCTTCCTTGCCCGCCGCATCGAGGGGAGCCTCCACGCGCTGCGGGCGCGCGAGGGGAGCGGGGCCTTGCGCCTCGCGGGACCGCTGCGCATCCGCGACGTGACGGTCGATGCCCTCGTCGCGGGCACTTTCCAGTGGGAAAGCGGCACGTTGCGGCTGCGCGGCGAGCATCCCCTGGTGCTGGCCGACTTCGGCATCCCCGATCCCTCGGTGGTGCTCGCCCGCGTGGAGCCCGCGCTCCGCGTGTACTTCGACCTCGCAGGCAGCCCCGGATGATCGATCTCGAAACTCTCCACCTCGGCGTGACCGAGGGCGTCGCCACCCTCCGCATCGACCACGGCAAGGCCAACGAGATGGGCCGCCAGCAGATCGGCGAGTGGGAGCGTCTCTGCGACTGGCTGGAAACCGCACCGGTCGGTGCGCTCATCTCCTTCAGCGATCGCCTCTCGCCCAAGGGGGCGCCCATCTTCATCGCCGGCGCCAACGTCACCGAGCGCGGGGACTGGAGCACCGGCGAGGTGAAGGCGCACGTCCGGCGGCAACGGGCGGTACTCGCCCGGCTGCGGCGCGTTCCCGTCTTCCACGTGGGCGTCATCCACGGCGTGGCCCTCGGCTGGGGCACCGAGTTCACGCTCACTTGCGACTGGCGCATCGCCACGCCCGGCGCCAAGTTCGCCCTGCCGGAAACCGGGCTCGGCATCCTTCCCGGCGCGGGTGGCGCGAGCGAGTTGGCCGCCGTGGTCGGCCCCCACCAGGCGCTCCGTCTCGGCATCACTGGCGAGAGCGTCGGCGCCGACGAGGCAGCTCGCATCCGCCTCGTCGACGAGCTGGCCGCCGACCTGCCGTCGGGACTAGAACGCGCCCGGGCCCTCGCCGCCAAGGTGGCGCTGCGTTCTCCCACTGCCGTGGCCGCGTACAAGGCCGCCGTGCTCGCGGCGATCGGCCATCCGGCGGACACCCGTCGCGACATCGAGGCCCGCGCCTACGAGCACTGCGTCGACAGCGGCGAGGCGGCCGTGGGGCGGGCGAACTTCGCCACCATCACCGCAGGCACCGCGCGCGCCCCCTGGGGGAGCTACACCCCCTGGAAGCCGTGATCTGGCTCCTCGCCTGCACCTGTGACGCCGACTGCCGCTTCGACAAGGCACTGGCGGCGCTCCGGTCGGGCGACGAGGCCGCGATGCGGGCCGAGATCGAGGCGGTGAGCGACCCCCTGCAGCGGGACCTCGTTCGCCTCCGTGTCGCGACCGTGGAGCCTGCTCGGGCGGGCAAGCTCTGCACCGAGGTGACCACCGACTTCGCCCGCGAGAAGTGCCAGCAGGTCCTCGGCCGCCCCCACCTCCAGGGCGCACCGCCCCCGTGATCTGGCTCCTCGCCTGCGCCGAGCCGGCGCCGGAGCTGGTGGCGAACCCCGAGCGGGTGACCGACTGCACCGGGCTCGATCCCCAGCTCCGCGCGCTCTGCCACGTGCAGGTGGCCGCCGCCCGGGGCCGCGCCGCCGACTTCGCGGCGGTGACCGGCGCCTGCGCGCTCTACGACGGGCGCGTGGACGACTTCGACGAGCTCTGGGCCGACGAGTGCCACTTCCGCGGCGGCGAGGAACTGGCTCGCGCGGGGCAACTGGAAGACGGCCTCCGGCACTGCAACCAGGCCGGGCGTTTCCGCAAGTTCTGCTTCGCGCACGCCGCGTGGCAGGTACCGCCCACGGCCGAGCCTCTGGCCGACTGGGAGGCCTGGGCCACCCCCTTCGGCGAGCGCGAGGTAGAGACCATCCGTGCACGATGGTGGTTCAACCAGTATTTTGGGACCGGAACCGCAGCCGCCCCCAAGGTCGATAGCCCCCACGCGCGCGGGGCCTGGGCGCTGGAAGCGGTGCGCCTCTGCGCAGGTGACCTCGACTGCGCGCGCGCCGGGTGGACGAGGGCGCTCTCGGGCGATCCCCTCCCTCCCGAGCGCCGCCTCGGCCGCTATGACCTGCCCTTCGAGGTGCCGGGCGACGAGGATGTGCCCACCGTGCCCACCTTCGGCGGCGGCCAGCGCTACGCCGGGACCGACCTCGCCGAGGACATCGACATCGCCTTGCTCGAGGGGGCCTACTTCCGCGAGTCGGTGGGCGCCGGCGCCTTCGTGCCCTACCTGCCGGACCCTCGTCCCCGGGTGCGCTGGACGGCCCTCCATCGTTACCGCACGCTGCCCAGCGAGGGTGCCGAAGGCACGCTCCGCACCATGGTCGACGATCCCGACCCCGTGGTGCGGGCGCTGGCCAGCGATGCGCTCCAGTACCGGACCTGGGAAGGGAAGAAGAACTTGCCGGGGTTGAAGAAGGAGCGGCCGGCGCCCTGAGCTTCAGCGCCGCAAGCTCAGCACGTCCTGGAGCTTGAGGTCCGGCGTCTTCAGCATCGACCTCGTGGACTGCGCCGAGTTGCCCTGCCTAGGCGGATAGGAGCGGCCATGGCATTCGACCTCCTGGTGATCGGCGGCGGGATCGTGGGCGCCGGGGCCGCCCGCGACGCGGCGATGCGCGGGCTCAGCGCCTGCCTCGTCGAGCAAAACGACCTCGCCTACGGCACTTCCTCGCGTTCCTCCAAGCTGGTACACGGCGGGTTGCGCTACCTCGAGCAGGGGGAGTTCTCGCTGGTTTTCGAGTCGGTGAGCGAGCGCCGGGTGTTGCTCGAGATCGCGCCCCACCTGGTCAACCCGCTCGGCTTCATCTTCCCCGTCTACCAGGACGCCAAGTTCGGCCCCCTCACGCTGAACATCGGCATGTGGCTCTACGACGGGCTCTCGCTGTTCCGCTCGCCGAAGATCCACAAGAACCTCGCGCCCCGCCAGCTCGCCCAGGAGGAGCCCTGCCTCCAGCGCGATGGCCTGCGCGGCGCCCAGCTCTACTACGACTGCGCCACCAACGACGCCCGGCTCACGCTGGAGACGGCGCTCGACGCCCAGGCCCACGGCGCCGAGGTGCGCACCTACACCCGGGTGACGGGGCTGCTGCGCGACAACAACGGTCGCGTGCGGGGGGTGCGCGCGCGCGGCGCCCACGGCGAAACCGACGTGGAGATCGAGGCCCGGGCGGTGATCAACGCCACCGGCCCCTGGACCGACGCCGTGCGGGCCATGGGCGAGCCAGGGGCCAGCATCCTCCGCACCACCAAGGGCATCCACATCGTCGTGCCGCGCGACCGGTTGCCGCTGCGCCACGCCGTGGTGTGCTCGCACCCGGCCGACAAGCGCGTGCTCTTCGCGCTGCCCTGGGGCGACCGCGCCTACATCGGCACCACCGACACCGACTACCAGGGCGACCCCGCCGAAGTCGCCGCCACGCGCGAGGACGTGATGTACCTGCTCGACTGCATGGGCAAGTACTTCCCCGGCGCCAAGCTGGCCCCCGGCGACGTGATCGCCACCTGGGCGGGCCTGCGCCCGCTGATCTCCAGCGAGGGCAGCGCCTCGAGCGTGTCGCGCGAGCACGAGATCCTCGTGGATCCCAGCGGTCTCATCACCATCGCCGGGGGCAAGCTCACCACCTTCCGCAAGATGGCGGCCGAGGTGGTCGACCGCGCGGTGGCGATGCTGCGTCTCACCGGCGCCGTTGCCACGCCGCTGGCGGACGCCTACACCGCCCGGCAGCCCCTGCCGGGGGCGGTGGGCTGGCCCGAGGACGACGACGCGGCCCGCGTGGAGGCCCTGTGCAGGGCCGCCGCGCCCGCCATCGACGACGACACCGCCGAGCTGCTCGTGGCCACCTACGGCACGCGCGCCGTCGACGTGGCGCGACGGATCGAGGAGCGGCCGGAGCTCGGCGAACCGCTGGTGCCCGGCCGTCCCGAGCGACTGGCGCAGGTCGATTTCGCCGTCGAGAAGGAGCTGGCGCAGACCGTCACCGACGTGCTCCTGCGCCGCACCCAGCTCTACTACCGCGACCTCGACCAGGGGCTCGGCGCCGCCCCCCGCGTGGCGCGACGGATGGCCGCGTTGCTAGACTGGAGGCCCGAGCGCGAGGCGGCCGAGATCGCGGCCTACGAGGCGGAGGTTGCCCGTTCGCGGGCGTGGAAGTCCGGCTAGATCGCAGCCTCCGGGTTGCCGCGTGCCGAGGGATGGGTAGGCGCGGGGGGAGGGCGGGGCGTCAAGGGGTGTCAACCAGCACCACCACGAGAGCGACGACGGCAACGCGGCCGCGACAACGACATCGACATCGGCGTCGACCGCCCCCCCGCCGCCGCCTCACCTGCGCCGGAAAACCCGCTCGTCCACCCGCTCCCACCCGTCGAGCGCCCAGTCCTCGGCGCGCACCGTCCCATTATCGAGACCGGGGGGCGCCACCAGCGCCCAGT
>VGRE01000027.1 GCA_016875435.1 Deltaproteobacteria bacterium | reverse complement strand
CGCCTCCTCGGCGAGCGCGGGCACGGTGCGGGTGACCTTCTCCACCAGCGACCGGGCAGTGCCGGTGCCCGCCGCGCGGAGACCGTGCAGCACTAGCCTCGGCAGCTCGGGGTGCGTCGGCACCCGACGACCGAGCGCGAAGTCGCCCAGGAGCGGCTCGGCGCGGTCGGGCACGAGGCGCGCGTAGGCGATGCAGAGCGCTCTCACCTCGGTGGCGCCTAGCTCCCCGAGGGCGCCGTTGCAGAGCCGTACCTCGAGGGCCGTGGCCACCTCGGCGTCGCGGTAGGCGACGGCGTAGCGCATGGCTTCCATCCGGACCCCCTCCGCGGGGTCGACGAGCGCCGCCCGCACCAGCTCGCGCACGCGCGGTGTCTGCTGGGCTCTGAGGGCGACCAGCGCCGCCTCGCGCACATCGTCGCGCTCGCTCTTGGCGTGAGCAAGCGCAGTCTCGATGAGGCGCGGGTCGCCCTGGCGTGCCACCATGGACAGGCCAAGCAGGATCGATCCCGCCCCAGTCGCGTGGCAGAACCGCTTGGGGACCTCGATGGCGGTGCGAGGCTCGGGTGCGGCGCGGAGGAGAACGGTGTCGGCGAGCACTCGCACCGCCCATTGGGGCAGGCCATCGGCGAGGGCGATGGCGTCGTCCTCGCCGGGAAGCAACCCGAACAGCGAGAAAGCGGTGCCGCTAGCCTCCCGGGCGTCCCACGCCGCGAACATGCGGCCGAGTCGCGACCGCAGGGGTTCCCGTGCCATGATTGCCGCGGCCTCGCGCACCGCGTCGCGGTGGGGGAGACTCGGCGTCAACTCCTCGTTGAGCACCTCGTGCACACGATGCACGAGGTGCTCGGCCGCCGCGCCGGAGGCCACCGCGTTGACGAGGTAAGAGAAGATGGCTTCGCCCACCGCCCGCGCCCTCGTCGGCTCAGGACAGTGCTCCAGGCAGGCGGTCAGGAGGCCGACAACGTCGGCGCAGTCGAGGTCGGCGTTGTTGCGAAGGGCGCGCACCTCGGCCGCCAGGGTCGGCCCGATGCTGTCCTCGATACCCGCCGCGTCGCTGGCCTCGTCGTCCCCGAACTGGACGTGGTCCTGCAGCTTCGACAGGACGGCGAACTCGTCCTGCCGCATGCGGGTCAGGTCGTCGTCACCGGCGGCCCGCTGGTTGATCTCCTTGATGAGGCCTAGCAACTCCCTCGCCACCGGGCTCTCGCCATGGTCCTCGCCTTCCTGGTCGGAGAGGCTGTCGACCACCTCGAAGTACACGTGGGTGAAGTCGGCCTGCCAGGCGGTGTTGGCGAGGTCGGGCTCGTTGCTGGCGTGCTCGTGCCATGGCGTGAGCAGGATCCGGGCCATGGTGAGCAGTTCCTCGTCGCTGGCGCCGGCCTCGATCGACAGCATGCGCAGGCCCTCGGCGAACAGGACCTCCAGCATGTCGCCTTGGCGCTCGCTGCCCTCGAGCACTACCGCGTCGCCGAAAAATAGCGCGTCGGGGGTGACTTCCAGCATGAGCATGGGCACCTCGGCGAGCGCGTCACGCAGGCCGCCGAGGAATGCGGCCTGGAAGCGACTGCGGCTGGCAACCTGGTCGGTCTGGATGCCCTGGTACATGCGTGCCGCCTTCGCGTCTTTCATCAGCGCGGAAAACACATCTTTCAGCCGGTTTTCCGCCGTGAGTTGAGCCCGTGAGGTATTGGCGGCAGTGCGGTTGGACTGGCGGGAGATCCGCATCGCGACCTCCTATCCCCGGCGTCTCGCCACGGACGGAGCGGCCCGCGCCGAATATGTTCGCCGTGATGAGTCACACCCCGCTGGGCGAGATCTGCGTCTCCCTGGGCCTCTTGCGCCCGGTCGACGTCGAGCAGGTTCTCGCGCGCCTCGCCGACGGCGCGGTGGGCGCGGGTATGCGCTTCGGCGAGCTGGCGGTGGCCATGGGCCTGCTCGACGAGGCGGGGCTGGCGCGGGCGCTCGCGCAACAATTCCGTCTCAACCTCGTTCCCGATGACCGCGTGGAGCGCCTCCAGATCGGGCCCGACGTGGTGGCCTTGTTGCCGCCGCAGCTCATGCGCGAGCGGCTCCTGGTCCCGACGTTTCTCGACCCGGAGAAACGTGTGCTCTCGCTGCTTACCGCCGACCCAACCGACCTTCCCGCCCTGAGGCAGGTCCAGGCCGCGGCCAACGCGTTGCGCCTGCGCCTTTTCGTTGCCTCGAAGCCCGCGTTGCGTCGCCTGCTGGAGCGGGCGGTGCCGCAGGTCGGGGCCGTCGAGGCGGCCGGTGCGCCGCGGCGGTTGACCGAGCTGAGGGAAGTCGACCCCAACGAGCCGCTGACCATCGTCGTCGAGACTCACGCGGAGCTGGGAAGCGCGGTGCGCCGCATGGACGCGCTCGAGGGCGGCAACGCCGAGGTGGTGAGCGATCCCGACGCGGTGGCGGCGCTCCTCCCCGCTGACCGGCCGGTGTGCATCTTCTTTCGCCGAGCGATTGCCCGTTCGCTCGAGCCCTACATCGTGGGTTGGAGGCGCACCTGTCCCGGGCTCCGGGTATGCGCCGTGGATGCCTTCGGGGTTGGCGGGCGCTCGGCCATCCCGGAGGAACGGAGTCGACATTTCTTCCTCGGCTTGCTCGAGTTCCTTTTGCTGGCCGGGGAGGGGCGCCAGATGGACGCACGCGCGCGCGTGCGTCGTACGGCGCGGATCTGCGCGGCGCTCTCCGAGGAGCTCGACCTGCGCCCAGAGGAGCGCGATGCGGTACAGCTTGGCGCCTTGTTCGCCGATCTCGACGAGCTGAGTATCGTCAGCGGCGTGCTCGACACCCAGGACGAGGGGCGTCGCTTCGCGCTGGCGTTGACCGTCCTGCGTCAGTTCGACCCCCCCTGGGACCTCGCGGAGCTCTTCACCGCGGTGGAGCGGCGCCTCAGCGGCCAGGACGGTCCCGGCCGCGACGTGCGGGTGGAGATCCTCTACACGGCGCGGGCCGCCGTCCGGGCGGCGGTGCTCGACGGCGGCGACCTGGTGCAGGCGCTCGGCGCGGAGGCGGCTCGCCACGACGCGCGCGTGTTGCGCGCCCTCGCTCAGGTCTTGCGTCGTCAAGGTTTACGCCACCAGGTGGCCGCCGGGGGGGGCGGGTCGAGCGCCGTCGTCCTGGCCGAGCGAGAGGCCGCCGTGCTCACCGCGCTCGAGGCCCGCCTCGGTGCCGCTGGCTTCGACGTCGTGGTGGCCGCCGACGGCGAGCAGGCCGCCCAGCTCGCTCGAAACCTGGTCCCTGCCGCCATCATCGCGAACCAGCGGCTCCCGCGGAAAGATGGGATCTCGCTCTTGCTGGAGCTGCGCCGGGCCGACGCCACCCGCCATGTCCCGGTGATTCTCCTCACCGACAAGGGGGGGGCCCGCGACGTGGCCCGCGGCCTGGAACTGGGCGCGGAGGACGTGCTGGAAAAACCGATCCACCCCGACGTGGTGGTGGCCAAGCTCCGCCGGGCCGTCGCGCGGCGCCCCCAGTCGACGGTGGGCATCTCGGGCACGCTCGCGGATCTGTCGCTCGTCGACCTGCTCCAGACCCTCACCCTGGGCGGCAAGACGGCGGTGGTCCAGGTCACCGGCGTCGGCGAACCGGGGGGCATCCAGGTGCGGGACGGCCAGATCGTGGCCGGGCAGTACGGGCGCCGGACAGGCGAGGAGGCGCTCTTCTCGATGGCCACGCTCTCGGAGGGCCGCTTCGAGGTTCGCTTCGAAGACAGCGGGGCCACCAATATTCATGGCGTGTCGGAATTCCTTTTGCTCGAGGCGCTCCGGCGCCGCGACGAAGCCCGCGCCGAGATGAGCGGGTAAGCCGGCGCGCGTGCGCGTGTTTCGGTATAGCAGCCCGGCCATGCTGCGCCTCGCCGAAATCGTCCGCTGGAAGCCCCGCGCGCCCGGCGCGCCCGCCACTGGCCTGTCGCTCACGGCCGACGATGGCACTTGGATCAAGCTGCCCGACTTCAAGGACCACCTGCACGTGCTCCTTGTCTTCTTCCGTTCGCTCGACGAGCCAACGGCCACCTGGGCTCGGCGCCTCGACGCGCAGCGAGGGCGCTTTGAGGCGCTCGACTGCGCCGTGTTCGGCGTGAACACGTCGCGCACCGACACCCTTCGAGCCTGGCGGCAACAGGCCGGAATCGAGTTCTTCCTGCTCTACGATCCCTTCGCCATGGCGGCGCGTGGCTATCGCGCCTCGGGCCGGGTCATGCCGACCTGCCGCGACCAGGTGGTGATCGTCGGCAAGGACGGCACCGTCAAGTTCTCCGAGCGCGGACTCCCCGAGGTCGAGCGACTGGTCGACCTCGTGTCGGGCATCGAGGGCCGGACCGCGCCCCCGCCGGTCGCGCCAGCGCCCCAGCACCCCGTGGGCGACGCGAACCTGCGCACGCCCGGCGCGATGCCGGCCGCCGTGAAGGACGTGGACAGTAACGAAGCCATCGCCTTGCTCGGCGAGGCCGACAGCCCCTTCGTACTCGTCGACGTGCGCACGCGCGTGGAGATCGAGCGCGAGCGCAGCCCCCTCGCGCGCCACTTCATTGCCGTCGACGAGCTGCCGCATCGCTACGCGGAACTGGGGCAGACGACTCACATCGTGTTCGTCTGCCAGGGCGGGGGACGATCTGCGGCTGCCGCAGAGTTCATGACGAGCATCGGGGCATCCCACGTCTACAACGTCGTTGGCGGCATGACCGACTGGCAGGGCCCCAAGATTTCGGGTCCCGTGTAGTCGCGAATGTCCGTTGCCGATACGCAGCCTGACTTGCTACCTTCGCACGCCACCGTGGTTGCACACGCCGAGCCCGCGCCTGTCTGCCCCTTTTGCAAGGGAGTGGTCCCGCCCGACCTAGCGCGTGCCGGCGGGAACTGCCCGCACTGCATGCTCGAGATCCCCGGTGAGGAGGCCGCGACCGACCCGGGTCTCGAGATGCGCAAGAAGCGGGAGGCCGAGGCCGCCAAGGTGGCGAGGTTGCAGAAGCTCCGCAGGGGCCTCGTGACGGGTGTCCTGTTCCTGCTCCTCGCTGCGGGCGCGGGCGCCATCTACCTCGACGCTCAGCGGCGGGAAGGCGAGCTCGTCTACGACATCGACGAGACCTATGTCCCCGCCGCCTCGCGAGGCGTCGCCCCGGCGCAATCGGCGGCCGCGGAGGCGGTCGCGAGCTCCGATGGGGGTCGCGCGGCACGTCCCCGCGGCGTCGAGCCCAGCGAGGCCGCGATTCCCGCTGCGGCCGTGGAGGGCGGGGGCACGCTCGCGGCGAAGGCGGCGGTGAGGTACGTGCCCAGCGGCGCAGGCGGCGGCGACATGGCCGTGGGCGTCGACGGCGGCGGCGAGGGAGGAGTGGCCCTCGGCAAGGTCGACATCGGGGTCACGCGCGTGGCCAGCGACGTGCTCCAGGACGAGGAGGCGATCTTCGCGATGGCGAAAGAGGTCATCTCCGCCTACTCCCCGCAGGTGGAAACCTGCGTGCAACAGCGGCTCAGGATCGACGAGAGCTTCAGGGGCGACTTCAGGGTGTCGTTCACCGTGCAGCCTTCCGGCACGGTGAAGAAGGTGAAGGTGGAGCCCCTGGCGCAATCCGACGCCGAGGTGGAAGGCTGCATCGCCCGCGTGGTGGGCGCGTGGAGCTTCGGCAAGATCGCCAAGGACTTCCCCGTGAAGAAGACCTTCAGGTACGCGGCGGGCTACTGAAGGAGATCCGGTACACCAGGGCGTCGCAACCATCGGCATAGTACCGGGTGCGTTTCCCCACCGGAACCCAGCCGTGCCGCTCGTAGAAGGCGATGCCGCCCGCGTTGTCGGCACGCACCTCCAGCCACCCAGCCACCGCCTGGCGGCGGGCCGCGTCGAGCACGGCTGCGTGCAGGCACGAGGCGTGGCCCTCGCGACGGCGCGCGGGATGCACTGCGATCTGGAGCAGGTGGAGATCGTCGAGGATCGCCCACGCGCACGCGAAGCCGTCCACGGGCGACCCCGCGACGAGGAAGATCGACCCGGGACGGCGCAGCTCCTCCTCGACCATGCCCCGCGTCCAGGCCTCCCCGCCGAAGCAGAGGGACTGGAGCTCGAGGAGGCGATCGACGTCGGCGACCGTGGCCTCGCGGATGGGCTCGGCCGGGCTCACGGCGCCCGCCGCACCGGGGAACGGCTGCGAAGCTCGGTGGTCCACGCCGCGTAGCGCTCCGTCCAGTCGGCGCCCGTGTCGCTCGCCACCACGCTGCGCAGCACGCAGCGCTCGGCCACCATGCGAGAGTAGAGGAAGCCCATGAACTCTTCGCCGTCGAAGCCCCATTCCATGAGGCGACGTCGGCCCTCCTCGGGCTCGGCGAAGCTGGCGAGGAAGGCATCGAGGCGGGCCCGCACCTCCGCATCCGAGGGGCGGAAGATGGCGAGATCGCCCGCGAGCGCCCGCGCAAGGGCGATGTCGACGAGTTTCTCCTCCACCGGGTAGCCCTCATCCTCGAAGGCGGGAACGGGGCTCGCGTCGTGAGGCGAGAAGAAGGCCTCGAAGGCAACGTCGCCCTCGGTCACGATGCGGTCGCCGGCGAAGACGAGCACCCGGTCCACCGGCTCGGCGTGCAGCGTCGCAAGCGCGATCCACCACATGGGGGACCGGTTAACCGCGCCTCCCATGATTTCCGTCGTCGATCTGCACAAGGCCTGGGGCCCCCGCGCGGCGGTGAGCGGCGTGAGCTTCGAGGTCCGTAAGGGCGAGGTGGTGGGCTTCCTGGGTCCGAACGGCGCTGGCAAGACGACGACGATGCGCATCCTCACCGGGTTCATCCCGGCCACCTCCGGCGAGGTGAAGGTGGCCGGCTTCGACGTTTTCGACGACCCCTACGCCGTGCGCGCCCGCGTGGGCTACTTGCCGGAGACGCCCCCGCTCTACCCCGAGCTTACTGTCGGCGACTACCTCCTGTTCTGCGCCGAGTTGCGCGGGGTCGAGCGATCGCGACGGGCATCCCGCACGGGCGAGGTGATGGAGCGCGTGGGGCTCCGGGGCTGGGAGAAGCGCCTCCTCGGGTCGTTGTCGAAGGGCTACCGGCAGCGCGTGGGGCTGGCGCAGGCCATCGTGCACGACCCGCCGGTCTTGATTCTCGACGAGCCCACCAGCGGCCTCGACCCGGCGCAGGTGGTGGGCATCCGCGACCTCATCAAGGAGCTAGCGGGCTCCCACACGGTGATCCTCTCCACCCACATCCTCTCCGAGGTCGAGGCGGTGTGTCCGCGCGCGGTGGTCATCAACCGCGGTCGCCTCGTGGCCGAGGGCGACATCGCGACCATCCGCGGGATGGCGCGCGGGGGCGCCTACACCTACGTGGAAGTGCAGGGCATCGACGGCCCGCGGCTCGGGAGACTGCCCGGGGTGGCCCTGGTGGAGCCGGTCGGCCAGGCCGGGGGCTGGGCGGCGTTCCGCGTGCGGGCGCCCGCGGACCCACGGGAAATGCTGGCGGATCGCGCGGCGCGAGGCGAGTTCCGCATTCGCGCCCTGGAGTCGCGGCTGCCCTCGCTGGAAGAAGCCTTCATCGACATCGTGGGCCGCGAGGGGCTCGCTTGAGCGGGGTGCTCACCATCTGGAAGAAGGAGATGCGGGTGTACGCGGTCAACCCCACCGCCTACGCCTTCCTCGCCGTCTTCATGTTCCTCGCGGGGTTGTTCTTCTACCTGGGCCTCACCCTCACCGGCGAGGCGTCGATGCGCGTCCTGGCGAGTAATCTCGCCATCGCCGAGCTCTTCGTGCTGCCGATGCTCACCATGCGGCACTTCGCCGAGGAACGTCGGCAGGGCACGCTGGAGATGCTGCTCACCTCGCCGGTGTCGCCAATGGCGCTGGTGCTCGGCAAGTGGCTCGCCTCGCTCACCCTCTGCCTGCTGATGTTCCTCGGTACGCTGATCCTCCCCTTGATCCTCGCCTACTACGGCGACCCCGACTGGGGGGTGGTGTTCACCACCTACCTGGGCCTCCTCGGGGTGGCGGCGGCCTTCTGCGCGGCGGGGCTGTTCTCCTCGTCGCTGGTCGACGATCAGCTCGCGGCCGGCCTCATCGGCATCGTGATGCTGATGCCCTTCTGGCTCGTAGGCCGTGCCGAGGCGCTCGTCGGTGACGAGTGGGCCGCGAAGATCCAGGCCTTCGGGGTGCTGAGTCACCTCGAGAGCTTCAACCGCGGGGTGATCGACAGCGCCGACGTGTACTACTTCCTCGCCTTTGCGGGTTGTTTCCTTTTTCTCACCTACCGTTCGCTGGAGTCACGCCGGTGGCGGTGAGCAACCAGTCCAAGCGTCGCCTCGCCGCCGGGAGCAACGCGCTCCTGGTTTCGCTCCTGGTGATCGTCGCCGCGTGTGTCGGCTACGCGATCGTCGACCTACACCGCGGCCGGGTCGACCTCAGCGCCGACCAGGGCTCCATCCTCCTCGACGACACGCGCACCAAGCTCGCGCTCCTCGACCAGGGGGGCGAGCCCGTCAGGGTCACCGCCTTCTCCGCCCAGGCCGGTAAGAAAGAGGCCTACTTCAAGGATCGCGCGCTCCGCGACTTGCTCGACGAGCTCGACTACGCCTCGCAGGTGGTCGAGGTGAAGTTCGTCGACTTCGACCGCGACCGGCTCACCGCCGAGAAACTCGGCGTCACCGAGTACGGCGCGGTGGTGGTGCAGCGGGGCGAGGGTCGCGTCGACCTCAAAGACCGCGAGATGTTCAAGCGGGTGGGCAAGGGACAAGACCGTCACCTCGAGTTCACGGGCGAGGCCGCCATCAACCGTGCCTTCGCGCAGCTCATGGCCGACAACCGGCGCGTGGTCTACGCGCTGGTGGGTCACGGCGAGCTCGATCCCGACAGTCACGAGCCCGGCGGCCTCGCCGACCTCGCCGGGGCGCTCGACCAGGACGACTACGAGCTCAAGCGGCTCGACCTGGTGCGCCAGCGCGACATGCCCGTCCCGCGCGTGCCCGACGACGCGGCCGCCGTCCTGGTGCTGCGCCCGAAGGTGGCGATTCCCGCCCTCGAGGAAGACCTGCTCCTGGCCTACCTGTCCACCGGCGGGCCGATGCTGTTCGCGGTCGACCCGGAGTCGCCCGTGCCCTCGCTCCTGGCGCGGCTGGGCGTGGTCATCCCGAGTGGGCGGGTGCTCGACAAGCTGCTGGTCTTCCCCTACCCCGACCGCCCCGTCCCCCGGTACAAGTCCCATCCCATCACCAAGGACCTGTCGGAAGACAGCCTCGTTACCGTGGTGGCCGGCGTGGCGCCCGTCCAGCCGTCGGTGCCGCCCATCGAGGGCGTCCGGTCCACGATCGTGCTGGAGACCAGTCGCGACGGCTGGATCGACCGTGGCGGCGAGGTGAAGAACGGCCAGGGGCTCTACGAGCCGGGTATCGACGGCGAGGGCCCGGCACAGATGGCGGTGGCGCTCGACGTGTCGCCCGCCTCGGGGCTGGTGAAGAAGAAGGCCACGCGGGTGCTGGTGGTGGGCGATGCCGACGTGTTCAGCAACACGCTTCTCGCCGAGGGACCAGGCAACGCCAGCTTCGCTCTCAACGCCGTGCGATGGCTGGTGGGCGACGAGGGACGGATCAGCGTGGTGGGCAGGCCGGCCAGCGTGCGGCGCCTCGCGCTCACTGCGGAGGACAGCGAGCAGATTCGCTTCCTGGCGCTGGGCATGGGGCCCATCCTGGTGGTGTTGCTCGGGCTCGGCGTGTGGGCATCGCGGAGGGGCCGGTGAAGCAGTTCCGGGGGACGATCATCGCGCTGGTGGCGCTCGGCTTGCTGGTGGGCGCCTACTTCGGGCTCAAGCCGAGGGAGCTCACGCCCAAGGAGCGCAAGGAGTTGATGAAGGTGGAAGAAGGCGTGAAGTTATTCGCCTTCGAGAAGGCCGATCTGGTGCGCGTCGATGTCACGCGCGCCGACGGCACCATCACCCTGGTGGAGAAGCCGGACTCCTGGTGGATCGAGGGCACCGACATGCGGGCCAGCCGCCAGATGGTCAACCGGGTGAAGCACCAGTTGCACGACCTGGTGTCGCGCGCCACCGTGGTGGACGACCCCGGCGAGCCCGCGCTCTACGGGCTCGGCGACAGCGCCGTGTATGTAAAGCTCACGATGCGTGACGGGAGCATCCGCGAGTTCTACGCCGGCGACCCCAACCCCTCGGGCGTGAGCTTCTACATCCGTCGCAAGCAAGACGACGTCATCTACACGGTGAAGAAGTCGGCAGTCGACTACTACTCTCTGTCTCTCTCGGAGTTTCGCGAGCGTCGCTTCGCGAGCTTCGACAGCAAGGACGTCGACGGCCTCGAGGCCGAGTTGCCGGGTGGCAAGCCTCTGAAGATCCAGCGCAGCGGCGAGCGCGACTGGGACCTGCTGGAGCCGGCGCAGTTCGCGGCGAGCGACATGGAGGTGAGGGGGCTCCTCGGCCGGATCTCGGCGATGAAGGCCATCCAGTTCGGCGACGAGACGGCCGACCCCGCCTCGCAGGGGCTGGTGCCGCCGCGCGCCCGCATCACCATCCGCTTCTCCGGCGGTCGGGAGCCGATCACGCTGGAGCTGGGCTCGCCGACCGGCGAGAAAGATGGGGAGTACCCGCTGGCCTACGCCCGCCTGGCCGGCGAGTCCTTCGTCTACAAGGTGCGCGACGTCTTCCTCGAGGACTACATGGTCAACCCGCAGGAGCTGCGACTCACGCAGTTCGGACGGATGGACCAGAATAAGCTCGTGTCGCTGACCGCTGCCTTCGCACCGGGCGACCCCGACGACCAGGATCTCGCCGGCACGGTGACCGTGCGCCAGGCCGTGGGGGAGTGGCAGTGGGACGACGGCGTGATCGTCCCCGGCTCCACGCCGCGGCGCGTGGCGTCGCGGGCCGCCGACATCGACAGCGACGAGTTCGTGGGCGAGGGGGGCACCGACGTCGCCTACGGCTTTGACAGGCCGACGGTGAAGGTCGACATGGTGGACCAGGAGGGCAAGTCGGCGACCATCCTCGTTGGCAAGTCGGCGCCCCCGACGGTCGACGACGAGGGCCACGAGCGGCCGCGCTGGTTCGCCAAGCACGCAGCCTACCCCGAGGTGTACATCGTCACCGACGGGCTGGTCGACGTCGTGAAAGACCTGATGCGCGAGCACGGTCGGCATGCCCGGGGCGAGGCCGCCGAGGAAGAGCGGCAGGCCCGAATCGACGCCGAGCGCAAGAAGGAGCGCGAGGTGGAGCGGCAGGAGCGCATCGAGAAGAACAAGGAAGCCAAGGCCGAGAAGGAGCGGCAGCGCCTGGAAACCGAGGCGCCGCCGCAGTGATCGGCCTCCTGCTCGCCTGCGCCACCGAGGTGGCGCCGCCGGCCCCGGTGGGCGACGGGAAGTTCGTGCTCGCCTACCAGGGCGGCGTGGCCGGCGAGATCGAGCCCTGTGGCTGACCGCGGCACCCGCAGGGCGGTCTGTCCCGCAGGAACAAGAAGCTGGAGGAGATCGGCGCGGCGCTCGTCGTCGACGCGGGCAACCTTCTCTACAAGGGGCGGTCGGTCCCGGAGGGGGAGCGCGGCGAGCGCGAGGCCAAGGCGCGGCTGATCGCGGAGACCACGCCCTGGGGCGGCATCGACGCGATGCTGCCGGCCCGCGGCGAGTTCGCGCTCGGCCGGGCCTTCGTCGAGGCGGTCGCCGCCGAGCACGAACTCCCCTACGTGGTGAGCAACCTCGAGTGCGGCACGCCGCTGCCCTGGCCGGCGGTCATCGAGCGCGCCGAGGGCGGCGTGAACTTCGCCATCTACGGGGTGGTGTCGGGTGAGCTGAGCGTGCCCGCCTGCCGGGCCTTCGATCCCGCTCGTGCCCTGGCCTCGGCGCCGTCGGGCGACACCGTGGTCGTGGTCCTCTCCGACCAGGAGGAGGCTCAGGACCTCGCGCTGGCCAAGGCCGTGCCCGCCATCGACTTCATCGTGGTGGCCGATGCCGCCTCGCCTTTTCGCGTGCCCGAGCCCCTGCCCAACGGTGGGCTTCGCCTGTCGAACGGGTCGCGCGGCAAGATGCTCGGTGTCTTGAGGGGAGAGCTGGCGCCGGGCGCGTCGGCATGGCGCGACGCCGGGACGCGCGCCGCGAAGGCGGCCGAGGTCGACAGCGCGCGGGCGCGGCTTTCCGAGGTGGACAGGCGCATCCGCGAGGCGGCCGACGACAAGGCCAGGGGTCGCCTGTCGCGACAGCGGGAGTTCTGGCAGCAGCGCCTCGCCAAGCTCGACGCCGAGCTGGCTGCGGCGGTGTCGGCGAGCGGCCCGGCCCACCAGGCGAGCAACGAGCTGGTGGCCCTCGGCGACGACGTGGGGGAGCACCCTCGCACCCACGACCGCGTCCAGCAGGTGAAGGCGACGGTGAGCGGCGCGACGCCCATGGCGCAGGGGATGGTCGAGGACAGCGAGCCGCCTCCGGCCTACACCGGCGCCTTCGTGGGGAGCGAGGCCTGCGCGGGCTGCCACCCGGTGGAGAGGGCGCAGTGGCAGGGCACCGCCCACGCCCGGGCCTGGGCATCGCTCGAGGCCGCCAGCCGGCAGTTCGACTCGGACTGCTGGAGTTGCCACGCCACCGGCGCCTTCTCGCCGGAGGGCCCCGGCGACCCGCGGTCGCTCGGTTCGCTGGTCAACGTGGGCTGCGAGTCCTGCCACGGGGCGGGTCGCGACCACGTGTTGTCGCCTGCCGAAAATCCCTTGGTCGCGAACCCGCCCACCTCGCAGTGCACGCAGTGCCACGACAAGAAGCAGGACGACGGCCGCTTTGACGAGGCGACCTACCGTCCCAGGGTGGTACACAGCTCCCCGTGAACGTCCTCGCCATCGAGACGAGCTGCGACGACACAGCCGTGGCCGTGGTGCGCGCCCCCAGGCAAGTGCTCTCGGAGGTCGTGTACTCGCAGTCGGTCCACCAGCGCTTCGGCGGCGTGGTGCCGGAGTGGGCCTCCCGGGCGCACTGCGAGCAGATCGTTCCCACCGTGCGCGCGGCGCTGCACGAGGCGGGCGTGTCGCGACCGGACCTTGTCGCGGTCACCGCCGGGCCGGGACTGGTGGGCGCGGTCCTGGTAGGCCTGTCCTATGCCAAGGGCGCGGCCATCGGCTGGGATGTGCCGCTTGTCGCCGTCCACCACCTCGAGGGACACCTCTTGAGCGCGCTGCTCGAAGACCCGGCGCCGTGTTTCCCCTTCCTGTCTCTCGTCGTGAGCGGTGGGCACACGACGCTCTACGCGGCGCGGGAGGTGGGCCAGTACGAGGTGCTCAGCACCACGGTGGATGATGCCGTGGGCGAGGCCTTCGACAAGGTCGCGCGTTTGCTCGGCCTGGGCTACCCGGGCGGCCCTGGCGTGGAGCGACTGGCGCGCGAAGGTCGCGACAACATCCCCTTCCCAATGCCCCGCCCGGCAGGGCGCCCGCACGACTTGAGCTTCTCCGGCCTCAAGTCGGCGGTGCGGCAGCACATCGAGCGCAACCCCGGGACTCGCCCAGCCGACGTGGCCGCGAGCTTCCAGGCCACCGTGGCGCGCTACCTCTCGCTGCGCGTGCGCGAGGCCGCCGAACGCACCGGCCTCGACAGCATCGCCATCGGCGGCGGCGCCGCCGCCAACACCGCCATCCGCGAGGCCATCGGCGGCACCGGCCTGCGGGCCTTCCTCCCCCGTCGCGGGCGCTGCACCGACAACGCGGCGATGATCGCCAACGTCGCGATTCGCCGCCTGGAGGCGGGCTTCGGGGTGTCGTCGTTCGGAGTGACGGCGCACACGGTGCCGGAGGTTAAGGATTAAGACTTAGCACTTGACGCATCAAGAGTCGTCGCGACCATGTTCGGCCGCGAGCTTCTCCTCGATGGCCTGCAATGCGCGGCGAAACTCCGCGTCGGTCTCGCGCTTCTCGCTCACCTTGCCCAGCCACTGTGACACGGTGACCACCGAGCCATCCAGCAGGTCGGCCACCTCGCGGTGCTTGAGGTGCGCCGCGTACACCAGGCAGTGCGCGGCCATCCAGCGCGCCCGGTTGCCGCCGGGGCCGAGCGCCGGGCGGCGGAGGAGGTCGCGCTTGACGCCGAGCGCGGCGCACACCGTCGCGAGGACCTCGTGGGGGTCGATCGCCGATGCCGGGGGACGAACCCGGGTCGGCGCCGGCGCCGACGCGCGCCGCGTGCGGAAGTTCTCGGCGTCAAAATTCTCGGGACCGGGACGCCGCCCCACCTGCACTTCCCAGAGATAGTGCCGGTAGGCCTCCCTCCCGCCGTGGAGGGCGAGCAACTCGCCCGTCGTGAGCCAGTCGGGTGTCGTCGCGAGGTTGGCGTAGGCGGCGTGGCTGGTCCACATCGAGTCGTCCGCCTTGGCAACGAGATGCGCTTCCACGGGATTGAGGTGGAGGTAGGCGAGGAGATGGGTCCACCAGTCCTCGTCGTCGACCAGTCGATTGTGGAAGCGCCCGCGGAACAAGGGACCGTCGAAACCGGGGTGCAGCCGGTTGAAGTCGCGGGAGAAGGTGGCTTGGAAGTGCCGCATCGCCCGGGACAAGTTTCCCTCTGGCGTCTCGAGCATCAGGTGGTAGTGATTCGGCATCAGCGCGTAGCCGTGCACGCGGACGCCGAATCGCACCGGTAGCTCGGCGAGGCCGCTGAGAAACAGGGCGCAGGTCTGGTCGTTGACGAAGATCGGCTCGTGGCGGGCGCCGCGATTCATGACGTGGTGCCTTGCACCTTTGTAGTCGAGCCGGGGGGGGCGAGGCATGGGGGCTCCGTGGACGCTAAGTCTTAACCCTTAACCTCCGACACCTTTCGCGACCGACACCTTTCGCGAGCGGTTAGCCCCCGCGACCATGCACCCCGCCGAGCGACTTCGCGAGCTCGAAACCCGCGCGAGGCGTCGCCTCGGGCAGAACTTCCTCGTGGCGAGCGGCATCGCCGAGATGATCGTCACGCGCGCGGGGGTGCGGCCCGGGGAGCGGGTGCTGGAGATTGGCCCAGGGCTGGGGGTGCTCACCGAGGCGCTGCAACGCGCAGGCGCCACGGTGGTGGCCATCGAACTCGACCGCGACCTCGCCGCCGCCTTGCCCGAGGTGGCGCCGGGGGTGGAATTGATCGTGGACGACGCGATGCGCGTGCCCTTGCCCGCCGTCGACCGCGTGGTCGCCAACCTCCCGTACAACGTCGCGTCTCCACTCTGCCTGCGGCTTCTCGATCTCGGGGTGCCGATGGCGCTGATGTTCCAGCGCGAGGTGGCCGACCGCATCGAGGCCGAGCCCGGGTCACGCACATACGGTTCGCTCTCGGTGCAGATCCAGGTCCGCGCGGCTGTGTCGCGACTGGTCTCGCTCGCGCCGGGGTGTTTTCACCCCGTCCCGAAGGTGCACTCGGCGGTGGTGGGATTCGAACCTCGCCGGATCGAGTTCGACGCCCGGCATTTCGACCGCGTCGTCCGCCTCGGCTTCTCGGCCCGCCGCAAGACGCTGCACAACACCTTCACGGCCGCCCTGGGTCGCGACGGCGCGCGCGACTTTCTCCTCGCCTGCGACGTCGATCCCGGCGCCCGCGCGGAAACCGTCCCCCTGCCCGCTTGGCACCGCCTCGCCGCGGCGTTCCCGATCGATTCCAGATAAAAGCCTGTCGGCGACATGCGCATCACCTCCTGCGGCATCACCGACGTTGGCGTCAAGCGGACGAACAACGAAGATAACTACCTGATCAACGACGAGCTGTCCCTCTTCGTGGTCTGCGACGGCATGGGTGGCCACGCCGGCGGCGAGTTCGCCAGCGCCATCGCGGTCAACACCGTGGAAGAGGTGCTGCAGTCGAGCGCGACGAGTCCCGAGATCGAGGCCGCCAAGGGCGATGGCATGGTGGAGGTGGTGCGCGAGCGCATTCGATACGCCGTGCGTCTCGCGGGCAAGCGCATCTACGACAAGGCGGCGGCTGAGCCCGAGTACCACGGCATGGGCACCACGTGCCTGGTGCTCCTGTTCGACCGCAACAACGCCTTCCTCGCCCACGTGGGCGACAGCCGCGCCTACCTCGTGCGCGACGGTCGCATCGAGCAGCTCACCGAGGACCACTCCCTCGTCAACGAGCGCATCCGCGCCGGCCTGCTCACGCCCGACCAGGCGCGCACCCACAAGTTGAAAAACGTCATCACTCGCTCGCTGGGCTACCTCGAAGACGTAGAGGTGGACATCCAAGTGCGGGCGGTGCGCCGTGGCGACAAGTTTCTCCTTTGCTCCGATGGGCTCTCCAACCTGGTCGATCCGGCCGAGATCGGCGAGTCCGTGCGCTCGCTCGGTCCTCAGGACGCCTGCCGTCGCCTCGTGCAGTCGGCCTGCGAGCGAGGCGGCGACGACAACATCACCACGGTCATCGCCCGCGTCGACGAAGTCGCGTAGTTCCGCGCGGCCCGTGATAGGCGCGCCGGCTTGCCGCTAGGGTCCCCATGATCAACGACCTCATTCGCCGCGTGATCGGCTCCCCCGCCGACCGGCTCGTCCGTCGCATGCAGCCCACCGTGGTGCGTGTCAACGAGCTGGAAGCCAAGTACAAGCAGCTGTCCGACGAGCACCTGCGCGACCAGACCGCGGCCTTCCGCCAGAAGCTCGACAACGGCGCCCCCCTCGACGACCTGCTTCCCGACGCCTTTGCCGTGGTCCGCGAGGCTGGCCGTCGCACCATGGAGATGCGGCACTTCGACGTTCAGCTCGTGGGAGGCATGGTGCTCCACCGGGGCATGGTGGCCGAGATGAAGACCGGCGAGGGCAAGACCCTCGTCGCGACGCTTCCCGTGTACCTCAACGCGCTCAGCGGCAAGGGCGCGCACGTGGTGACGGTCAATGACTACCTCGCCAATCGCGACGCGGAGTGGATGGGTCGCATCTACCGCTTCCTCGGCATGTCCGTCGGGACCATCCTCAGCTCGGTGCGCGACGACAAGAGCAAGCGCAGCGCCTACGGCTGCGACATCACCTACGGCACCAACAACGAGTACGGTTTCGACTACCTCCGCGACAACATGAAGTTCGCCATCGAGGACTACGTCCAGCGCGGGCACCACTTCGCCATCGTCGACGAGGTCGACAGCATCCTCGTAGACGAGGCCCGCACGCCGCTCATCATCTCGGGCCCGACCGACGACGCCGTCGACAAGTACGAGCTCGTCGACGGGATGATCGGCGTCTTGCAGAAGGAGATCGACTTTACCGTCGACGAGAAACAACGGCAGGTGTCCCTCACCGACGAGGGGGTGGACAAGCTGGAGGCGCGCCTCGGGGTCGACAACATGTACGACCCTCACAACATCGAGGTGCTCCACCACGTCAACCAGGCGCTCAAGGCCCACCACCTCTTCAAGCGCGACAAGGACTACGTTGTCCAGGTCGACCCGCGCGAAGGCAAGGTCAAGGTCATCATCGTCGACGAGCACACCGGCCGCCTGATGTACGGCCGTCGCTGGTCGGACGGCCTGCACCAGGCGGTGGAGGCCAAGGAACGCGTGCCCGTGGAGCCCGAGAGCCAGACTTACGCCACGATCACCTTCCAGAACTTCTTCCGCATGTACGGCAAGCTGGCCGGCATGACGGGCACCGCGGAAACCGAGGCCGAGGAGTTTGCCAAGATCTACAAGCTCGAGGTGGTGCCCATCCCCACCAACCGCAAGGTGGCCCGCAACGACCAGCACGACATCGTCTACAAGTCGCAGGCCGAGAAGTTCAAGAAGGTGATGGCGGAGCTGGAGGAGTGCCACAAGAAGGGCCAGCCGGTGCTGGTGGGCACCACCTCGGTGGAGAAGTCCGAGCTGGTCCACCGCATGCTCGAGAAAAAGGGCATCCCCCACGAGGTGCTCAACGCCAAGCAGCACGACCGCGAGGCGCTCATCGTGGCGCAGGCGGGCCGCCGCGGCTCGGTGACGATCAGCACCAACATGGCCGGACGCGGCACCGACATCAAGCTGGGCGGCGACGCCGAGGGCCTCGCCAAGATCGAGCTGAACGAGCGCCGCGCCCAGGGCGAGACCTTCCCCGACGGCCTCTGGCCCACCGACCTCGAGGAAAGCGCGAAGTTGCGCGGTGCCCCGCCGCCGGGCCCCAACCTTGATCACCCGGTCTGGAAGGAGACGGTGGCGCGCCACCGGGCGGAGTGCGAGGCCGAGCGCGAGCACGTGGTCAAGGCCGGTGGCCTGCACATCCTCGGCACCGAGCGTCACGAGTCACGACGCATCGACAACCAGCTGCGCGGACGCTCTGGCCGCCAGGGCGACCCGGGCTCCAGCCGCTTCTACCTGTCCCTCGAAGACGATCTCCTCCGCCTCTTCGGCTCCGAGCGCACCGTGGTGTGGATGGAGCGCATGGGCATGAAGGACGACGAGGCCATCGAGCATCGCTGGGTCACGGCGTCGATCGAGAATGCCCAGAAGAAGGTCGAGGGCCACAACTTCAACATCCGCAAGAACCTGCTCGAGTACGACGACGTGATGAACCTGCAGCGCAAGGCGGTGTACGAGCTCCGCCGCCGCGCGCTCACCGGCGAGAACGTCCGCGGCATGATGAGCGACAGCATGCGCGCGCTGGTCGACGACCTCATGGGCGAGCACGTTCCCCCCGGCAGCAAGACCGACGAATGGGACACCGAGAAGCTCACCGCACGCGTGAAGGAGATCTTCGGCGTGCAGTGGACGGAAACCCCGGCGGCACTCCGCGAGGAAGCCCGCGCGGTGCTCGCCGAGAAGCTGCTCGACAGCGCGATGGCGGCCTACGAGGCCAAGGAAGGCGAGATCGGCGCCGACCTGATGCACGGCGCCGAGCGTCGCATCCTGTTGCAGTTCGCCGACCAGTTCTGGAAGGACCACCTGCTGGCGATGGACCGCCTTCGCGACGGCGTGTCGCTGCGCGGCTACGGCCAGCGCAACCCCCTCCTCGAGTACAAGAAGGAGGGCTTCCACATGTTCCAGCTCATGCAGTCGCTTCGCGACGAGGCGGTGGTGAGCCGCGTGCTGAAGATGGACAAGGACTACGCGGAGTTGCTCGTCGAGGGCCCGGCGAAGATGATGGCGAAGCGCGCCGCCACCGGCGAGTTGGAGCGGCAGGTCGCGGCCCAGCGCGCGAGAGAGGCCCAGGAAGCGGCGCAGGGGTCGGCCTTCGCCCCGGTGCCCGTGCAGCAACGGCCGGCCTTCCGCCGCCCGGAGAAGGGTGCCGAGGCGCGGCTGTTCGCCTTCCAGAACAACGTGGGCCGCAATGATCCTTGCCCGTGCGGGAGCGGCCAGAAGTTCAAGAAGTGCTGCTACGAGAAGGGCGCGGAGTCGTCCGGCTCCTCGCTGGGCGAACTCGCGGCCGCAGCGGCGGCGATCGGCGCGGTCAGCGCTCTTCCGAGCGAGGCCGAGGCTCGCCCGGAGCCGCCGGCGATCTCCGACGCGCTGCCCGAGGAACCGCCGGTAGAACCTCCGGTAGAAGAGAGTGTGTCGATCGAGCCCGAGGCGCCCGCGCCTGACGACGGCTTCGGCGGCGGCTACATGCCGAGCGACGTCGACGTCATCGGCGGAGCCTGGGACCAGCCCGCCAGCGACTCCGAGCCGACGGGCGACGAGACGACGGGCGAGAAGTCCTAGTCGAAGCTCTTCAGCGCCCCGCGCAGCTTCTCCCCGGCGCCCCGGCCGTTGTCGTCGCCCACGATGTCGTCACCGTGCCCGGAGATGGCGCGCCGGTAAAAGGCGTTGGGCACGATGATCGCGGCCACCTCGCCCCACTGGTCGATCTCCGCCATCAGCTCGTCTTCTTGGGCGATGGCGTTGTTGATGGCGATGCGCCCATCCTTCAGCCGCGCCGGGGTCATCGCGCGTCGCGTGCCGCTTTCCATCTTGCCCTCGACGCGTCACAAGTTGCCGGTCAGCTCATCGAGCGGCTCGTCGGGCAGGACGGTTCACATGGTGTAGCCCACAGGCATCTTGACTCCAGCGAGCACACGCGCTAACCGCGCCGCGCTCGTGGGAATCCGCCCGCGAAGCGCTCACGCCGGTCGGCTCCCCCGTGGAGCTCGTCCCGCCCCGTGGTGCTCCATCGTCCCCCGCCGGGGGGCGAGAGAGTCGGGTCGCGACGCCGGCGGTCGTCCAACCACGAACCTCGAGTCTCACGCCATGTCCGTTTCTCTTCGCGATCTCCTCGACGCCGGCGTTCACTTCGGCCACCAGACCCGCCGCTGGAACCCCCGGATGCGCCCGTTCATCTACAGCCAGAAGAACGGCGTCCACATCATCGACATCCAGCAGACCGCCACCTCGCTGGTCAAGGCCTGCGCCTACGTGCAGTCCCTCGCCTCGCGCGGGCAGGCCGTGCTCTTCGTCGGCACCAAGCGCGCGGCCCGCGAGATCGTGGCCGAGGAGGCCAAGCGCGGCTCGATGTACTACGTCAACGAGCGTTGGCTGGGCGGCACGCTCACCAACTGGGAAACGGTGAAGAAGAGCATCGACCGTCTCAACTTCCTCATCAAGTCGCGCAACGAGGGCCGCTTCGACGCGCTCACCAAGAAGGAAGCCCTCCAGCTCAACCGGCAGATCGAGAAGATGGAGAAGTCGCTGGGCGGCATCAAGGACCTCAAGGGTCTCCCGGCCGCGATCTTCGTGATCGACCCCAAGAAGGAGCACATCGCCGTCGAGGAGGCCAACAAGCTCGGCATCCCGGTGGTGGCGCTGTGCGACACCAACTGCGATCCCGACGGCATCGAGTACGTCATTCCCGGCAACGACGACGCGATCAAGAGCATCAAGCTCTTCACCGCCGCCCTCGCCGACGCTTGCGCCGCGGGCACCAACGCCGGTCGCGCCGAGGCCGCTGCCACCACCCGCTACGCCGACGACGACGGCGGCGTGGAGATCGTGCGCCGCAGCACGCCAGCCCCGGCCGAAGAGCCGGTCGACAACAAGTAGAGCAGACCGCAGGAGAATCCAATGGCTTCCATGGAGCAAATCAAGGAGCTGCGCGAGCGCACCGGCGCCGGCATGCTCGACTGCAAGAAGGCGCTCAGCGAGAGCGGCGACGACGTGCAGAAGGCCATCGACTGGTTGCGCGCCAAGGGCATCGCCTCGGCGGCGAAGAAGTCCGGCCGCGCCGCCGCCGAGGGCGTGGTGGAGTGCTACATCCACGCGGGCGGCAAGATCGGCGTGATGGTCGAGCTCAACTGCGAGACCGACTTCGTGGCGATGAACGAGAACTTCAAGGGCCTTGCCCGCGAGATCGCGATGCACGTCGCGGCCTCGTCGCCCGAGTATGTGCGCCGCGAGGAAGTGCCCGCCGCTGCCTTCGAGCGCGAGAAGGCCATCCAGATCGAGAAGACCATGGCCGAGGGCAAGCCCCAGGCCATCGCCGAGAAGATCGTCATCGGCCGCATGAGCAAGTGGTACGAAGACGTGTGCCTGCTCGACCAGAGGTGGTTCAAGGACGACAGCAAGACGGTCGACCAGGTGGTGAAGGAAGCCACCTCCACCATCGGCGAGAACATCCAGGTGCGTCGTTTTTCCCGCTTCGTGATGGGCGAGGGCCTCCAGAAGAAGGCCGACGACTTCGCGGCCGAGGTGGCGAAGCAGGCGGGGCTGGCCTGATCTAGGCGGGAGGCCGGAAGGGTAGGCGGGAGGTTGGACGTGGCACGTTCGCCCCCGCCGTCTCCCCCGGCGCCGCGAGGATAGGGGCGCCGGCGTGCTGGCTCGTCGGCGAGTGATGACGGTGGTGATGCTCGCGGGCTTGCTCGCGGGGGCCTGCGCCGCCTGGCGCTACCAGCGCGGAGTGCAGCCGGAAACGGCGCACGCCGCGCCGTTGGCAATGATTGCCGCCACGGTTCCGCCGCTCGAGACGAGCGAGTGGCTGGCGGCGCACTTCAAGCACCCGGTGGCGGCGCAGGGTGCCGCGCCCGCCGGGTCCACGGAGATCGAGGCCTCCCTGCGGCCCGAGGCCTGCGGGGCTTGCCACGTGCAGCAGTACACCGACTGGAAGGCCAGTTGGCACGCCTTGGGCATGGGGCCCGGGCTCTTCGGCCAGTTCCCTTCGCTGTCGGTCGAGGATCGCGTGCGCTGCGAGCGCTGCCACGCGCCGCTCTTCGAGCAGGCGGGCAACGACGAGCTCGGGGCCGAGGGTCTCACCTGCGCTGGTTGCCACGTGCGCGAGCACGTGCGGTACGGCCCGCCCAAGGAGGGGTCGCCGATCGCGGGCGCGCCCCACCAGGGCTTCGTGGCGCGCGAGGAGTTCCAGTCCGCCGCCTTCTGCATGAGCTGCCACGACTTCAAGCCCACCAGCTCGCCCGTGGAGGGCAAGCTCATCCAGGAAACCACCGAGGAGTGGCGCCGCACGCAGGCCGCCGCCGAGGGCAAGACCTGCCAGGCTTGCCACATGCCGGGCGGGCGCCACCTCTGGAAGGGCATCCACGACCCCGAGATGGTGAAGCAGGCTTTCGACGCCGACGCGCGCTTCATCAGCGACGGCCTGCGGCTCGTCGGCAAGCTCGTGATCACCGCCACCGGCGTGGGCCACCGCTTCCCCACCTACGTCACGCCGGAGGTGTGGCTCCGCGTCGACCAGGTCGACAGCGAGGGCCTCGCCATCGAGGACACCCGCGGCGAGGGGCTCGTCGCCCGCCGGGTGAACATCGCTGAGCGCAGCGAACTGTTCGACACGCGGCTCTTGCCCGGCGAGTCGAAGACCTTGCTGTACGACGAGCCGCTGCACCCCGAGGCGCGTGCCGTCGTGGCCCGCGTGGAAGTGTGGCCCGACGCCGCCTACGAGCGCGTGTACGAGGGCTACCTCGCCGACGGCTGGGGCAACGCCTCGCTCATCGCCGAGGCCCTGGCCAACGGGAAGGCGGCGCGCTTCGTGGCCTGGGAACAGCGCGTGGAGTTGCCGGAGTGAGCGCCGTCAGCGGCGGCGCACGCGCAGCGGGATCGGCTCGGGCGTCGGCCTCCGCGGCCCGAGGAGAGCGTCGAGCGCCTTCTCCACCTGCTCGCGGATGCGCTCCCACGCGCCCTTCTCGGGCGGCGGCGGGGTCCGGGTCTTGGCTTCCTTGTCGGACATGGTCGCCTCTCGCGGGTCTCGCTTGTTGGAACGATAGCACCCCCATCGGCATTTCGCGGGGGCTCTGATGGCGAGATGGTCGCTGGGGCTCTGGTTGGCGCTCGTGCTCTACGTCGTCCTCGTCACCACCACCGCCCGGGCGGTCGGCTTCGTCGGCGAGGTGGACATCGGCTGGGCGCTCCAAGAACCGCCCACGGTCCTGGCGTCCTGGGACCAGCCCGCCGAGGTGTCACGACTGGGCCCCCTGGAGGCCCGGGCCGCGCGCCCGCTCGAGGGGATCCGCATCGGCGCGACCTACTGGCCGCTGGCGGTCAACAGCTACACCGGCGGCGCCGCCGACTGGCCGGCGCGCGCCGCGGCGCTGGTGGGCGGGCGAGCGGCCGGCGTGGCGACGCACCTCGCCCTGGGCGCGCTCCTTCTCGTGCTCGCGCATCGCTTCCTGCGTTTTCACGGGACGGCAACCTCGGCCGGCGCGGTGGCGCTCCTGCTCGCGACCGACTGGTGCTTCGTCTTCTTCAAGCGCGTGCTCGGGGGGACGGAGATCCTGCTCCAGGCCGCCGGGCTCCTGGTGTTGTGGTCGCTGTGGAGCCGGCGCTGGAAGGGTGGCCGCCACGGGACGATCGCGCTCGCGCTGGGCGTGGGGCTCGGCCTCGGCGCCAAGATCACCTTCGTCGCGACGCTGGTCGCCTTCGCGGTCGCGGCGCTGGCCACCCGCTGGGACCGGCCAAACCTCCGTCCACCCGAGCCGGTGCGGTGGTGGGTGCTCGCCGTTCTCCCGGCCCTCTGCGTGGCGCCGCTGGTGGTGGCCTCGGCGCATCATCCCGCGCTCTCCATGCCCGTGCCCTCCCACGACACGCTCTCGCTCCAGGCGGAGCGCCTCGCCCTCGGCGCCACGCTGGGTCGCGAGGCGCTGGCCAACCTCGGGCGTTTCCTCGGCAGTCCCCTCGACTGGCTCGCCGACGCCTGGGGCGCCGTGCCCACCGGGGCCTTCGACCTCATGCGCGCCCTGGGGCTCGCCGTGGTGGCCTTCGGCACCTTCCTCGAGTGGCGCAGCCCCACGCGTTCCCCCTCGGCGGCGCTGCTGCGTTTCCTCAGCATCTTCGTGCCCATCCAACTGGCGCTGCTCTTCCTCGCCAACCGCGACCTCCACCACCTCGCCCAGGCGACGGTGCCGCTGGCCTGCTGGGGGGCGCTCGGCGCAGACCGCGTGGCATCCACGCTCTACCCGCCGCGGTCGATCATGCGCGCCGCGGCCACCGCGATCTTCATCGCGCCCCTGTGCTGGGCGGGCGCCACGCAGCTGCGCGCCACCGACGCGGTCGTCGGCACCGCGCGATCGGCGCTCTTTCGCGCCTCGGGACAGGCCGCGCTCTTCGACCTGTGTCGCGACCACGACGTGCGCCGCCTGCTGACGACCAGCTACGAGCTCTACGGGCTCATCGAGCAGGGTTGTCCCGGGGTGGAAGTGGTCCACGGCTGGGGCGCGGTGGCGCGCAAGGAGAAAGACCTCGACGCGCTGCGTCGCGTCGCGAGCGGTGGTCATTACCTGGCGGTGAAGGGAAGCGCCCCGTTCGTGTACGACTGGCGACCGGAGGGCCTCGGCGAGCCGGTCGCCGCCCTGTCCGACGGCCGGGTGGTGTGGGCGGAGCTGTACCGCATCGAGTAGGATTCGCCGGCGATGTTGTGGATCGGCGCTGCCCTTGCCTACGAGCCTGTCCCCGAGGCGGTGGCGGTGTCGGTGTCGGCCGGTGGGCTCGACCGCCTCGCGGGCGCGCTGGGCGACGTGCTCCCCGAGAGCTTCACCATCGGCGCCCTCGGCGGCGAGTTCGCCTGCGACGAGGCCGACCCGACGGCCACCCTGGTCTTCGCCATCGACGGTCTCGACGTGCTCTTGCACATGGACGACCTGCGCATCCTCCCCTCGAGCGGTCAACTCGACATCGCGCTGTACGGCAGCATCGACAGCACCGCCACCACGCTGAGCGCCTCGGGCGCCTGTCCCCCGCTCACCGAGTTGAACGAGGTCTGCGGCGTGCAGTTGTCCACCACGCCGCTGGAAGCGCACTTCTCGATGTCGCTCTCGCTGGTCGACGGCGTGGTCGACGCGACCGTCAACGAGATCAGCTTCACGCTCGGCGCGATCACCAACCCGGTGAGCGACTGCACCGTGGCGAGCGCGATCGGCACGCTCCTCGGGCAGAACCCCTACGCGCTGACCGACCTCTTGCAGTCCCAGATCGACCCGTCGCTCGCCGACCTGGCCCCCTCGCTGGAGAGCTCGGTGGAGGAGGCGCTGGCGGGGCTGGTGCTGGAGACGAGCTTCGACGTCACCAGCGCCACCGTCGGGCTCTCGGTCGCGCCGACGGCGATCGACATCGACGAGGACGGCCTCACGCTGGTGCTCGGCGGCACGGTGAGCGGCGGCGAGCCCTCGGACTGTGTTCCCGCCGCCACCCCGCCGGTGCCCGACAGCGACCTCCCCATCCTCGACGGCTCCGGCCCCGGCGACCTCGACTACGACCTGGCCGCCGTGGTGAGCAAGGACTTCGCCGACCAGGTGCTCCACGCGGTGTACGAGGCCGGCGGCCTGTGCCTCGACGCCAGCGCGCTGGCGGGGATCGCCCTCGACAGCTCGCTTTTCGGCAGCGTGTTCGGCGAGGAGTGGTCGTCGCTCTTCCCCGACTCGGTGCCGGTGGCGCTCATCATTCAGCCGTCGGCGGCCCCCACGCTGCGCTTCGAGGAAGACGGCGCCCCGGTGCGCCTCGACCTCAACGGGCTCGGCCTGCGCGCCTTCGCGGAGCTGGACGGTCGCGAGGCGCGCGTATTTTCCATCGCGATGGACGGCGAGATCGGCATCGACCTTGCCTTCGCCGACGGCACGCTGAGCCCGGCACTGCTGCTCGACACCGAGGC
This sequence comes from Deltaproteobacteria bacterium, assembly GCA_016875435.1. Taxonomy (GTDB): domain Bacteria; phylum Myxococcota_A; class UBA796; order UBA796; family SXON01; genus SXON01. Next base: position 3,115 of record VGRE01000027.1, on the reverse strand, counting down.
GCTGGGCCTGCGCGAGGAAGACCACGAGCTACTGAGCGAGGGCTACGCCGACGGGCTGGCCACCTTGCTCCCCACCATCCTCGAGGCGGCCCTCCCCGCCGACCTGCTCCCGAGCTTCGCGCTGCCGAGCTGGCAGGGCATCGGGGTGGAGCACATCTTCTTCATCCCGGTCTCGGGCGGCGAGTGGCTTGGCGCCTGGGTGGTGATCGACATCGACAACGTGCAGCCGCTGGAGGTGGCCGGGTGCGAGGGCGGCACTCTCGGTTGCGACGGCGAGTCCAGCGTCGAGTTCGACATCGAGTCGGTGCTCGGCTGCTCCGACGAGAGTGGCTGCGCGGGTACCGAGGGATGCTCGGAGGGCTGCTCTGGCGAGGGCTCCGGCTGCACCACCATCCCGGTGCGCCCCTTCCTGCTCGGCGCGGCGCTCGGGCTCGGCCTGTTGAGGCGCAGGCGTTGAGCGCGGGCGCTTCCGAGGGCAGCAGCGGTCGGCTGGTTCAACTCTGCGCCGCCTACTTCGGCTTCTACGTCATCACCGGCGTGAGCGTCAAGTACTTCACCGGCCCGGCGGAGAAGGGTTACCCGGGCCTGGAGGACGTGGAGTTCCTCGCCTACTCCACGCTCGGCGGCAGCCTCGTCTGCCTCGTGGTGATCTTCGCACGCGGCTGGAATCGCACGCCGGCCGACGCGCCACGTCGCGAGGTCATGGGCGCCTCCGTGCCCGCCGCGTGGACCTTCATCTTGCCCTCGGGCCTGTGTACCGCCGTGGTCATCCCCACCACCACGCTGATGTACATGCTGCCCATCTCGGTGATGGTGGCGATGGTCATCATGCGCGCCAGCGTGATTGTGATCAGCCGCGCCGTGGACGAGATCCAGACCCGGCAGGGGATCCTCGCGCGGCGCCCTTTCTGGCAGGAGGAGGTGGCGGTGTTCTTCGCGCTCGCGGCCGCCGGGACGAACCTCTTCCTGGTGGCGCCCGGCGACTTCGACTTCGTGCAGAATCCGCTCGCGATGGCGATCCTCGGCGCCTACATCCTCGCCTACGCGCTGCGCATCTACATCATGAACTATTTCAAGAACGCGGGCATGGCCGGGAAGGCTGACAATCGCTGGTTCTTCGGGGTGGAGCAGATCGCGGCGAGCAGCGTGCTCGCGGTCGCGACCGTGGCAGTCATCGCGCTGGCGTCGCGGGACGGCATGCCCGAGGCGCTGGGCCGGTTCGCGGCGGCGTTGTTGTCGCCGGGCGAGCACGCCCCGGCCGCCATTCTCGCGGGCGTCGGCTACGGCATGGTCGCCTTCTTCTCGGTCTTCATCTTCATGTTCAAGGGCCGGACGGCCACCTTCGCGGGCCTCGTCAACCGGCTCACCTCGCTGGTGGCTGGCACCGCCGCCACCGTCGTCTCCTACTACGCCTTCGGCGGCAAGTTCCCGAAGCCCACCGACTGGGCGTCGCTCGGTCTCATCCTCGTGGCGGTGGGGTTCCTCGCGGCGGCGGAGCAGCGGCGGGCGCGGGCCTAGCGGCACCGCCGAGCGCGACTCGCGCGAGTCTCCCGCCTCGGGGCGGCCCCGCGACCCCCTCGTTCCGGGCGAGGCCAGCGAGGACGGGGCGCCGGGCGCGGGCCTAGAGGCTCGCCACCCGCACGTCGAGCTGCGCGGCGAGGTCCTTGACGGTGGCGTGGAAGTCGGCCATGCCGTCGGCAGGCAGGTTGCGACGCAGGGTGCCGTGGTAGTCGACCGGGTCGACCACGCGGCTGCCCTTCTCGAGCTGGTAGTGCAGGTGCGGTCCCGTGGAGCGGCCGGTGTTGCCGGTCTTGCCGAGCAACTCCCCGGCCACGACGGACTGGCCTTCCTTCACCGCGTTCTCGTTGAGGTGGAGGAACTTGGCGAGGGTGCCGTCGCTGAAGCGCAGCTCCACGCAGTTGCCGTTGGCGGCGTGGTTCCAGTTCACCCGGGTGACCTTGCCCGCGCGCGGCGCGACGATGTCGGTGCCGATGGGGGTCTTGAAGTCCATCCCCTCGTGCGTGGGACGGTCGCGAAGCAGCGAGGAGATCTGCTCGTAGTCGCCGAGGGGGCCGTCGATGAGGCGGCGCGGCAACTCCACGCCGTCGCTCGACCAGTAGGAGGGGAACCGATCCCCGGCGGCCTGGTAGCGGTAGGCGTCGACGAGGCGCTCGCTGGCCGTCCCCGGCTGGAGGTGCAGCCGGGCGGCGAGCACCAGCGGCTCGGCCCCTTCCTTGTCCTCGAAGAGCACGTCGACGCGGTCGCCCTTGTGCAGGTCGCGGCGCAGGTCGACATCCCACACGAACAGGCGCGCGTACACGGCGGAGAGCGCGGCAGGCGAGCGGGCGTCTGCGCCCTGGAAGGTGGCCGAGAGCGAGGAGCTCACCGCCCCGCTGAACACCGTGGTGCCAGCCTTCGCCGCCACGCCCTTGGGCTCGGGAAGCGGAGGCACCAGCTCCGGCGGCAGCGCCGCGTTGCTCACCTCGGTGGCCTCGCCCACGGGCAGGACGGCCGCCGCGCCGGTGGCCTCGGGGGTGGGCGTGGCGTCGGCCATCGTGGCGGGTTCGTCGTCGAGACGCAGCACCAGCATGGTGTTGAGGACGACGCTCGTGCCGAGCAGGCCGTACAGGAGCCAGGGGCGGCCGAGGGGAGGGTTCTTGAGGAACTCGGGGATCATGGGAAACCTACGGGGAGGAGCAGCAGGAGGGGGGAGCAGCGGGGGGTCCGTGCACGTTCTCACGCGACCTCTGGACGTGTCAACAGATCGTGCGAAAAAATGTTCATGTGCTGCGTGAGCGATCGACCGGATCGCCTCGCGTTCGCCCTGATCCTGGGGCAGGGCCTACCGGAGCCGCGTGCACGGAGCTAGAACGCTCGGGATGTTGTGGGTCGTCCCAGTGATCATGGCGGCCCCCGGCGACCTCGCGCCGGGAGCCCAGGAGCTCGACGCTGCGGAGGCCCGCCTCGGCGAGCTGCGCGCCGCCGCCGAGGCCACCGCCACCGCCACGCTGCGGCTGCAAACGGCGTGGACCGAGCGGCCCGCCGCCAAGGGGAGGAGCCCGTGCGACGACCACGACCGGCTCTCGCTCGCTTGGCGCATCGAGCGCCTTGGCGC
>VGRE01000026.1 GCA_016875435.1 Deltaproteobacteria bacterium | reverse complement strand
TGGACCAGGAGCACCCCCGCCAGCAGGCCGAGCGCGAGCTGTACCGGTCGCGACAGGATCGGCACCTCGCCGCGGGCGATCGTCCAGGCCGCCGCGAGCCCGAGCAGGGCGTAGGCCACCGCGCCCATCCGAGGCTCGTAGCCGCCCTCCAGCCCCGCCGCGACGCCGACGGCGCCGAGCGCGAGGACCGCGATCCCCACGTGCTCCCGTTCCGTCATGCTAGTTCGGCTGCTGTCGCCGCATCAGGCGTCCATGCTGCGACGAACCTTGGCCACGTCGTCGCGTTCCGCGCCATAGTACGTGTAGTAGTAGTAGTAGCCGTACGACTTCCGCTGGATGTCGAAGTCGTTGAGGATGACGCCGATGAGGCGCGCCTCCACGTCGTTGAGTTGGCGCTTGGCCTGCAGGACGAGGTCGCGGGCCACCTTGAAGCTCTTGATGACCATGATGACGCCATCGACGTCGTTGGCCAGCACCACCGCGTCGGTGACGGCCACCACCGGCGGCGTGTCGATGATGACGAGGTCGAACTGCTCGTTTAGCTTGTCGAGGGCGTCGCGACAGCCCTGGGAGCCAAGCTGCTCGGCCGGGTTGGGCGGCCGGGGACCAGAAGGGAGGATGAACAGGCCTTCCTGCGGCGTGGGCTGCACCACGCCGGCCACGGCGTCGGCGCCGCTCATCAGCGTGGACAAACCCCTCTCGTTGTCGAGGCCGAAGGCGTGGTGGAGCGAGGGACGTCGCAAGTCGGCATCGACGAGGCACACGCGCCGACCGGTGGCGGCGAAGGAGATGCCGAGGTTGATGCTCGACGTGGTCTTGCCCTCGCGGGGGCCCGCCGAGGTGATGAGCAGGCGGCGAGGCGGCTGGCCGTCCTCGCGCGCCGAGAAGTTGACGCTGGTGCGAATGTTGCGGATGAACTCGGCGAAGGCCGACTTCGGGTACTTGTAGCTGTAGAGATAGCGCTCGCGCGCGATCTCCCAGCCCTCGCCGGCCAGGCCCGGGACACTGGGGATGATGCCGAGGAAGGGGATGCCCAGCGCCTCCACCTCTTCTCGCGTCTTGATCGTCGTGTCCATGTAGTCGAAGAAGAGCGCCAGCGACACGCCCGCGAGCAGGCCGGCGGCGAGCGCCAGCGCGATGTTGCGGACGTAGTTCGGCTCCACCGGTTCGACCTCGGCCAGCGCCGTGTCGATGATGCGGATGTTGTTCTCTTTCAGCGAGGCGGTGACGGCCATCTCCTGCTGCCGCGCGAGGAGCTCGTCGTAGATGCGGCGCTTGGCCTCGAGGTCGCGCTTGAGCAGGTTGTACTCGGCCTGGGGGCCGCTGGCCGAGAGCGCCGAGGAGGTGAGCGCGTCGATGGTATTGCCGAGTTCCACCACCGCCCGCCCGGCCTCCTCGCGCATGGCGGCGCGGCGCCCCAGCTCGGCCGCCGCCTCGCCCCGGATCTGGCGCGCGATGTCGTCGACACGCAAGCGCGCCTCCACCACCTGCGGCATTTTCTCGCCGTACTTTTGCTCGAGCGCCGCCAGCTCGGTGACGAGCGTCGCGTAATTCTCGCGGAGCTGCGACATCAGCTCGCTCGCGACCAGGAGCGACAGCCGCGTGGGATTGTCCTGTCGCGACACGGCCGAGGCGAGGCCCTCGTACTCCGCCTGCCGCCTCGCCAGCTCGGCCTCGGCGCGCCCCTTGTCCATCGAGAGCTGCTCGATCTGCTGGGTGGCCACGTGCCCCTTCTCGTCGGTCGACAGCGCGATCTGGTTGTTCTTCTGCCGGAAGCCCTGGATTGACTCCTCGGCCCGGCGCACGTCGTCCTGCGCCTTCGTCGTCTCCGAGCGCAGCCACGCGAGGCCGTCCTGGATGCCCTGGTTGATCTCGCGGTAGTTGCTCTCGACGAAGGTCTCGGTCCACGCGGCGTTGACCTGCTCGGCGAGGTCGGGACTGGGGGCGCGCACGTACACCCACACCAGCCGCGTCTTGGGGATCGGCTCGATGTTGACCTGCTTCTTGAGCGCGTCGACCGGCTCCTCGAGGTCGCGATACAACTCGTGCTCGGCGAGCCCCAGCCGGTCGAAGACGGCCTGCGCGTGGGAGCGCGACCACAGCTTCTTGTGCTGGGTGTTGTAGTACTCCTGGTCGGTGAGGTACTGGCCCGAGCCGTACTCGCCGATGGCGGAGATGCCGCCCGTGGGCGCGCGGGGCTGCGCGTCGATCTGCAACGACGCCGAGGCCTGGTAGACCGGCGGCGTGAGCAGGGTGATGACGGTGACGCTGCCGACAATCAACGCGAAGGCGGTGATGAGCGTCCAGATGCGCTTCCGCACGGTGCGCCAGTAGTCACGGAGATGCAGCATCTCCGTGATGGAGACTTCGCCGGCATCGTCGCGCATCGAGCGACGGCCGCGGTGGCTCCGGCTGGGGGGTGCGGACAGGCAGGCTCCGGCGTAGAGGTGCAACGTACCCTCGTTGGCCCAGGAGTCCAAATGGCCCGCCCCGCCCCCGCCTCCGCCCGCGCCGTGGTGATCGGGCTCGACGGGGCCACCTGGACGCTCCTCGACCGGCTGATCCTCGAGGGCGTCATGCCCAACCTCGATCGCCTGCGCCGCGAGGGGGTGCATGGCCCCTTGTGGTCGGTGGTGCCGCCGATGACCGCCACCGCGTGGACCTCCTTCCAGACCGGCAAGGGACCGGGCAAGCACGGCGTCTACGACTGGACCGAGCCGGTGGCCGGCACCTACCTCTACCGGCCCATCGACAGCACCCGCGTGCTTTCCAAGACCATCTTCGAGCTGCTCTCCGAGGCCGGGCGCCGCGTGTCGACCGTCAATCTCCCGCTCACCTTCCCGGCGCGGCCGGTCAACGGCGTGGCGGTGGGCGACATGCTCACCCCCGCGAAAGACACCCCCGGCTTCCTGTCGCCGCCGAGCTTCCGCGCCACCCTCGACCAGGTGTCGCCCAACTACCAGATCGACACCCACCTCTGCGACAGCGAGGCCGACCTGCTCCCCTTCCTCGAGCGCCTGCGGGTGCTCATCGAGGAGCGCGGCAAGCTGGTCCGTCACCTCATGGAGTCGGAGCCCTGGGACCTGTTCGCCTGCGTGTGGGTGGAGATGGACCGCATGCAACACTGCCTGTGGCACATCTTCGACCCGCTGCACCCCCGCCACGACGCGGCGCTGGCGGCGAAGTTCCGCGAGCGCATCCTCGACGTGTATCGGCTGCTCGACGTGCGCATCGGCGAGATGGTGGAGCGCCGCCCCGAGGGCAGCAACGTGTTCTTCATCTCCGACCACGGCTTCGGCCACTGCCGCTACAAGGTGTTCCTCAACACCTGGCTGCACCAGGAGGGTTTCCTCACCTTCAAGGAAGGCGGCCGCGAGCAGCGCGACCGGCTGCGCAAGGTGCGCGGCGTGCTCGACCGCGCCGGCATCAGCACCCGCAAGATCCTCGACACCGCTCGCAAGCTCGGCGGCGACGCGCTGCTGCGCGGCGCGGGCGACAACCTCTCTCGCTTCGCCGCGGAGATCGACTGGGAACACACCCAGGCCTTCTGCCACGGCACCAACGCGATCCGGATCAATCTGCGCGGGCGGGAGAAAGACGGCAGCGTCGACCCGGCCGAGTACGCCGACGTGGTCGACCGGCTCAAGCGACGACTGGAAGCGCTCACCGACCCCGAGGGCAACCGGGTGATCAGCCGCGTCCGCCGCCGCGAGGAGCTCTACAAGGGGCCCCACGTCGATCTCGCCGCCGACCTGCTCATCGCCGACCACGACGACAGCGTGTGGTTCTACTACTCCGAGGGCGAGGTGCCCACCGACGTGTTCGAGCCCAGCGGCTGGGCCAGCGGCAATCACAAGCCGGACGGCCTCTTCTGCGCCTGGGGCCCGGACATCCGCGCCGGGGAGCACCGCGACGGCACCTCGATCAACGACATCACGCCCACCATCCTCGCGCTCATGAGCGTGCCCCTGCCCGACGACATCGACGGCGAGGTGCTGCGCGACGTCGTCCGGCCGGGGCGGTCCTTGCGTCCCCGGTGGACGGAGGCGGAGGCCTACGTCTCCGCCGTCCGGGAGAACGACGCCGAGACCGACCGGCAGATCGAGGAGCGTTTGCGGGGGCTGGGCTACCTGCAATGAGCTTTGCCTATGTCGACCCGGTCGACCAGTCGCCGCTTCGCCCCGACGGGGGCGACCTGTTCTCGGCCGACGGGCGACGATACCCCGCTTTCGGCGGTGGTTTCGACCTGCGTCCGGGCGCGGGCGACGACAACAAGCAGCTCCAGGCCGGCATCTACGACCAGATGCTCGGCGAGCTCACCGACTTCGACCACCCGCACAACCTGACACTCGTCCACCAGAAGGCCCTGCTCGACCGGCTCGTGTTGCGCCACGGCGACCACGTGCTGGAGATCGGCGGCCACCGCTCGGGGACGCTCCCCTACCTGGAGCGGCACCACGGCATCGTGGGCCACGGGCTCGACATCTCCCCGGTGTGGGTACAGGCCCACAACGCGCTGGCGGCCGAGCGCAAGAGCCTCACGCGCTGGGTGCTGGGCGACGCCGAGAGCCTGCCCTTCGCGGAGCAGAGCTTCGCGGCGGTGGTGGCCTTCGACGTGTTCGAGCACCTCAGCCAGCTCGACGCGGCCTTGCGCGCCGTCCGCCGCGTGCTCGCCCCCGGCGGCATGCTCGCCTGTCACATGCCGGTGCGCGACATCGGCGGCAGCCTCGACGGCCTGTCGCGACGGCGCGACGCCGCCGACTTCGCGGCGCGGCAAGCCACCGTCGGCCACTTCCACGAGCGCATGCCCACGCGCCAGCAGATGCGCACTCGCCTGGAGCAGGCAGGCCTGCACGTGGTGGACATGATCTCCTTCAACGTCTGGCTCCAGCCGATCCACGACCACCGGCTCCTGCCGATGCTGGGGAAAGTCCGGCACCGCGGCGACGCTGGCGGCTCGGGTGGCGGCGGCTTGCCGCGGCAGGAGGCGTCACGCTTCCAGAAGTTCTACGCCGCGTCGGTGGTGCCGCTGGCGCGAGTGCTTTCGCTGCCCGACCAGGTGGGCGTGGCGCTGGGGATCGGGGGGTCTTGCTCGTTCCTGGCGCGGAGGGGGTAGCTGGTCCCCGCCTCGCAGCGCGACCACGACCCTCATCCCCCCCGAAATAGGACACCCGCCCGACCCATCGGGCAAGAAACAGGACTCGAGCGGCGGATCACGCCTCTGTACCACGAGCGAACGCCCATTTTTTCGCGCCGCCGCCCATGCGCCGGGCCGATCGTGGCCGACTTGTCTCATTTTCCGGTGGATGAGTCCATCGAGTGTCTCGAAACCGGGGGGATGACCTCTGCCCGGGAGGTCGCGACAAGCGCGCGCCACGCTTCCCGCCCCGGCCTGCCAGTGTGGAGGAGCTACGCTCCCCGCAGATGCAGCAGGCGACCGGCCACCTCGCGGTCCTCGCTCCAGAGACGGTCGTCCCACGACACGCCCTCTCGCTGGTCGAACACCAGGAGCCAGCCCTCCTTCGCCCCGAGGGTGTCGAGGTAGGCCGACAGCTGCTCGACGCCCTCGGCCACCGCCTGCTCGCGCGTGCCTCGGTACCGGAGGAACCTGTCGACCGGCACCTGGGCGTCGAGGCCACGGTCGGGGCGGCGCCTCGCGGCGGCCGGCAGGCCGAGGTTGGCCTGGGCGCGGAGGGTGGCCGCGAGGGCCAACATCGACGTGGTCTTCCCCGCCTCGCTCGACGGGCTCCCCATCGTGAAGCTCCCCGCCGGGATCCACTTCATCGCGCCCAGCGTCGGGCTCCGCCAGTCCGAGCCCGGCCCCGCCCGGATCTTCGCCGCCAGCGACACCGCCGCGTCGAGCTCGCGTACCGCCACGGGCACGGTCGCCGCCGGGTACGTGCGCACCCGCGGGCCGCAGGCCGTCTGCACCGGCTCGTCGCCGCCGCCAAGCGTGACACTCGCGCTCGACGCGAGCTTCACGAACGCGTCCACCTGGCTCGCGCACGCCGAGCGGCTCGCGGTGTCTGTCAGCTTCGCGCAGTCCTCCGCCCCCGGGCGCAGCTTCGCCCACGCCGCCGTGGCCTCCGCCTTCGTCGTCGCTGCCAATGCGTCCAGCCGCGACGACCGCGCCGCGTCGGCCTCCTGCTTCGCCTCCGCGTCGCACGCCGCGAGCCGCGCCTTCTCCGCCTCCTCCGCCTGCTGCCGCGCCAGCTTGTCGTCCACGCTGATCGCCGCCACCGAGCCAAAGTTCGTGCCGGAGCCCCCGGGCTGTACCGGCGCCGACGGCGAGGGCACCGACGCCGGGATCGCCCTGAGATCCGGGCCACTCGCTCGCGCGCCCACCGACAACACCCGCTCCTCCACCCCGGTGCCGAGCAAGAGCGGCGTCTGGTCGCGCAGGCCAGCCGCCGCCAGCGCGCGCTGCACGTAGAGCTGGGCTTCCTCGGCGGTGACCTTCCCGTCGGGGCTGCCCGACTGCTCGCCATCGGCCCAGCCCCGCAGCGCGCCCAGCGCGAAGTAGGTGAACGCCCCGTGACCGGCTGCGTCGAGCGGCCGCGCCACCTGGTTGGCCTGCGCCGCGTCCCACTGCGCCACCTTGCCCGCCGCGCTCGGGCTCGACGGCACCCACGAGCGACCGCCCGCCACCAGCGACGACCCGTCGCGCCCCGCGCCGGTGAAACACGCGTCGGTGATCAGCATCACCTCGCCGCCGCCTGCCCCCGCCAGGGTCTGGATTTCGGATACCACCAGCCCCATCTCGTCGAAGCCCTGCTCGTCGGGCGTGGTGTTCCCCGGCAGGAGGATGCGCTCCCGCGTGCGCGGCGAGGCCGCCCCGTGCCCCGCGAAGTACACCCACGCCGTGCCCCCGGGGCCCACCTGCCGCCCGAGCGCGTCGATGGCCTCGAGCATCTTCGCGCGGCCGTCGCGGTCGCCCAGCGTCACCACCCGCTCGGCCGCCACCCCGCGGGTGTAGACCATGAAGGCGCGCATCGCCTCGGCGTCGCGACGGGCGTGCGGCACGTCGGGGAGGTAGCCGTAGTCCTCCACGCCGATGATCACCGCCGCGTCGGCGCGCGCCACGCTCCCGGTGCGGAGGGGGTCGTCGATGCTCGGCAGCTCGGCCGGGATCGCCACCCCGGGCAGGAGCAGCAACAGGAGGAGGATCGCGCGCATCCCGGGATCATGCGACGGCGGGGCGCCCGAGGGAATCCCCGCCGCCCATGATCCCCAGGAACCTCGCCGGTCGACACCGCCCAGGCGATGCCCGAGGCAGCCGGAGCCACCGGGAGGTCGGTGCCACGTCGCGAGCGGTGACATGGAACGCCAGCGGCGCTCTCCCGGCCTGTTCGTGCGCCCAGGTCGCGGGAGCGAGCCCGGCCTACCCTCCCGACGCCCACTTCACCAATAGCTGGCGTTCATCATCCGTCATTGCGGTGATGTTTCCAAGGGGCATCGCACCGTTGCTCACCTGCGCACCAATCTTGGCCCGGTTCGCCTCGATGGTGGCGCGGTCGTCGAGGGCGAGCCCCTTCGGCGCGGCCACGAAGCCCGGTTGCGTGGGAGTCTGGCTATGACAGGACTGGCAGCGCGACGCGATCACCTGCTGCACGGCGGTGAGGTTGACAGCCTCCGACGCCGTGTGCCGTGGTGTCGCGCGCGTGGCCACGGCCAGGAGGACGAGGCCCAGGGCCCCGGCGACGCTCGGGAGGAAAGGACGAGGCCGACCCACCCCGGCGAGGTTGAACCCGTGCCGGATGAGCCCGCCGAGCACGCAGATCCCCACCACGAGCAGCCACGCGAGTCGATGTCCCCAGATCACCGGGTAGTGGTTGCTCACCATCACGAACAGGGCCGGCAGCGTGAAGTAGTTGTTGTGAAAGCTCCGCAGCGCCCCAGCCTGCCCCCGCTCCAGCGGCGGTTCTCGACCGGCCACCATCGCGTCGACCATCGCCCGCTGGCCGGGGATGATCACGAACAGCACGTTGGCCACCATGATGGTGCCGATCATCGCGCCGAGGTGGATCGTCGCCGCGCGGGCGCCGAGCAGCCCGAAGAGCGCGTAGGAGGCGCCGGTGAACAAGGCCGTGCCCAGCGCCGCCAGCAACAGTGGTTGTCGCGACAGCCCGCGGCAGAGCAAGTCGTAGGCGAGGTAGCCGACGACCAGCGACCCCGCGCCCACGCCCACCGCCGCCGCCGGGGACAGGTCGCGCACCGCCGGATCGACCATCATCGAGCGCGCGTCCATCCAGTAGGTGAGGCCCAGCAGCAGGAAGCCGGTCACCCAGGTGAGGTAGGCCTCCCACTTGAACCAGTGGAGCACGCTGGGCAACTTCTCGGGTGCACCGCCGAACTTCGACACCCGGTAGAAGGCGCCGCCGTGGATGGCGAACACCTCGCCGCTCAATCCGGGCGTGGCGTCGCCCGAGTCGACCGGGCGCACGTGGTTGTTGAGCCACACGAAGTAGAACGAGGCCCCGATCCACGCCGCCCCGGTGACGAGGTGGAACCAGCGCAGGATCATCGCGGTCCAGTCGACGAGATGGGGGTCGGGCAAGCGTCGCTCCGCGGGGTCGGCGTCTTATCCCGGCGCGATACATCGCCTTCCCGATGCTCACCCTCTCTAGCTCGCGCGTGCTCGTCGAGGGGCGGCTGGTCCCCGCCACGGTCGCTGTCGAGGGTGGCCACGTCCGTCGCGTGGCGCAGGGCGCGGTCGAGGGCGAGGACCTGTCGCCGCTGGTGCTGATGCCCGCGCTGGTCGATGCCCACGTCCACATCAACGAGCCGGGGCGCACCGAGTGGGAGGGCTTCGCCACCGCCACCCGCGCGGCGGCGGCAGGCGGCGTGGCCACCCTCGTCGACATGCCACTCAACAGCATCCCGGTCACCACCACGCTCGACGCCCTGCACCGGAAGGCGTCGGCCGCGGCCGGGCAGCTCGCCGTCGACGTGGCCTTCTGGGGAGGCGTGGTCCCGGGCAACGCCGCCCAGCTCGCCCCGATGGCGGCGGCGGGCGCCCGTGGCTTCAAGTGTTTCCTCTGCCACTCCGGCATCGACGACTTCCCCCGCTCCACCGAGACCGACCTGCGCCCGGCGATGTCGATCCTGCGGGCCGCCGGTCGCCCGCTGCTGGTGCACGCGGAGCTGGAGAGCGAGCTGCGCCAGGACGAGGCCGACCCGCGCGCCTACGCCACCTACCTGCACAGCCGTCCCAAGGAGTGGGAAGACCGCGCGGTGGCGATGATCGTCAACCTGGTGCGGGACACCGGCTGCCGCGCGCACATCGTCCACCTCAGCTCGTCCACCGCGATCCCCATCCTGCGGGCCGCCAAGGCCGAGGGCCTGCCGATCACGGCGGAAACCTGCCCGCACTACCTCTGCCTGCGCGCCGAGGAGGTCCCCGACGGCGACACCACCTACAAGTGCGCGCCCCCCATCCGCGAAGACGGCAATCGCGCCGCGCTGTGGGCCGCCCTCGCCGAGGGCGTCATCGACTTCGTGGTGAGCGATCACAGCCCGTGCACCCCCGCGCTCAAGCGGCTCGACACCGGCAACTTCCTCGACGCCTGGGGCGGCATCGCCTCGCTGCAGCTCGGCCTGCGGGCGGTGTGGACCGAGGCGGCGGCACGCGGACACGACGTCGCGACCATTTCCCGCTGGATGACCGCCGGCCCGGTGGCGCTCGCCGGCCTGCCCGACCGGGGACGGATCGCGCCGGGCTTCCGCGCCGACCTGGTTGCCTGGGATCCCGATGGCGCCGATGTCGTCGACGTGGCTCGGCTCTTCCACCGCCATCCCCTCACCCCCTACCGCGACCGCCGCCTGCGAGGGCGCGTGGCCTCCACCTGGCTCGGCGGCGAGCGAGTGTTCGACGGCGAGAACATCGTCGGGCCGCCGCGCGGTCGTCCCCTGCTATCGGAGTCCTAGATGGCCGAGATCGTCGGCGTTCCTGCCCTGTTCACTGGCCTCGTCGACCTCGCCTCGCGCACCGTCGGCGGCCGCGCGCTGCTCTGCTCCGACGACTACTTCGCCGGGATGGACCGCCTGGTCGACCCCGAACCGGCCCGCTTCGATCCCACCACCTACACCGACCGCGGCAAGGAGATGGACGGCTGGGAGTCGCGACGAAAGCGAGTTCCAGGGCACGACTGGTGCATCGTGAAGCTCGGCGTGCCCGGCATCGTGCGCGCCGCCGACATCGACACCAGCCACTTCCTCGGAAATCACGGCCCTTTCGCGTCGCTCGAGGGCACCACCGCCCCCGGCGACGCCACCGGCGAGTGGCTGCGCGACCACGCCAACTGGTCGGTGATCGTCCCGGAAACGCCGATGAAGCGCGGCTCGTCCAACGTGTGCGCCAGCGTGTCCACCCACACCTACACCCACGTCCGGCTCAACATGGTGCCCGACGGCGGCATCGCCCGGCTGCGGGTGTACGGCGTGCCCGCGCCCGAGTCGAGCACCGGCCGTCTCGACCTCGCCGCGCTCGCGCACGGGGGCTGTCCCCTGGTGGCCAGCGACAGCTTCTTCTCGCCGATGGGCAACCTCGTCCTCCCCGGCGAGTCGCCCATCATGTCCAACGGCTGGGAAACGCGCCGGAGCCGGCCGCCCGGCATGGACTGGATCATCCTCCGGCTGGGCCAGCCGGGGCGCATCGACTCGCTCACGCTCCAGACGCACCACTTCAAGGGGAACTACCCCGACCGCGCCGCCGTCGACGCGCTCTACTGGCCGGGCGCGCCGCCCTCGATGCTGGTGAGCTCGGGCGACTGGCAGGAGATTCTCTCGCCCCACAAGCTCCACGCCCACGACAGTCGTGACTTCGCCGTGTCGCGACACGGGCCGTGGACGCACCTGCGGCTGCGCATCTACCCCGACGGCGGCATCTCCCGCCTGCGCGCCTGGGGACACCCCTCGCACGAGGTCGCGACCGATCCGCTGGTCGACCGCGTGAACCACGCCACGAGCGAGGAACTGACTCGCTGCTGTGGCTCCGCCCGCTGGGTGGCGAGCTTTGCCGCCGGCCGCCCCTACCAGAGCCGGGCGCAGCTCCTCGGCGAGGCGGAGCGCCGCTGGTGGCGCCTCGACCGCGCCGACTGGCTCGAGGCCTTCACCCACCACCCGCGCATCGGCGCCGACATCGACAAGCTCCGCGAGAAGTTCGCCGCCACCGCCGAGTGGTCGGCCAAGGAGCAGTCGGGCGTGGCGCGGGCCGGCGAGGCCACGCTCCAGTCGCTGGCCCACGGCAACCAGGCCTACGAGGCCAAGTTCGGCCACATCTTCATCGTGTGCGCCAGCGGGCTCGGCGCCGACGACATGCTGGCGCGGCTGCAGGAGCGCATCGACAACCGCCCCGGCGAGGAGCTGCGCATCGCGGCCGGCGAGCAGGCGAAGATCACGCGGCTGCGGATCGAGAAGCTCAGCGAGCCGGCGCCGGAGGGCCCGCCGCGCCCCGTTACAATCCGCGCATGAAGCTCCTGCTCAACGGCTGCGGCGCGGGCGTGTTCGCGACGGTCTGCTGCTGCGGTGGTCTCCTGGACGATCTCCCGGAGGCGCCGGAGGAGGGAGCGGCCGAGGAGGCTCCGGCCGGGGTCACGATGTACGTGGTTGCCGCCTCCGCCCTGAAGGTCCGCGCCGCGGCTTCCTCGTCGGCGGCCGAGATCGGCGAGTTCCCACGGGGCACCGCCTTCGTCGTGACCGGGGGCGCGACCAGGCGGGAGACGGTGTCGGGGATCGAGGGGGGCTGGGTACCCGTCTGGGTTGACGGCCTCGCCGGCTATGCCTTCGACGGATTCCTCCTCACTCACGCGGCCCCGCCCGCCACGTGCACCTCGCTCGCCGACTGGGCGCTGGCGATCGGCCACGCGGGCGCGCCGGAGGAGGTGATGCGCGCGAGCTGCGCGTCCATGGGGATCGGCGACGAGGGCATGGACGGCGCTTGCGACGTCACGCGCCGGACGCCCCTGCACGGCGGCGGGTATTACGAGCAGAACGAGGGCTACGAGTGGGGCAGCGACACGCTCTACCTTCCCGACGTGCCTCGCGACGCCTTCTGGGCGGCGGCCCGCAACTGCCTCGGCAGCCAGGGCGAGCTGTCGCGACTCGGACTGCCGCGGGCCAGCGGCGTCCAGAAAATCGACGCGGCCGACGGCGGCGAGGGCGCCGCGGTGGTGGGGGACGACTCGTGGGGCTGGGAGTGGTCGGAGGGGTGCGGGGCCTTCCTCCGCGTGAGCTCGGCCGACCGCGGCTACCTCGTGAGCCACGGCGGCGGCTGCTAGGCGAAGTACCAGCGCCCCGCCACGCGCTCGAAGCGGCTGTCCCCGTGCTGTTCCGCCCCGCGAGCGCCCTGCCGGCTGGTGCGACGACGAGCATGCCGACGGGAGCTGCGACTCCAGCCGCACGACGGTGTTCGGGTGCGAGGACCGAGCCCGCGCGGATAGCAGGCCGCATGCCCCCCTCCCTGAGCACCCACGTCCTCGACACCGCCCACGGGATCCCGGCCGAGGGCGTTCATCTCGTGGTGGAGGTGCTCGGGCGCGAGTGGCAGACGGTGGCCGAGGGGCGCACCAACGCCGACGGGCGCTGCCCGGGGCTTCTGCCCGAGGGGCGCTTCGGCCCCGGGCGCTGGCGCATCCGGTTCGACGTGGGCCCCTACTTCGCCGCGAGGGGACAGCCCTGCTTCTTCCCCTACGCCGAGATCGTCTTCGACGTGGCCGACTTGTCGCGACACCACCACGTTCCACTGCTCGTATCGCCGTTTGGATACTCGACCTACCGGGGAAGCTGACTTCCGGCGGACTCCGGGCGATCTCCAACTCCCGGCCTCGCCGCCGAGGGCGGCCACGAACGCCGCGTGCTTGGCTTCGTCGATGCAGACTCAGGCGGCGAGAGCGGCGAGCAGCAAGGGCTAGGCCGGCAGGAAGCGGTAGATGCACTCGGCGACACAGGCCGGCTTGGCCGAGCCCTGGATCTCGATGGTGGCGATGAACTGGGCCTCGAGCCAGTCGCCCTGCTGGGTGACGGTGCCGAGCTTCATCGCGAGGCGCCAGCTGGCCCCCTCCTTCAGCGGCGAGGGGAAGCGCACCTTGTTGCAGCCGTAGTTGATCACCATGCGGAAGCCCGAGAGCTCGAGCAGCTCGAAGAACTGCCCGGCCACCAGCGCGAGCGTGAGGTAGCCGTGGGCGATGGGCGCGCCGAAGGGCGACTCCCTGGCGATGCGCGCCTTGTCGACGTGGATCCACTGGTGGTCGCCGGTGGCCTCGGCGAAGGTGGCGATCTGGGCAAAGTCCAGGGGACGGAACTCGGTGGCGCCGAGGTCGGCGCCGCTGAGAGCGAGGAGCGCGGGGGCGCCGTCGATGGAGGTGCGTGGCATGGCCCCGCGCCTAACGCCCCAGGAGCACGTAGGCCTTGCCCGCCGTGTTGCCGCTGCTGTCGGGGAAGACGTAGGCGCCCACGCCGAGATCGACCTCGCCGTCGCCGTCGACGTCGCCGTGCCCGAGCGCATGGCCGGTGTAGGCGGTGCTCTCCTCGCCGCCCCAGGCCAGCAGGGTCGCGCTGTCGGTACTGCCGTCGCCCGCGCGCGCCTGCGCCCCGCCGAGCACGTACACCCTGCCCGCGTCGTCGCTGCCCGCGAAGATCTCGCTGGCCATGAGGTCGGCCACCCCGTCGCCGTCGAGGTCGGGCAGGGGCTCCAGCGCCCAGCCGAGGTAGCCGCTGGCCTCGTTGCCCACCACGCTCGCGGCGGCGGCGGCGGGCGAGCCGTCGGCGGGGATCCCATCGAAGAAGTAGATGGCGCCGCGCCCCTCGTCGTAGCCGATGGCCACCACGGCGGCGTCGAGCAGTCCCGTGCCGTCGTCGAGAGTCACGCCGTCCCAGCCGTAGACATCGCCGGGACGGCCGTCCCAGGTCGCCCACGAGAGCTCCTGGATGGCCGCGTCGACCATGGTGGTCGACGCCCAGAACGCGCGGCCCGGGGGCTGGGTGCCACTGTCGGCGCTGTCGCCGGTGTCGCCGAAGGCGGTGGCGCCGAGAAACCAGTCGATCACGCCGTCGCCGTCGACATCGTCGAGCACGCGCATGCGCCCGAGCCCGGCGTCGAGCCCCGGGTCGACCACCGCCACGGCCTCGTCGATGAGTTCCATCGTGCCGGACATCGGGCCGCCCGCCACCACGTAGATCATGCCCGTCGGCTCCGACTCGCGACTGTCCTCGGCGTCGTACATGATGATCTCGGCCGCGCCGTCGCCGTCGAGATCGGCGGCGAAGAAGCCGGCCGAGAAGACAGCGAGAAGGTCGTCTTCCACCCCGAGCTCTCGCTGCAATCGCGCGCCCGCGTCGGACTCGTCGAAGCTGGCGCTCCACTTGCCGCCCGGGCCGAAGAACACCAGGATCTCGTACTCGGTGTCGTAGCCGTAGCTCCCGGCGTTGATCTCGCCCCGGGTGGTGACGAGGTCGAGCACGCCGTCGCCATCGACGTCGGCACAGGCCACGCCGAAGCCGAGGAAGAGGTCGTTGCTGGTGAGCAGGCTGTCGGCGTCGGACATCGACATCCCGGCGGTCCAGCTCGCGCTGGCGTCGCCATACCAGATGCCCACCTGTCCCGCGTAGCTGCTGGCGAAGGGGGCGGTCACCACGAGGTCGTCGAGGCCGTCGTCGTCGAGATCGCAGAAGCTGACGGACTCGCCGACGAGGCTCTGCGCGCCGTCGATGCCCACGATGCTCACGGTCGCGTCGGCGAGCGGCTGCACGCGATTGTCGAGACCGTCGCAGTCGGTGTCGTTCCCGTCGCCCCAGAAGTCACGGGCGCCGGGGAACACGCCCGGGTCGGCGTCGTCGCAGTCCTCGCCGCCGAGGGCCTCGTCGTCCACCCCGTCGCCGTCGCCGTCGGCGGCGTCGGCCCCGTCGCAGTCGTCGTCGACGCCGTTCTTGGGCACCTCGTCGGCCCCGGGGTTCACCGCCGCGTCGTTGTCGTCGCAGTCGAAGCTGTAGTCGTAGCGGTCGCCGTCGACGTCGACCAGATCGGCGCCATCGCAGTCCTGGTCGATACCGTCGTAGGGTACCTCGTCGGCGCCCTCGTACACCGAGGGATCGGTGTCGTCGCAGTCCACGGCATCGCAACCCGAGTCGAGCTCGGCACAGGGGCCGCAGCCTTCCTGGTAGGCGCCGTCCTCGTCCGCGTCGAAGTCCTCGTCGGTGACGCCGTCGCAGTCGTTGTCGATGCCGTCGCACTCCTCGGCCGCGCCCGGGTACACCCTGTAGTCGTTGTCGTTGCAGTCTTCGCCCACGTCAAAGCCATCCTTGTCCTCGTCGACGCCCTCCGCCGTGTCGGTGGGCTCGGCGCTGTCGGTGTCGACGGTGCCGGTGTCTTTCCGGTGGCTGATGGCGTCGGGCTCGGGACAGCCAAGCAGGAGCAGGAACATTCCCCGAGCCTATTCGCCGGCGCCTTGCTCCGCGAGCCAGGCGTCGTGGGCGTCGAACTGCGCGTCGATGCCGTACACGGTGGTGGCCGCCACCAGGTCGTCGTCGTAGTCGGCGCCCTCGAAGGTGGTTTCCGCCCACGACACCTGGAGGCGGAGCGAACCCTCGTCGCGCTCGATCCACGCCTCGATGGCGAAGCTCTGCTCGATGGTGGCGCCCCCGTCCGGGTCGTGACCCGGTTCTTCCATCCACCCGCGCGACGCCCGGGCGGCGCGGCCGTCGGCCATCGACAACGCGCGGAAGTCCTTCTTCAGCTCGTGTGTCACGCTCATCATCACGTTCTCGCGCGTGACGTCGTTGGTCGTCCGCAAGAACTCGCACTCGGGGTAACAGTCCCCTCCCTCGTCGAAGTGCCGATCGTAGTGGTTGGGCGAGTTGGGTTCCACCGCGGTGAGGTCGGACAAGAGCGACACCCGGTCGTGGCTGGCGGGCGAGTGCGGCGAGAGCCAGGCGAGCGCCACGGGGATGCCCTGCGCGGGGTCGCGGTCGGGGTGGACGATCCCCTCCACCGCCTCGGCCGGCAGCGGCTCCGGGCTCATGTCGCGCTGGGTGTAGTCGCTGGCCGACGGGTCGATAGTAGCATCGATCTCGGCCTCCAGGGCGGCGAAGGCCTCGGCGAGCACCGCCGCGTCGCCGTCGAAGGCGGCGATCGCCGCCACCGCCGCGTCGGAAAACGCCGCCGGGGCGGACTCGGGGGCGGCGCAGGCCAGGAGGAGCAGCACGTTGCCCATCTTACGCGGACTCTTCCACCCATGGCGCGCCCTGCGCCACGAGGTTGTCGACGTGGGCCACCAGCTCGCGGAAATCGAAGGGCTTCACCAGCGACGGATTGACGCTGTCGACGAGGAAACTCGCCACGTCGGGGGCCAGCGAGCCGCCGGTGACGAAGCACACCCGCGCGGCCGCGCTCGGGTCGCGCAGAAACAGCTCCCGCCACAGCTCGATGCCCGAGCGGTCGGGCAAGACGATGTCGAGTACGATCGCGTCCCACCGTCCCGTGGCGAGCGCGGTGGCGCCGCCCTCGCCCGAGGTCTCCACGCGCACCTCGTGATGCGAGAGGTAGGTCCTCATCAGGTCGCCCAGGCCCGCCTCGTCGTCGACGATGAGCACGCGCCCACGGCGCACCGCCGCCGGCCCCCCGCCCTCGCGGCGCTCGGCCGGCGCCTGGACCGCCAGGCGGAGCGTCAGGCGGAAGCAGGTGCCCGCCGGGCCGGAGCGCAAGAGCGCGAGGCTGCCGCCCATGCGGGACGCGAGTTCGCGGCAGATGTAGAGGCCGAGCCCGGAGCCGCCGGTTTGCAGGCGCGAGGAGGTGAAAGGCTCGAAGATCCGCGACATCAGGTTTGCGGGGATGCCGGGTCCGGTGTC
Organism: Deltaproteobacteria bacterium; assembly: GCA_016875435.1. Lineage (GTDB taxonomy): Bacteria > Myxococcota_A > UBA796 > UBA796 > SXON01 > SXON01. Next base: position 12,320 of record VGRE01000026.1, on the reverse strand, counting down.
TTCCACCTCCACCGCCGCGGTGCCGTCGCCCACGCGAAACACGCGAAAGCTCAGAACGCGCGTGTCGGGCGGCTGCGCCGCCATCGCCTGGAGGCTGTTGTTGACGAGGTTGACGAGCAACTGCCCAAGCCACACGGGGTTGGCCAGCACCGCCGCCTGCTCGTCGACCTGCCGGGCCACCGCCGCCAGCGGCATGCCGATGCCCCCGGCCAGCGTCAGCGCGCCCTCGATGGCCGGGCCCACGTGGGTCGGCACGAGCTCCCCCGCCGAGGGGTTCGCCATCGCACGCAGCTGGGCGACCACCTGTCGCACGCGCGTGGCGCCCTCCAGCGCGCGCGACACGCGCTCGCTCACGTCGCCCACCTGCTGCTGGGCCAGCTCGAGGTTGCCGATGACGTAGGTGAGCGGATTGTTGATCTCGTGGGCCAGGCCCGCGGCGAGGCCCCCGAGGGCGATCACCCGCTCGGCGTTGCGGAGCTGCCCCTCTATGCGCAAGCGGCCGCTGATGTCGCGGGCGGCCACCACCTCGGCCGGGATGTCGTCCCAGCGAATCGGCACCGCCGGCGCGACTTCCCAGGTGGCCTCCAGGCCATTGCGTGTCCCGACGGTTGCGGGCACGCCGCCCCCGGCCGCCGCGCGCAGCCGCGCCGCCACCCGGTGCATCGAGTCTGGCCCGCCGAAGGCGGAGCGGGCCGCAGCGTTGGCGTAGGCCACCTCGCCGGCGGCCAGGACCAGCACGCAGTCGGGAAGCGCGTCGATCACCGCGCGCAGCTCGCCCTGGGCGCGCATCGCGGTGTCGGTCTGTGCCTTGAGCACCGCCGCGTCGCGACGATCCGAGATGTCGGTCTGCCAGCAGGCCACGTGCCGCGGCCGCCCCGCGGGGTCGCGGTCGGCCAGCCCCCGGGCCAGCATGAACCGGTGGCCGCCGAAGCCGTCGACCAGCCTGAACGCCACCTCGAACACCGGCGTGCTGCCCGCGAGGTGGGCATCGAGGGCGGCGCGAACGGCGGGCGCGTCGTCGGGGTGGATCCGGTCGAACCAGTCGTCGAGCCCGCTCCCCCGCTGCAGCCCCGCGGCATCGCGGCAGGCGTCCGAGAAGTCGACCTTGCCCTTGTCGAGGTCCCAGTCCCAGAGCCCGTCGGCGGTCGCGCGGGTGGTGAGCGTCCAGCGGCGGCGCCAGTGTTGCGCCTCGCCGAGACTCGCCACCAGCGCCGCCACCACCACCACGCCGAGCGCCCCGAAGGCCATGCCCCCGATCGCCGACATGCGCGTGGTATCCACCAGCTCGCCGATCTCCCAGGACAGCGCCGCGGTGCCCTCGCGCAAGCTCTGGAGCGCGGCGCCGGCCGCCTCGCGCGCTGCCTCCCGGTCGCTCGCCGCCGCCCGGGACGCCTCGCGGAGCGCCGCCACCGCCGCCGAGTCGGTCGGCCGCGACAACAGCGAGATCGACTGTCCCGCCTCGATCTCGTCGGCCAGCGTCGCGAACGCGGTCGCCGCCTCCCCCTCTCGTCGCCAGGCGCCTTCGTTCGCCAGCGCCAGCTCCCCCGCCCGCCCGGTCCACGCCACCCGCGTGCTCACCGCCTCGCGCCCCGCGTCGACATCGGCGCACAACTTCGCGTAGTGAGAGGCGTAGAGAACCAGCGCCACCGCCAGACCGCCGATGGCCCATCGGCCATTGCGTGGATCGGCAAGCAACTCACCCAGGCGCATCGCGCGGCAGCAGAGCACGCCAGGCCGAGGGCGTCAATCGAACCCCAGTGCATTATCGCTTTTTTGGGATTCGGTTGCCCGCTCTCGGAGTTAGTGTTGCCTCATGAGCATCCTCGCCTTCATCCTGGCCTGCGAGAACGACAGCAAGGTCAGCGTCTACAACGCGCCCCCGGAGTTGAGCATCACCGCGCCCCCGAGCGGCACGATGGCCAACGAGGGCACCACCGTCGACTTCGAGGGCAAGGTCCAGGACCGCGAGACCGACCCCTCCGCGCTCGCGGTCAGTTGGTCGAGCACCATCGACGGCATGCTCTCCGAGGACAGCGTGGTGGAGCCCGACGGCAGCGTGGCCTTCAGCATCGCCACGCTGTCCGTCGGCACCCACGAGATCACGCTCGCGGCGACGGACGCCGATGGCAACCGCTCGGAGTACAGCATCGACCTCGGCATCCTCGATGTGCCCGACGCGCCGGAGATCGAGATCGTCCACCCCGTTGCCGGCGAAGTGGGTCGCGACGATGAGGACTTCAGCTTCGCGGCGAAGGTGTCCGACAACCAGGACGAGGCCGACCTCCTGTCCATCACCATCACCAGCGAGGCCAGCGGCGAGGTGTGTACCGGCTACGCCGACAAGAACGGCGACTTCTCGTGTACGGCGCAGCTCGGCGCGGGCACGCATTACCTCGACTTCACCGTCACCGACACGGCGGGCCTCACGGGCACCGACCAGGCGGCCCTCGTCGTCGACAGCTACCTCGACCACGACGACGACGGCGACGGCTGGAACGAGACCCAGGGCGACTGCGACGACACCAACGCGGCCGTCAGCCCCGCCGCCAGCGAGACCTTCAACGGCATCGACGACGACTGCGACGATCTCGTCGACGAGGGCACCAGCGGCTTCGACGACGACGGCGACGGCTTCGCCGAGGTCGACGGCGACTGCGACGACGCCGACCCCGTCACCTACCCCGGCGCCGCCGAGGAATACGACGCGGCCGACAACGACTGCGACGGCGTCACCGACGAGGGCACCAACTGGTACGACGACGACGGCGACGGCTACACCGAGATCGCCGGCGACTGCGACGACAACTCGGTGGCTAGCTACCCCGGCGCCGGCGAGATCGAGGACGGTCGCGACAACGACTGCGACAGCGTGGTGGACGAGAGCACCGCCGCCTACGACGACGACGGCGACGGCTACAGCGAGAATGGCGGCGACTGCGACGACGGCGACGACGAGAGCTACCCCGGCGCCCCGGAGGACTACGGCGACTACGCCGACCAGGACTGCAATGGCGTGGCCGAGGAAGACTTCGACAGCGACGGCCACCTGTCGATGAGTACCGGTGGCGACGACTGCGACGACGGCGACGAGTGGGCCTTCCCCGGCGCCGCGGAGAACGAGAGCGACCCCACGCTCTGCTTCGCCGACGCCGACGACGACGGCTGGGGCGACGCCAGCCCCGCCAGCGGCGTGGAAATCGGAGAGGATTGCGACGACACCGACGACAGCATCTCGCCCGACGGCACCGAGGAGTGCGACAGCGCCGACAACGACTGCGACGGCAGCACCGACGAGGTCGACGCCGACGGCTGCACCACCTACTACTACGACTACGACGGCGACGGCTTCGGCTCCGACAGCGTGTCCGGGCGGTGCTTGTGTTCCACCAGTGGCTACTACACCTCGAGCTACGACACCGACTGCTACGACTTCGACGACAATGCAGCGCCGGGTGTCACGAGCTACTCCACGGCTGATCGGGGCGACGGCAGCTACGACTGGAACTGCGACGGCAGCGAGGAGAAATACTTCAAGACCACCGGCGAGTGCGAGATCACCTCGCTGTGTTCGGTCACCGAGGGCTGGAGTGGCTCGGTCAGGTCCTGCGGCACGAGTGGCAGCTACATCACCGGGTGCTCCTTCAACCTCTCCACGCTGAGTTGTACGACCTCGTCCGGGTCGAAGACGCAGCGCTGCCGGTAGGCCGATGGACCGCATCGAAGCCATAGAGGCCCGGCTGGCGTGGCTGGAAAAGAGCCTCGCCGAGCTCGACGAGGTGGTTCGCACCACCGCCGACGAGATGCGTCGGCTACGGGGCGAGTTCGACGCGATGCGCGACGACTCGGTGGCGGGCGCCGACTTCGAGAAGCCCCCGCACTACTGATGGTCCGCACCCACGTCTTGCACCCCGACGGCCGCGTGCAGGCCGACGACAGCATCGCCCTGGCGCGCGGCGCGCCCGAGGGTTGCACGGTGTGGGTCGACATCGTGGCCAGCAGCGCGCTGGGCCTCGCGATGATCCCCCCCGAGTGGCGCTTTCACCCGCTGGCGCTCGAGGATTGCCTCCACGCGCAGCGCCGCGCGAAGTACGAGCGTTTCCCAACCCACAGCTTCATCGTGCTCCAGGCCCTCGACACCGGCACCGCGGACGAGATCGACACGGTGTCGGTGCGCGTGTTCGTCCGCCCAGGCCTGGTGGTGTCGGTACACGACCGCCCGGTGAGCGCCATCGACCGGGTCGACAAGCTCGTGTTGTCCGACAGCGACCGGGTGGGCCTCGGCGCGGAGCGGGTGCTGCACGTGCTGGTGGATGCCATCGTCGACGAGTTCGTGGAAGTGCTCGAACGCTGGGAAGACCGGGTTGACCAGTTGACCGGGCTTGCGCCCACCGAAGAGGAGCGGCAGGTGGTGCCGCAGCTGGTGAGCATGCGCAACCACCTGGGGCTGATGCGCCGCTCGCTGTTGCCGCAGCGCGAGGTGATCACTCGCCTCCGCGACGGGCTCGACGAGAAAGACCATGGACGCCACTACTTCCAGGACGTGCTCGACCACATCGACGCCGTCATCGACACGGCGACCCTGCTCGCCGAGGTGTGCTCCGGGGCGCTGCAAGTCCGGTCCGACCACATCAACGAGAACCTCAACCGGGTGATGAAATACCTCGCCATCGTGAGCACTCTCCTGCTCCCGATGACGGTGGTGTCCGGGGTGTTCGGGATGAACTTCGACGTCGTCCCCACCTCGCACGACCCGCTCGGCTTCTGGGGCGCGATCCTGCTGATGGTGGTGAGCGCGGCGATGCTGGTGGTGTGGTTCAGGTTGAAGCGGTGGTTGTAGCCCGCGGCTAGGGCTCGACCCGGCCCCGCAGTCGCGACAGCGTCTTGGGTCCGATGCCCTTGACCCGGTCGAGGTCGTCGACCGATGCATAGGGGCGCCCGGCGACGATCCGCGCCGCGAGGGTGGGGCCCACGCCGGGGAGGGTCTCGAGGCCGGCGATCGACGCGGTGTTCAGCGAGATGGCCCGGTTGAAGGCACGCTCGGGCACGCCGGCGCCGTCCTCCGCAGGAGGAGGCGGCGGGGCACGGGTCTCGCGTCCGGTAACCAGCACCAGGCGGTCGCCGTCGCGCGCGCCGGGGGGCAAGTCTTCGATCGTCGCGGCGTCGACCCAGCCCACGCCGGGGAGGTGGACCACCACGGCGGGAATCTCGGGTCGCGACACCGGTCGCCACAGGGACGAGGCGAGGCCCAGCGCGAGCAGGGCGGCGGCTCGTCCCTCGTGGTCGAATAGCCACTTTGCGCTGGCGACGATGGTGTCGACGAGGTCCTCGGCGCGATGCAACCAAGGGTCGTGCGCGGGGGTGAACACGGGCGGAGGGATGCGCACCGGACGGGGCGCGTCAAGGGCGGCGGCCGCGGGGCGGGCTCGGGTGTTGACCCGCCAACAGCTAAGTCTTAACCCTTAACCTCCGGCACCTTTCACCCTCGTCGAACTCGACCTGGATGGCCGGGGGCCACGCCCCGGGGAACTTCGACGCCCACTCGATCACCCAGCAGCCTGACTCGCCCACTCGCTCGGCGATGCCGGTCTGGACGAGCTCCTCGGGGTGCTCCAGCCGGTACACGTCGGCGTGGAAGAGCGGAACCCGGGCCTCGGGGTACTCGTGGACGATGGCGTAGGTGGGGCTTGTCACCTCGCGAGTGACACCGAGGGCGCGGGCGAGGCCCTGCACGAGCGTGGTCTTGCCGGCGCCGAGGCCGCCGTCGAGGAGGATCACCGTGCCGTCGCGGGCGAGCGCGGCCAGCCAGACGCCCACGGCCTGGGTCTGCTCGACGGTCGACACGTCGAACTCGTGGATCATCGCAGGGCGGGGAAACGCGCCGCCACCTCGGAGGGCAAGGCGCCGGCAGGGAGATCGGCGGCAGCGCGCTGGTGGAGCCAGCAGGCGGCGAGGGCCAGGTCAGCGGGGTCGGCGCCCGGGGACAGGGCGGTCGACTGGGCGAGCAGGGCGCCGCAGACGCCGGCGAGCACGTCGCCGCTGCCACCGGTACCGAGCGCGGGATGCGCGCCGGGAACGACACGCAGCGGGCGACCGCTCACGATGGGGTGGGCGCCCTTGTAGATGCACGGGGCGATGGCGGCGAGCCGCCGCGCCGTGGCAAGTCGATCGGCCTCGAGCGCGCGCCAGTCGCCGCCGAGCAGCGCCGCCGCCTCGCCCGCGTGGGGGGTGATCACCCGGGGACCGCCCGGCGCCGAGCCGTCGAGCGCGCGGAGACCGTCGGCGTCGAACACGGCGGGACCGGCAAACTCGCGCCACAGGCGACGGACCTCCTCGTCGACAGCGCGCCCGAGGCCGGGACCCACCACCCACGCCCCGGGGACGAAGGCCGCGCCCGGCTCCACCACCATCACCTCGGGCGGCAGGGCGCCGAGCCGCGACCAGGCCTCGCGCGCGATGCAGAGCGTCACGAGGCCCGCGCCCGCTCGCAGCGCGCCGATGCAGGCGAGCACGGCGGCGCCGGTCTTCTCCGGGCTCCCGGCGCGCACGCCCACGTGTCCCCGGTCGAACTTGCTCGCGTCACGACGCACGGCGGGCACCCAGGGCGCGTCGACACGCACCGCCTCCGGCGCCTCGGTGGCCACCCGTTCCAGCCCGATGTCGACGAGATCGTAGTCGTAGGCCGCCGTGAACAGGAAGGGCTTGAGTCGGCCGACCGTCACCACGCGCGCGGCCGGCGGGAATGCGCCCACGCGCTGGCCGGTGTCGGCGTCGATGCCAGTGGGCACGTCGACCGCCACCACCGGGGAGGCGCCGGGATCGAAGGGAGGCAGGTTCAAGGGCGCGCGTTGCCCGGTGCCAAACACCGCGTCGATCACCAGCTCGTGCTCGTTGAGCGGCCCCACCAGCCCCATGCGCGTGGCGACACCGAAGTTGACCACGCAGTCCGGCGAGGCCGGTGGCAACAACGGCAGCGCCCGCACGTTCCAGCCCATGAGCGACAGGTGACGCGCCACCACGTAGCCGTCGCCCCCGTTGTTGCCGGGGCCGCAGAGCACGAGGGTTGGCCGGGGCGAGTAGTGGCGGGCGACCACCTCGGCGATGCCGCGCCCGGCGTTCTCCATCAACACCGGCGAGGGCAGGCCCAGCCCCTCGATCACCGCCCGGTCGAGCGCGCGGATCGGCGCCGCCCGGGAGATCGGCGTCACCGGAGCAGTTCCAGGTAACGACGCACCGATGCCTCGAGCCCGAGGAACACCGCGTCGCCGATCAGGGCGTGGCCGATGTTGTACTCCTCGATGTCGGGGGCGGCCTCCACCACGGCGCGGAGGTTGTGGAGCGTGAGCCCGTGGCCCGCCGCCACTTGCAGCCCGAAGTCGCGCGCCTCCATCGCGGCCGCCGCGAGCCGGGCAAGCTCGTGGGCGTTGCCCGTTTCGCTCCACTTGGCGGTGTTGAGTTCCACCATGTCCACCCCGGGGATGGCGCTGGCCTGCACCTGCTCGGTGATGGGGTCGACGAACAGCGCCACGTGGATCCCCGCGTCTTGCATCCGGGCCGCGAAGCGCGTCACTTCCTGCCGCTGCCCCGCCACGTCGAGACCGCCCTCGGTGGTGACCTCGCCGGGCCGCTCGGCCACCAGCGTCACGCGATGCGGGCGCACGTCGAGCAGGATCGCCGCCATCTCGGGCGTGGTGGCAGCCTCGACGTTGAGGAGCGTCTGTACCGTCTGGCGCATCCGGTAGAGATCGTGGTCTTGAATGTGCCGCCGGTCGCCGCGGATGTGGACGGTGATCTGGGCGGCGCCGGCGCGCTCGGCCAGCAGCGCCGCCGCGAGGGGATCGGGGTAGCGGGCCTGGCGCGCCTGTCGCAGCGTGGCCACGTGGTCGACGTTGACGCCCAGTCGTCGCATCAGGATTCCTTCCGGAGCAGCTCGACTACCCGGTCGCGCAGGGTGTTGGCCAGCGTCACGTCGGCATGCTCGACCATCACGCGCACCACGGGCTCCGTCCCCGACTTGCGCACCACCGCGCGACCGCCCGCCTCGGTCACGAAGGCGGTGTCGGCGTCGGTGCGGCTCACGTCCCGGAGCGCGGCGTGGGCCTGCGGGCAGGGGTGGTAGCCGGCCGTGGAGAGATCGGGCGAGCGGGCGAGGGCCAGCGCCCCCACCAGGAGTCCGTCGGCGGTGGGGGTGCCGCCGCGCACGATGATGTGCCCGCTCGGCTCGCCGCCCACCGGCGCGGCGAGATCGTCCATCGAGGCGGCCACGAAGGTGTCGCCCACCGGCGCGCGGTGCAGGCGGATGCCAGCGCCACCCAGGGCGCGCTCGAGTCCGAGGTTGCTCATCACCGTCCCCACCATCACCGGGCCCTCGCGCAGGATCCACAGCAAGTGGTCGCCATCGAGGATCCGCCCGTCGGCAGCGACCATCGCCACCCGGTCGCCGTCGCCGTCGAGCACCAGCGCCGCGTCGTGACCACCCTTGCGAAGCGCCATCGCCGCGAACTGCGGGTGCACCGAGCCACAGCGGTCGTTGATGGCGTGTCCCGAGAACAGCTCCACCTGGGCGCCCAGCGCCTCCAGCAACTTGCGACCAGCCTGCGCGCCCGCGCCCATGGCGGGGTCGACGAGGATGCGCTTTCCCTCCAGCCAGGTGCCGGGGGGCAGGTGGGCCAGGAGCCACTTGACGTAACGATCCACGCCGTCGTCGAGGTTGCGCCGGCTACCCCCGGCGCGGCGCACCGGGTTGTCGATCTCCCGGCCGAGCGCCGCGAGCACGCCGCTGCCCAGCTTCTTGCCACCGGCGGATAGCACCTTCAGCCCGTTGTCGGCCTCGGGGTTGTGCGAGGCGGTGACCATCACCCCGGCGCTCCCGGGGTCTTCGGCGAGGCGCGCCGAGAGGCCGGGGGTGGGCAAGACCCCGAGGCTGGTGGCAAAGCCGCCGCCCTCCACCACTCCCTGCGCCACCGCCTCGGCGATCCCAGGCGACGAGGGACGGGGGTCGCGCGCCACCCACACGTGGGCACCGATCGCCCGCACCACCGCGTTGCCGAGCTTGCGCCCCAGCTCCGGGGTGATCTCGATCCCGGCCCTGCCCCGGATCCCATCGGTGCCGAACTGCATGCCTCACTCCTTGCGAACGATGGCGATGCGGTCGGGCTCCGTGCCCTGCACCTTCACCGCCTCGCTGCCGCCGTGAACGACCTCGTAGCGCGGGCCGTTGCCCTTGCCGTGCCTCGCCTCGCCCGCCGCCTCGCCGTAGCCATCCGGCAAGTAGACCATCACGCTCACGACCCCGGCGTCGATGCCGGCCAACTCCTCCTCCGGGCCCGCCAGTTGCACCGCCACCGACTGGGTAGAGGCCACGTAGGCGCCGTCGCGAACCAGCACCGGAACGCCCTCGAAACGACGCTCGGTCACGATGGGCTCCACGTCGACGTGGACGGTGAAGGCGTGGCCCTTGCCGGCAAGGGCCACGCCCTTGCGCAGGGCCAGCCCCACGGTGAAGTCGGCGTCTTCCCGGAGGCTGCCGATGTCGACCTCCTCGGTGGTGACGCTGTCGATGTTCTTGAGGATCGACACCGGGCCTTCCAGGTCGCCACGCTGGGGCGACACGCTCACCTCGATCACCCGGTAACCGTCCGCCACCTTCCCCACCGGGTTGGGCGACACGCTCACCTTACGACGCAGCACCCGGTCGAGCGTCACCCGCACTTGCGATGGCGACACCTCGACAACGTGGAGCTGCTGGGGCAACCCGTCGATCGACTTCTGGGCCAGGTCGACGGCCACGTCGCCCTCGCGTGCCTTGCTGAGATCGACCTCGATCTCCAGCTCTCGCTGGCGCAGGCTGCGCACGATGGCCTGCACCCCCTCCACCGTGAGCGTCGCGCTCTCCAGCGGCGGCTCGACCAGCGTGAGCCCCTCGGGCAGCAGCCATTTCACCGTCGCCCGCGCTCGCGTCTCCACTCGCTGCTCGCTCTGCACCCACACCCAGAACACCAGCGTCATCACGAGCGCCACGAGCCGGTACCCGAGGTTGTGGGTGAGGCCGTCCCTGAGGGTGGCGATGCGGGTCTTCACGCCAGCACCCCCTGCGGCCTGGTCGCCGGGTCGAAGGCCTCGACGAGGCGCTGGCGCAGCTCGTTGGCGTCGGCCACCGGCCGTACCTCCCCGGCCACCACCACCGCCACCGTGCCGCGCTCCTCGGACACGATCACCACCACCGCGTCGGTCTCCTCGGTGAGCCCCACCGCCGCCCGGTGGCGGGTGCCCACGAAGCGGCTGATCTCGCGGCTCAGCGACAGCGGCAAGAACACCTTGCCCGCGAGCACCTGGCCGCGGCGCACCACCACGGCGCCGTCGTGCAGGGGGCTCGTGGGGTGGAAGATCGACAGCAGCAGCTCCGCCGACAGCCGCGCGTCGAGCCGACTGCCGCTGTCGGCGTACTCCTGGAGCGTGGCCTGGCGCTCGACGGCGATCAGCGCGCCGATGCGACGGCTCGCCATCAGGAAGCTGGCGCGGACGATCTCCTCGAAGGCCGTCTGGTCGCTTTTCTGCCCGAAGGTCGGGAACAGGCGCCCGCCGGCGCCGGCCAGCCCGCGGCGGATGTCGTTCTGGAAGAGGATCAGCACCGCGAGCACGGCGATGTCGAAGAACTTCTCGAAGATCCAGTGTACCGCGTAGAGCTCGAACTGCGCCGCGATGACGTACAGCGCGCCGGCAGCGGCGATGCCGAGCAAGGACTGCAACGCGCGCGTGCCGCGCAACAGGATCAGCGCCTGGTAGAGCACGAACCACAGCAGCACGATGTCGATGACATCGCTGAGGCGAAGGTCGCCGAGGTAGAGCTGCGCGAGCTCGATCACGACGACTCTCCCCGCAGCTCGCCCCAGGTGCAGAGCGCGGCGCGCGTGGCGGCCACGTCGTGCACCCGGAGCAGGTCCACGCCCGCGTCGCGACACCACAGGGCCACCGCGAGCGAGCCCGGTAGCCGATCATCGGGGCTCGGCTGGGGCCCGATGCCGGCGAGAAAGGACTTCCGCGAAGCCCCGACCAGCACCCTCTTGTCACGATGGCACGGCAGGTCGCGCAAGAGCGCCAGGGACTGGCCTGCCGTCTTGGCGAAGCCGATCCCGGGGTCGAGCCACACCGAGAGAACCCCGGCCTCGCGGGCGGCCTCGGCGCGCGACGCCAGCCACGTCCACACCTCGGCGCACACGTCGTCGTAGTCGACGAGGCTCCGCATGGTGGCCGGGGTGCCGCGCATGTGCATCAGTACCATCGCGCAGTCGCGCTCGGCGCAGGTGCCGAACATCGCCGGGTCGGCACCGGCGGAGACGTCGTTGACCACGCCAGCGCCGGCGTCGACGGCGGCAGCGGCCACCCGCGCGCGTCGCGTGTCGATGCTGATCGTCACCGAGGGGCGAGCGGCGCGCAGGCCCCTGACCACGGGGATCACCCGCGCCAACTCCTCGTCGACCGGCACCTCGGCGGCGCCGGGGCGGGTGCTCTCGCCGCCGATGTCGACCACGTCGGCACCCTCGTCGCACAGCCGCAGCGCGTGATCCACGGGACGATATCGCCCGCCGTCCGAGAAGCTGTCGGGGGTGGCGTTGACGATGCCCATGAGCCTCACCGCGCCACCCAGTACGCGATGCCCGGCGCCAGGCCGCGCGGCGCGCCGAGCGCGGTGGAGATCACCGAGGCCTCCGCCGAGCTGCCACCCACGAGCAAGGTGCCGCGATGCAGTCCCATCGGCGGCGGCACGTCGCCCGCGGCCTCGGCACCGGCGGGGAGGCCGAGAACGCGCTGCCGGTGGTCGGGACACAGGCCCACCGTCGCCGCGCTGCCCTCCGGCAACACCGTGAGCACGGCGGATCTCGCATGCACCGCGAGCGCGGCGACGAGCGTGCTCGGCGCGGGTCGCTCCGGTCGCGACAGGCGGGTGCAGGTGAACCCCACGTCGAGCAACAGCACGGCGCCGAATAGCATCCGTGTCGCGACGCGACCCTCGGCCCGGAGGTAGCGGATCGCGTGTACTGGCGCCGCCCAGGCCGCCGCGACGGCGAGGGCCTCGCCGCCGGGGAGCGGCAGCAACGAGAGGTCGAGGCCCTGCACCGGGGGCGGGTCGAGGCCCGCGAGCAAGCCGAGACCGCCGAGGGCCCCGGCCCAGCGCCAGCGCTGCTCTCCCAGCAGGCCGAGGAAGTACACCCCCGCCAACGCGGCCATCGGCACGCCGCCGACCGCCACCGGGTGGGCCGCGCTCCCGAGCGGCGGGGCGAGCCCGCCCACCGCGAGCGCGACGAGGCCGGGGGCCAGGCGTC